>PBDC01000114.1 GCA_002717185.1 Rhodospirillaceae bacterium
CCGACCTCTTCGAGGGCGACCACCTGTTGGACCTGAGTTCGCCAGACGATGCCTATCGAGAAGTCTCGATGGGTCACCTCCAACGTGTCGTGGACGTGACCCGCCGACTCGAGGGCTGGTTCGAACGGTCCACCCGACCACTAGTGGTCGTCAGCGTGGGGGGTTTTACACAGAATGCCCTAATTCCTGAGACCGAGAGGGACCAGCGATACGAGCAGGTCGCCGCAGCGCTCAGTGAATTGGACCTCAGTGGAGTGGAGGTCATACCCCAGACCATGCCGCCATTCCCCTGGTACTTCGGCGGACAGCGCTTCATGAACCTCTTCATCGACCCCACCGAGATCGCCTCATTCTGCACCCGACACGGATACAGGGTGTGCTTTGACACCTCCCATTCGAAACTGGCCTGCAACCTCCACAACTGGTCGTTCACCGAGTTCGTCCAGATAGTTGGACCCCATACAGCCCACCTCCACCTTGGAGATGCCTCCGGTGTGGATGGAGAAGGACTCCAGATCCTCGAAGGCGACATCGACTGGAAGATGCTCAGCGCCGCACTCGATGATCTCGCCCCGAGCGCGTCCTTCATTCCGGAGATCTGGCAGGGTCACAAGAACGAAGGCGAAGGCTTCTGGAGGGGCCTTGAACTACTGGAGAACTACTTCTAATTCCGCCTCCTCAGGGCGTGAAATCCGGTAACCACCTCCTCGATTTCCTTCAGGTCCCGGATCAACTCATCGGAGACGGTGATGGAGTCGGCCATCGCTCGACGCTTGAGATCCTGTACCGAACCGTAGTCATCAGCCGACCCACGACCTACTGCCTGCAAGATTCGCCGCCTCACCCTCCTGAGGAACAGATCCAGCCCGACCGGCAGTTGGCCAACGATGTTGCGAGCCTTCTCAAACCTTCTACGACCAAATCCTGGTCCCTCCATCGGGATCGACGCCTGTTCTATGCCCGCACGGTTTCGGTCAACAAAGAAGGCGGCGGCATCCGTGATCCATCTGCTGCACCTAGCGCGATCCGGACTATCGCGGTCAAGACCCACTGACGTTTCGACCAACACCGTAACGAACCGGTCCCGTTCGCCACTGAACTCCGGCCCCTCCCACCACTCAGGGAACCAGATTTTGCCATCGGCCTCGGCGTCGGCGACCGGATCGGTCGGATTCTCGACAGATCGGAGCATCTGGAGGTGGTTCGTGGTGGCGAACCCACCCGAGAGGTGAACGGCCATCGCCTGCTGAATCTCTGCAGCGTGACCCGAGGTGTAATCGAGGACCGCTCCCCACGACGATCGCCACGCTGAAGTCGTGAGCACCGCGTAGCAGGTCGCCATGGTGTACTCCTCGAAGGCCGCCAGGAGCCTGTCGGCGGGGTCCGCCTGACAAACCTCGAAACCCTCCATCTGTCGATACCCCCGATGGAAGGTAAGCCTGCGGAAGCCACCCACCGGGAGAAAGGCGACGACCTGACCCATGCATCCAACAAGATCGGCATTCCCTCTTAGAACAGCGATCGACTCCCGGAGGCCGGTTGGAACTTGAAACTCGTCATCACCCAGCATGACCGCAAAGGGCGTTCCGATCATCTGTCCGGCGCGCTGCAAGCGAACAGACATCGAACGGGGGTCGTGGACATATGAGATTCTCGGATGCGATTTGAGCGCATCTAGCACCGATCGTCCGAGTGGCTGCTCCGAACCGTCCACAATGACGAGACGAACCGACCGGTGCGACCAGTACCGAATCTGTCGGAGCAGGTAACTCTGTCGTCGACGAGACGGAACAACCACCGTGAGGTCCGCGAGCGGGTCCGCCAAATCCACGTTGCCAACGGACCTCAGAGCCTCCAGACACCATGCCTCCTCAGTGGCCGTCGCTCCACCCCATGGCACCGTCATGGGATCAGCCGAGTCGAGACAACTCACCGACCGCTGTTGTCTTCACGATGCCGTCGGTATCTTCACGTCGTCAACGGTCGAACTCATCACATGGAAGTCGGGAAACAGCCGCTGTCGCATTAAGCGATTCTCCAGTAGGTTCCGCTAGCGAGCGGAGACAAGGGTACCCATGTGGTCGTGGTCGGTGGCGGTATTGGGGGCCCACGGCGCCGCCATGGCGGTCGCTTGGCGACGGCGACCCAAGGCCTGTAAGCAAACCGATAGTTATCTCGAATATTCCATGGGCTTGGAGTTGGGCAAGGAGGGATGGTGAAGATCTGTCCGATATGTGGCGGATCGCCCGAGGTGTCAGTCAGGCGGGAGTCGCTGCCCGTGTTCAACAACATCACGTACCTGACGCGGGATGCAGCGCGTAATGCGACGGTCGGCATTTTCGCCCTTGCGACCTGCCGGTCCTGCGGCTTCTCATACAACGGAAACTTCGAACCGGACCTCATGGCTTATGACTCGAGTTACGACAATCGCGTCGAATCAGCGGTATTCGAGACCTATTACGAGGAACTTATTTACTCATTGCATCGTAGATTCGAATTAGACGGTGGGGCCGTGTATGACATCGGCTGCGGCAACGGAGAGTTTCTAAAGGCCCTGTGCAAAACAGCACCCGATGTGTCGGGCGTCGGCATTGATCCAAGTTGCCACCCGATAGAGGACGGCAACTTCCGTCTCACCAAGGGAACCGCCGAGAATATGAGTTTCTTGCCAGATACACGGCTCGTAATTCTGCGACACGTGCTAGAGCACATCGATGACCCAGTGAGATTTCTGACCAGCCTTCGCGAGGCTGTTCCTGACGCGCCGTTCTTTATCGAGGTACCAGATTTCACCTGGATCCTGGCGAACGGTGCGTTCTGGGATTTCACCTACGAGCACTGCAACTACTTCACGCTACCGACGCTTCGCTCTACTTTGGAGACGGCAGGCTTCCTAGTGGTCGACCAGCAACGTTCGTTCGGCGACCAGTACCAGTGGGCGATTTGCCATCCTGACGCTCATCGCCCCCCTCCAACCCAAGTCGGAAATGCCGACTTCGAACTCGCTGCGGTCCAGGCCTATATGGCAATCGAGGCCGACCAGCTCACCACCATCAGCGAGTTGGCCGAAGGCCCTGATCGGTTCGTTCTCTGGGGGATGTCGGGCAAGGGCACCATCTTGGCATCTTTGCTTCCAGAGGGCCTGATTTCAGGTGGGATTGACATGAACAGGGCCAAGCAGGGTCGCTATGCCGCTACGTCGGGATTACAGATTCATTCTCCCGATTGGCTGAAAGGTATCGGAAACAGCACGGTCCTTGTCATGAACCCAAACTATGCGGCAGAGATTGGCAGTCTGATCGAACAGCTCGGTACGCATACCAAACTGATCACGGTCTAGTCAGCCCTGACGGTGCACTGGGAGTCAACTCTTTCTTCCCTATGTCATCTGGCCCAGGAGCTAGACGAATCAAACTAGGCGGTCTGGCTCGTAGTAGGTGATTCGAGAGCCAGCCGTGTCGAACCGGGGCTTGATGAATGGCCTTCCGGCAAGAGCGGTAGCTACATCAGCCTGCCGTGAAGGTTCCACGAAGAACATCAGGAATCCCCCGCCACCGGCACCAACCAGTTTCCCACCTGCAGCGCCGGCTTCCATTGCCCGTCCGTACGCCATGTCGATTTCGTCATTCGAGATCCGGGCCGTGATAGAACGCTTAAGCAGCCAGCTCTCATGGAGCATCGGACCGACATCTGAAAGATCGCCTCTACCAGACAGGATCTCAACCATCGGATCGACCATGTCACTCATGGCCGAAAGGACGCCCTTCTTTTCGGCAGTGGCAGCTGCCTGAGTCTCTAGCAGATCGGACGCGTCGCGCTGGTCGCCCACGTAGAAAAGCATCAGGCTGGAGTTCAGAGATTCGACGACATCGGGGTCGTAGTACACGGGCTCGACCGTGACCGTCTCGTCGACATTGAACGTGTAGACGTTCAATGATCCGTATGCGGCCGCAAAGTGATCCTGCTTACCCATAGCCCGCTCAAGAATGTCCAACTCAATGGCCGCGGCCTCGGTGGCCAGCGTGTACTTCGTGACGCGATCGCCGTTTAACGCATGAAGAGCGTTGACCAATCCGACGCTGAAGGCACTAGAGGATCCGAGGCCGGTTCCAGCAGGGATGTCGGAGAACGTGGTCAACTCGATCGGTTTCTCCACGTTGAATTTCCGAAACACCTCGCGCGCTATTGGATTCTGGATTTCGTCAATCTCGTCACAGAACTCGGTTCTACTCCAGTTGATCCGGTATCGATGTTCAACGAACTCTGCCTGATAGCGGACGACGACATACAGGTATCTCTGGATGCCGGTACTGATCACCCGGCCAGGCTTCGACCGGTAGTAGGACCGAAGATCGGTACCCCCACCGAAGAAACTGATGCGAAGCGGCGTCCGACAGATAATCACAGGCGTGAGGGCTCCTAACCTTAAGGATGGAGGGCCCGAATGGCATCGAGCGCTCCAAGAAGCGAGCTGTGCACAGACTGATGATGTCGGCTTACCGGCAGATCGTGACTCATCGCCTCGTCAGCAAGAAAAACCATACCGCACCCGGCTGCGACGGCAGCCTGGCAGTCACGAATGTCGTCACCGATGTAGAGCACCCGGTCGAGCAGAAGAGCATGATCTATGGCCGCTTCAAAGAACATTCCTGGTGCCGGCTTACGACGTTTCGAGCCGGAATCCCAGTGATCGGGACAGACGTAGACATCAAGGACAGGAATGCCCCTGCCGGCCAGTTCCACCACCATGTGCTCGTGGATTCGATCGACCTCCATCGGGTCCACGAGTCCAAGAGCGATTCCCGCCTGGTTGGTGATCACGATAAACGAGTAGCCCTCCGATGCGAGAGTCTCCATCGCCTCCACGGTGTCTTCTCGGAACTCGAACTCCTCCCAGGTCGACACGTACTGTCCACGCCCCACGGACCGATTGATCGTGCCGTCCCGGTCGATCAACAAAACCTTCCGGGCACCTAGGGCATTACGCGTCACCTCAAGCCTCGAAGGATCGGACACGCTGAAGTAGGGGCCACCGGGCACGTACCCCCCAAGTTCCCCGGCAACTGCTGCCTGCCGCAGTACCTGCGAGAAATTGATGTCTGGTTGGCCCTGTACGGCCGCCCACAACGGCTTCGCCCGGTCTCGTTCAACCATCATGTAGCCGATCTCGACATGGTCCAGGCCGTCTGCCTCTCGATCAGGGTCATAGAGGGCGACCAATCCATCCGGCCCAAGTCCTATGTTCCCCTGATGCTTGCTCTTCAGCGTCACAGTGATGGCCGTATCGTTCGCTCTGTGCCTCTCGGCCAGCGCTGGAAGATCAACCGGCGCGAAGTTGTCTGAATAGACCAACAAGAACCGTTCATCCAATAATGGAAGCGCCTCGTGTAGCCGCCGCGTCGTCTCCCACCACGCCGGCCCATCGGAATACTGGATTCTCCACCCGCGACTGGCGCCATCATCGAAGTGGTCGGCGATCTGTTCACTCAGATGACCCGTCATCAAGACGAATCTGGTGATTCCCTGTTCAGCGAACTGCTCGAGCAAGTGTTCTAGGAATGGTCGGCCAGCCACTTCCACCATCGGCTTGGGTCGATCAGCGGTGAGCGGAAGGAGGCGTGTTCCCAATCCCCCACATAGAACCGCCACCTGAGACGGCAGAAGGACTGAACTGTTCATGGAGACACGAGGCCTGCGTCACGGAGCATGGCCCTGACCCCTTGGGCCAACCCCACGGTCGGATGCCATCCAAGTAATCCTCCCGTGAGTCGGTCCGCCTGCAAGCCACCACGGGAGTGGGTTCTCGTCGCTGCGAAAACCTCCCCGCCACCAATCACCGCTGAGACCATTTCCACCACATCAGCGACCCGGTGAGTCCGTCCCCATCCGATGTCCACCACTGGTGGCGGTTCCGGACATCCAATGGACGCCACGAATGCTGCCGCCACGTCATCGACGTGGACAAAGTCATGCCTTCCTTCGGGATTTCCGACCCGTGGCAACGTGCCGGACCCGACCTGTTCGATGATCGATGGGATCAGACTCTCAGGCCGCTGACCAGAACCGTAGGCGTAGAAGATTCGGAGCCAGACCAGTGTTACCGCCTGCAGGTCGCACCAGGCTCGGAGCGACCGATGCAGGCCGTCCTTCGCCTCGCCGAAGTCATCGACCGGGGACGACCTCATGCTCCCAGGTGCACGATCCACCTCGTCGCCGTATTCCCGACAGGTCCCCGCAACTACGACACGCCTGACCGAGGAGATCTCCAACAGCTGTTGGAAAAACGCCTCCTGTGACCGCCGGTTCTCCTGGCATCGTTCGGCTCCGAAGTCCGGTATCCCATCCCACACAAGATGGACCACGACCTCCGGTTCGTAGTTCCTGATCCGGTCGGATAAATCACCGTCCATCCGCAACAGGGCCAATCGCGATTCAGGACCACCTATCCGATCCGGTCTCCGCGTCGTCCCAAGAACATCATGTCCTACCGACGAAAGTGCCGGGCCAACATGTCGGCCGAGAAATCCCGTGGCGCCAGTGACGAGTACCCTCACGGCTCGCTAACCACGAACGGCCCCAGTTCTAGGTCCCGCTCCGAGATGACCGCTGGTTCCGCCGACCATCGAACACCAACCTGGGGGTCATCGAACCTGAAACCGGTGTATGCGTCCGGCTGATAGAAGTCGCTCATCTGATAGTGCACGATGGTCTGATCAGCAAGTGTCAGAAACCCGGTAGCACATCCAGCCGCAACGAGGAGCGACGACCGGTCCCCATCATCAAAGCGAAAGATCTCGTGGCGGCCACAGGTCGCTGAATCACCACGAACATCAACAATCGCCACTTCAACCGACCCGGTAACCACAGTCAGGATCTTCTGCTCAGCAGACGGCGGCCGCTGGTAGTGAAACCCCCGCAGAGTATGCCGGTGTTGATTCACCGAGACGTTGCTCTGGCACACATCGAATCCGATCCCGAGTAGCCCAAGTTGTTCGCGACAGAAGGCCCGCCAGAATTCGCCCCGGCCATCCACATGAACCCGCGGATGGATCCGATACACCCCCGAGATGGTGGTTTCCTCCACGTTCATATGACCCGGACCTCGCCGGGGAGAGGCACGATCACCTGACCCTCAAACCCATTTGAAACAAGGTTCCGTCGAATTTCATCGCGGAAGTTCCATGCGAGCAAGAGAACCGTGTCCGGAGGGTTCAGCAGCTCCAGACCCGCTTCCAGAGAAACGATCGGGATGTCGGTCCCAGCCGTCAAACGATCATGCTTCAACGGGTTCTGGTCGATAATCGCACTGATCTCGACGTTGCCGAGACCCGCAAAATTCAACATCGTCGAACTCCGCGCTGAGGCCCCGTACCCGATCACCTTCCCCTTCTCTCCGGCGTCGATAACCACTTCGCGTAATGCCTCAGCATGCGACCTCGAGTCGGCGGCGAAGGTCGACCATGCCTGCAGTTGATCCTCAGAACAGGCCTGGTCCGCCGCCCTAGACAAACGCTCAGATGGCTCTCGGATCCGCCGCGACAAAAACACCACCTGCGATCCACCGCTGATCGGACTGGAATGAACGTCGAATGCCTCAAGACCATGCCGCCGACAAAGCGAGCAAAGCGTGGAGAGCGAGAAGTAGAACAAATGCTCGTGATAGATGGAGTCGTAGTGAAGTTCATCCAAGATGACCTGTGCATCGTGCGCCTCGATCACCACTACCCCATCGTCACCAGCGGCGACGGCGAGGCCCTCGACCACCGAGTGGATATCAGCGACATGGGGAACCACGTTTCGAGCAACCACCACATCCGCGTGACCCTGATCTGCGACGATCTCAGTCGCCACATCCACACCGAAGAAGTCACAACGGGTCGGGATACCGTCGGCATGCGCCCGATCGGCGATGTTCACTGCCGGATCTACACCCAGCACCGTCCAACCGCGCTCCGAGAACCGCCGGAGAAAAGTTCCGTCGTTGCTGGCGATCTCGATCACCGAACGGGGGTCCCCCCCGCCGCTGGGGTCTCGCAGACCCGGAATCGACTCCACCCGGTTGACGAATACCGAACTATAGGCATTCGCCCCCGCTGAGGTTCCAGTCACCCAGAGATACGTGCCAAACAGCACCTCGGGGTCGATAGTCGCAGTGATCTGCGCTGTCTCACAGTTCCCACATATCTGAAGGTCAAGCGGCACGGCGTCGGGCGGCACCTCATCAGGTCGCCTCAGATGATTAGCGGGTGGCTGTGCGCCAAGGTCGAGCACATCCTGAAGCCCACCAGAGCCACAGACCCGACACGCATCAACGACATTGAACATGTCTCAGGCCTTCCCCACTCGGAGCGACGCGTCAAGCCTGCCCGTCACGAGCAATTCCTGAATCCGTACCATTCGATTACAGACGCCGCTCCGGAAATGCTCCTCGGTAAATCCAACATCGCCAAAGAACCCGCTAAGTTCAGCTCCACCTCGCGTCAGATCCCACGAAGGAACAAAGTGATCACGAAGTTCACAGAGAATCCGGTCGAAACCAACCGTATACGTACGTGAATCGGATCCGTGTTCTCCAGTAAAAACGAGCGTTGACCCAGGAACGGAAGCTTGGGCAGCGAGAGCAAGTTCCCGAACCGTGTAGTTCCCATCGGCAACGCCGACGTTGAATGCCCGCCCGTCCACCAAATCAGCATCTGCCTCCAGCCCAGCGACGAAGGCCTGACAGACGTCAAGAATATGAACCGCTGGTCGGCGTGGAGTCCCATCGCTCTTAATCTCGATGGCCCCAGTGGTGAATGCGCAGGCCACAAAATTGTTGAACACGATGTCGCATCGGAGACGAGGGCTGGCCCCGAACACGGTCGACGGCCGGAAGGCCGTCACCTCGAAACCAGAGGCACGCATCGACATGAGAGCGAGTTCCGCCTCCCACTTGGTACGTGCATACGCCGTCAGCGGATTTTTCTCGCTGAGGTCTTCGTCGAGAGCCTGGCCCGTAGCAGAGATCCCATACATGCTCTGAGACGAGGCGTAGACGAACCTAAGTACTCCCGCCCTACGAGCAAGTTCTGCCAGGCGAACGGTTCCCTCGTAGTTGATGGCCTGGGTTAATGAGCCATCGAGTTCTCCGAGCGGATCATTCGACAATCCTGCAAGATGGATGACACCGTCAACACCCTCCAGATCGGCCATCTCAACATCCCGGATGTCACGGAAGATCTGCGCGTCAGGTGCTTGAGCAACGGTCACCGTGCAATCGGCAAACAGGCCGCTATCCAGTCCGCGAACCTCGTATCCCCGTCGTTTGAGAAAAGGAGTGAGCACCGACCCGATGTACCCAAGGTTTCCCGTGACGAGGACGGTCATCTCGGAGCTCGCTGTCTGACGTCCATGGAATCCCTGGTGCGTGGGATCGGATACAACACCTACGCCCCCGGAATATACGCGAGGTCCGTGGACCGGTCCTTCACGAATTGATGCTTCGCTACCTTCACATATACCTGATTCTCTCTCTGCCAAGAGCAGAGACGCTCACGATCCCAGAAGACCTCCTCACAGACCGGCTGGATCATGAGGTACGGCATTCGGGAGAGTTGGGGGAAACATCCGATTCCGCCAGCACGGTACGCATAAAAGAAATCACTCCACATGATGAGTCCAACATCTGTCAGAAAATCACTACTAGGTAAGTTCCTATTCTTGCTAAAGATTAATTCTTCGATGTCCAGTTTCTCAGCAAGATTTCGGTAATAATCACAGCCAACTAGATCCGACACAATAACTATTCGATGATTTGGATACCTAGACACCAAGAGTTTATAGCTATGTAAAAACTCTTCTCTCGAAGCACGTCTCCCCTCATCAATCTCTGGATGATACCGGCAATGCCAGGTAATATAAGGCTGATTCTTTGGCACCAAATCAGGTCGCTTGAATTCGACTCGCCGATAAAGAGTCATATCCTGCACTTCATCCCCGGCATCAGCCATCAACCAATTCAATAAGTTGAAGGCAGCCGGATACCACGACCGATTAGATCGCGTGTAGTCATCAAACACCAACACAGCATCCTTATCTTCGTTTTCCAAGCTGGACTTGAAATCCCTCCAACTTAGGCAACTCAAGGAGGCCTTATCTCCCCGGAGGAGGGCCTCGGCAATCACAGCAGCTGACTCGTAGAAATCTGGAACAATTCCGCGATCAATAAAAACAAAGTGGCATGAACGACCTTTGGCCAAGATATATCTTGCAATCCCCATGGTGTAGCAAAGGCCACCAAAACTAGTGACGTCAAACACCACCGTGTAATCTTCGTTATCGCCTTCTAAGAACTTCTTAAGCCTGCGACCCTCGGTCGCCGCGTACCTCTTGGCCCTCCAGTCAACAAAGGGCAGGCGGTCATACGCACTCTGGATAGCCGGCACCAAAACGTGCCTGCCGAAATGACTTCGCAAGAGGAGGTTCCGAACGGCCTGTCGGAAATCTCTCATCGAGACCATGGCAGGCCTCCATGCCCAGGAGAGGAAATGCCGCCGTCAGATCTCACCGACAGAGTCCCGGTGGCCCTGAACTGGAGCAAACATATTGAAATCCTCATGGAATCCGAGCAGCACCCAGATGAACGGGTGCTGGCTCCTCTAGGCGAGTTCACGATGCAGGTCCCTGGCCGACAACGGCGAGTTTCCCAGTCGGCCCACTTGGATTGCCGCTGCCACTGAACCCAGATACGCGGCCTCCCACGGAGTCGCACCTGCCGCCATCGCCATGGAGCTACTGATTAGAAGCGAATCGCCGGCTCCGGCTGGATCTCGCGGCGTGCGGTTGAGACTCGGAATTCGATCAGTATGGATCTCCCCGTCTAGTCCTTCAATGTGGAGAAGTGCCCCCTCAGTCCCCATCTTCAAGATGATGTTTCTGGCCGAAGACTCGATCCGGAGCCTCTCGGCCAGAACCACTAGGCCATCCTCTCGGTCCCTAAGGCTGACCCGTGCCTCGTACTCAGTCGGAGTCAGGAGATCCACTCCCCTGAACCGTGCGACATTCCCAACCTGGGAAGAACTCTGACTGTCAGCGGCGACGAACAGTCCTGCCTCCCTGGAAACCGCCATCATCCGATCGACAAGACCCTGCGGAAGGCACCCATAATTGAAATCGGAGAACACGAGCAACGAGCACTCGGCAACCACTTCTTCAAAGTTCCTGAACAGCTGGTCCTGGAGATCTCTGTCGATCGATCCCTGATGGAGATGGCTGACCCGTAGGAGAGTCATCCCCCCAGCACGAAACCGCTGCTTTCTCGTAGTCGGTCGAGTGGCATCAACAGGAAGTTTCATATCCACCCCGCGAGCGGCCAGTTCCTCAAGCACGAACTCCCGCGCATCATCCTCTCCAGTAACGCTCAGCAAGTGAACTCTCCCCCCCAACCCAGCCGCATGTGCCGCGACCACTCCGGCACCACCGACAAATCTCTCTGTATCAACCGGAGTAACCACGACCGTTGGGTCCTCCTGTGACATTCCAAGCGCATCACAGGTGACGTACTCATCGACGATCAAGTCTCCGACCACACAGACACCGAGACCCTTGAACCTCTCGATGATCGGGAGGAGCCCATCAACCCCTATCCCATGACGCCTCAAGTAATCCGACGGCTGTACGTCAACATTCCAGTGCTGGAAGTCAAGGTCCCGGCGCAGGAGGTCGACAGACGAGAACACCGCCTCTCCGGAACTAAAGACCAACTGGCCCCCGTATTTCGCCAAGACAGTGGCCTCGGGGTTCGGGCCACCCTCATGCTCCTTCCCCTTCACAACCACATCTGGTCGAAGGCGCCCAACAACGGCTTCGACATCCTCGTCAAAAAGGAAACACTGATCGACGAAACCGATGCTCTGGACTCCCTCCAGCCGAAGGTCCTCACCGATGTGGGCAGCATCACCTGCAATCCGATCGCTCTGAACACCAACGATCAGAAATTCCCCTAGATCCCGAGCAAACCGGAGAAGTCGAAGATGGCCGGGATGGAGAATGTTGAAATTCCCCGAAACAAAGACCGTACGAGTCACCGTGAAGCCTTCAGAGCGAGAATCCACCAGCTCACGCCTCTCAACCCTCGTCGAACGCGAGCAGGCATCGCCCAGCCAATTCTCCCGACCGAATGGACCTGATCGCGTCGTTGATATCAACAAGCGGTAGAACCGCGCTGATCAAGCTGTCCAGCTCCAGAGCACCTACGTTGAGTAGCCCCATAAGCCTCGGAATGTCTGACGAAGGCTCCGCTTCACCCCCATGAGATCCGGTCAGTTCCTTGCCGAAGTACAACGGCAGAGGAGAAAGGCTCACCTGGTCTCCTGAGTTCGGGACCCCCACCATGACAACTCGGCCCTTGGTCGACGTTAGGCGACAGCCCATCTCCACGACCCACGGAAGACCGGTGTTGTCAACGAAGACATCCGCCCCACCATCTCCCAGAATGTCGGCAAGACGCTCCTCTACTCCGTCATCACCACCATCGATCAGGTGAGTCGCCCCCATTTCAGCAGCAAGGTCCAAGCGTGCTGGATGCAGATCCACCCCGATAATGACTCGGGCCCCGTGCATTGCCGCAGCCTGCACGATGCTGAGTCCCACGCCCCCACTGCCGTACACCACCACGGACTCTCCGGCCCGGACCCGGGCATTGTTCTCAACCACGCCGAATCCGGTGGTCACCGCACAACCAAACAAGGCCGCCAACTGTCGATCGGTATCTGGAGGGACTGTCGTACAGCGATTCTCTGAAACGACGGCAAATTCGTTGAAGGTGGTTACCCAGCCGGCGTTCACCGACCTGCCCGAACAGTCGTAGACAGGGGGCACCGCCTCTATTCCCTTGCCCTGCCGCCAATGGAGGACCACGAGATCACCAACCTGCACGGTGGAGACGCCCGGCCCCACCTCCAACACCGTCGCAGAGCCCTCGTGCCCAAGTAGGTGGGGCAAGTGACGATCAGGACCTTTGACACCATCGATCTCGCCGATTTGAGATCCACAGATACCGCTGTAGTGCAACCTGACCAGGACCTGGCCCACATCCAACGCCGTCGGAAGACCAACCTCGTCGATGACCAGCGGAGACCGCTGCTCGACCAGGATGGCCGCCATCCCGAATCCGGGAAGAGTTGCATCCATGCCCATTGCTTCCTCACTCGTCACAGCGCAGCACCCAGCCCTTGAAGACTATGCCGCGGAACAATCCCGAGACCGTCTCCCCCGTCGTTGACGACCTGATTGCCAGTCACGACGATCAGAATGGCCCCTCGTAACTCGGATCAGGCTGATCGAGTCGGCGATCACCCAATTCGCCCGGCTCGAAGGTCTGTCCCACTCCCACCAGACGGGCAGCAGCCTCGGCAATTTCGTGGGGAAGCGGATAGTAGCCATCGGCCAAGGACGGCGTCGTGGGTGTCGGGTGATCAGGAAAACCCATACGCCCGGGCGCGGCCTTTAATTGATCGAATGACCGCTCAACAACCATTGCGGTAATTTCCGCGGAGATCCCTCCCACCACGTGACCGTTGTCGACCGTGAGGAGTCGGCCCGTCCGGTTCACCGAGTCCAGGATGGTCTCATCATCTAGTGGGCGGATGCTCCGCAGATCGATCACCTCGGCCGAGACCCCGGCACCCTCCAGCATCTCAGCTGCCGTCAAACACTCGAGAGCCATGTACGAGACGCCGACCAGAGTCACATCGGAACCACTTCGCATCACCCGAGCACGATTCAACGGCACCCGATACCTGTCGATCGCCACCTCATCACGAATCTGATAGAGCCACCGATGTTCGAGACATACGACGGGATCGTCCGACTCTATGGCCGAAGTGATCATCCCCTTGGCGTCTGAGGGAGTCGTCGGCATGATGACACTTAACCCTGGTACGTGAGCGAAGAGCGCCTGCAGGCTCTGGGAGTGCTGTGGACCTTGTCCCCAGCCCCTCCCTATGATCATCCGGATCAACACGGGCGCCGATAGCCGCCCACCGAACATGAAGCGCCACTTCGCCAACTGGTTGATGACCTGCTCGAACGAAACGAGTGTGAAGTCCACCCGTTGGTGCACGAGCACAGGCCTGAGCCCGGTAGTGGCGCACCCCAACGCCACTCCGGTGACAGCGTTCTCAGAAAGTGGGATATCGAAGACACGATCCGGACCATGTTTCTCCTGCAACCCGAGCGTCGACCCGAACACACCCTTCGGGTCAGGAACCCCAAGGCCCATCACCATCACATCAGGATCGGCAGCCAGTGCCTGATCGAGGGCCTCGCGTATTGCCTCGCCGTAGCCGATCCTCCTGGTCATCAAAGTTCCGATGCCGGCAAGAGAGCCGTATCAGCGTCTGGGAAGGGGCTCGCCATAGCGAAGTCCACCGCCTGTCGGATCTCCGCCTCGATCACCAACGTCGCTTCCTCCCGGCCAGTCCATGCCGAACGACTCGCCAGCACCTCGATTGGATCGTTCGCCTTCCAGGACTCGAACTCCTTGGGCGTCCGATACCCGATGTCGTTGTCGTAGTAGGGGCCACAGTGTTCGCGCCAGCGGTAGGTCGAAAGGGCGAGGAAGAACGGGCCGGCTCCGGACCGAATGGCCGCCCGGGCTTCTCCGGCCAGGGACACGACCTCCTCCACGTCATTGCCATTCCCCGCTGCCGCTCGAATCCCGTGGCCTGCTGCGAGATCATGGATCGTCCGACTGGCAGGTTGGCGGACTGACATGGGCGAATACACGGAGTACAGGTTGTCCTCGCAGCAGAAGAGAACCGGCAGATTCCGAACCACTGCGAAGTTAATACTCTCGTGAAGTACGCCGGTTTCCATAGCCGCATCCCCAAGGAACACAACGATCACCTGATCGGTTCCCCGGCTCTGGGCTGTTAAGGCGGCACCGACTCCAACCGGGATCGAACTCCCGACGATTGGAGTCGCAGCCAGAAAACCGGCTTCAGGGTCGGTGAGGTGCATCGAACCACCAAGGCCACCGGTGCACCCCGAAGCCCGTCCGTACAACTCTGCGAGCATCCGGCCAAGGTCACCCCCTCGGGCTAGGTAGTGGGCATGACTCCGGTGCCCCGACACGACCAGATCCTGATCACCGAGGACATGGCAGACACCCACCGCCGGCGCCTCCTGGCCGATACTCAGATGGACCGGGCAACGCATCTCCTGCCCCGGATAGAGGTCGGCGATCGCCTCCTCGACCATGCGGATCCTCAACATCTCTCGCAACAATTCCTGTTGCTCCGTCGACGCAACGGTCACGGTATGAACCAGAAGAAATCGCCGTCGTAACCAGCCTCGGCGAAGAGACCCTTCCACTCATCGGTCGAGAGAACCGTCAACGCCGTGAGGTTCCATGCCTCGATCCGACGTCGCTCCTCCTCGTCACGGTAGGCATCAAGCACGACAAAGGACCACTGGCGGCTCACCCGCTGGACTTCCCGGAGCGACTGGATCACTCCATCCCGCTGGAAGTTGTGAAGGGTGTTGATCGACACAACGAGATCGAACGAGTCATCCTCGAAGGGCAATTCCCTCGCATCGGCAACTTGGACGACAGCCTCAGCACCCTCCACGGCGTTTGAGATCGCGTACTCGCTGATGTCTATACCAGCAACCTCGAGGCCGGGGATCACCTCAGCGAAGTCCTTCAACATGAAACCTTTGGCGCATCCGACATCGAGAAGGGAGTGCTCAGCCGTGAGCCCGTAGAAGTCCTGGAAGGTAGGCACCACTGGTTGCCAAAACCTCGGGTGGTAGGTGAAGCCTCCGTAGCCGTTACGGCGATCGCCATCAAAGAACTCCCTGCCAAAACGTCTGGCGACGAGTCGATCCTGCTCCGTCTTCTCCTGCAGGCGCTCGTCGAGGTTTCGCTTGGTCCGCGGATAGTTCTCCATCAGGTCGATCTCAATACCCATGTCAGATGAAGTTCTTATGGAGCACCGGCGTTTCCACCAACTGGTCTAGATAGCGATTTGCCTCGTCCATCCTGCAGTTGTTCCGACAAATCGAGAGGTCGAGGTCCTCCTTCACGTAGCCCCAGCAGGACTTCCGTTCCTCAGACTTCCAAATCGACTCGATCGGATCGTCGTAGATGTTGCCCAACAGAAAGTTGGGATTGCCGACGTGCGCTCCACACGCGTACACCTCTCCTGTTCCCGACACGTAGAACCAGAGAGAAGGCGTACTCAGGCAGGTGGAATACGACTCCTCATCCTTAACGATCAGTTTGCCCAAGGCATTCGTCCGGGCGACCACGTGGAACTCATCACCGTCGTAGCGTTGCTGAAGGTCCTGGACCGTTTCGAGATACTGCTTCGCGGTGTAGTCGAGGTGGCTGTAACTCTTTTGTACCATGTACACGTTGTGCACGTAGGGCTTGAGCACCACGTAGTCCAACCCGGTCGACTCAGCGCGGGAAACCAACTCGTCAAGAGTCTCCAGATTGTCCGGCAGGATGAGCGACTGGACGCCGAGGGCTGTGGACACCCCATTGTCCTGCCGGTACTCGACCGCCATCTCCAGGTTGGCCCAGACCCGTTCAAAGTCCTTCTCTGCCGTCTGGTGGATCGCCGCATAGGCCTCAGCGTTTCCGGCATTCATCGATACCTTGACCCACGAGACCTTGCGCAGAGCCCCCTCGATGAACTTCTGCTTCATCGGTACGGCATTGGTGGTGAACGAGGTCTCTATGCCGTTGTCGTGGGCATCCCCCACGATCTCGATGATGTCGGGATTCAGCATCGGTTCGCCGTCACCAGCGAACATCACCGCCTTCAGCCCGAGATTCTGCGCGGATTCGAAGAAGCGCTGCATCACCTCGCGCCGAAGGAACACGCGCTTGTAACCGAGATAGTCGACCGAACAGAAGGTGCACCGATGATTGCAGGATCCTGCAGTGGAGATCTCCGCGTAGATCGGCTCGAGGTCCCGGTACCGCTCCCAGTCATCACCTGCATCCAGGATCGCCTGCACCCGTCCTGGGTGATAGGTCAACTTGTGACTGTCGATTCTGAACCGATCCGCCATCACTGACCCCCTAGACCCAGTACCGCTATGGCTTGTGCGAATATTCGACGGAAACCTGGCTCAACGTCTCAAGGTTGACGTCAAGCCACCGCATCGTATCTACCAGTCCCTCATCCAGCGTGATCTCGTCCACCCAGCCGAGATCGTTCCGGACCTTTCCAGAATCCAGCTCGTACCGATGGTCCTTGCCCATTCGGTCGGGGACTTCATCAACCAAGTCACGAGGGTCCACCCCGGCGAGGCGAAAGATCCGGTAGACCAGATCCCTGATCGACACCACCTCCCTACCAGCGACATGGTAGGCCTCGCCATGCTCGCCATCGACGGCGACCTTGAGAGTCGCTGATGCGACATCCACCACATGCACGAAGTTGCGTAACGACAGACCTCCTCCATGCAGGGGAAGCCGCTGTCCCAACCGAAGGCACAGCATTGCCCTCGGAACGATCCGATAGAGCCGTTGGCCGGGTCCGTAGAGATTGGCAGCACGGGTGAATACCACGGGGAAGTCGTAGGCCTCAAAGAAGGTCTGGAGGTGCATGTCGCAGGCAGCACGCGAGACCGCATAGGGCGTGGTCGGAGCAAATGCCGCACCTTCGACCATCGGACCGTCGACCGACCCGTAGACCTCTGGGGTGGAGACATGGACGTACTTCTCAAGTGTCGGTACTCGACGGAGACGATCGTGCAGTCCCACCTGGGCCACGACGTTGGTCTGGTACCAGTCCGTCGGACGGTCCCAGCTCTGGGCCACCATGCCCTGACCGGCGAAGTTGACCACATGCGTCGAGCCCTGAGCCTCGACCACTTCCATCAGGCGGTCCAGATCATGGTTCAGGTTGATCCGATGGAATCGGAACCCCTCGCAAGGGCCCCAACGGTGGGGAAGGAAGACCTCAGCAGGCTCATCCGACCTGCTGACACCCACCACTTCAAGGCCCTTGTCCAGAAGGTGACGGACGAAATGTGAACCGGTGAAGGAGTTGCTCCCGATCACGAGAAAGCGCTGTGCACTCATCGCTCGACCTCACCGAAACTGAGTGCCTTGACCATGGAGTGGATCGGATGACCCGAGAACCACGCCGACCACTCATCATCGGGGGCCATTTCCAAGATCGCGGGCGACACTGCATCCCGCTGGGCTCGATCAAGCATCTCCGGTGTGCCGACGTCTCGGTGAACCCCGGAGTTATGCCAAGCGGCGATGCCTCCGAGATACTCCGGAATCACCTCGGTGCTGAAATCGGTCACCTCAGGATGCTCGACGATCCAGTCCACTACCGTCCGATCCAGGATGTAGACCGCTCCGTTCGCTCTCCGTCCAGGGGGGTCTAGGACCTTCTCGTGGAAACCGACCACGACGTCATCGGCATCAGTCTCCACAATCCCGCAGGCCTCAGGTGCCTCCGCCTCGAAGGTCATCATCGTGATGTCCGTGTGAGCTGGACGACGTCGACGGTGGAAGTCCACAAAGTCGCTGAAGTCGCACCGGCACAGGTTGTCGGCGTGGACCACGATCACCGACTCGCCGCTGAGCTTCTCCCGGTTGAAGCGGACGGCACCTGCTGTCCCCAAGATCTCCTCTTCCACCGACGGGTGCACCCAACCACGGAATATGGGGCGTTCGAGGAACCTCAGCATCTCATCAACATGATGGTGCACATTCACCACCACTTCGTCGACACCCACTTCCCTCATGTACCCGAGCCAGTGCTCCAGCAATGGCCTACCGTTCACAGGCATGAGGGGCTTGGGCCAGTGCTCAGTCAGCGGACGGAGACGCTTCCCTCGTCCGGCTGCCAGAAGGAGCGCCGTCACGGCCCCCAACTGTCCCACCAACCCTCAGTCCGCGGTTTCGATCAAATGGTCGACCACCGAGAGCAACCAGATGTGATGGGTCATCTCCACCACGTTGTACGAATGACTGTCTACCCAGAGATCCACGTCTCCCCGACCGCGTAGAGGGTTGTCCTCAGAGAAGCCAGACAGGCAGGCGACCGACAATCCCATCTCCCTAGCCTGCTCGGACCCACGCAGAATATTCGGCGACTGTCCGCTACTACTGATCAGGATGGCCAGGTCCCCCGGATCCGCGTAGGCCCGTAGAGCCTCGCGCACCCAGTTCTCGTACCCGTAGTCGTTCGCGAAGCACGTCAAAAGGTCGGCCTCGTTGAAGTTGACAGCTCGTATTCCGGCAGCCTTCGTCAGGTCAACGGCCACATGACTAGCCATCGCTGCGCTTCCCCCGTTTCCCACCAGAATCACCTTGCCGCCCTGATCGGCCACCGCCCGGACGATGCAGGCGAACCTCTCCAGATCGCCCGAATCGGCGGTCTCCACACTCTCGGCGATCGCCGAGAAGTAGGTGGTGAAGAAGTCGTCATCAGCCATAGTCATCCCCGATCACACAACGACTAAACCGTTGCAACCAGGATCGCTCCCGGCATCCAACAATCTACCGACTGGCCTGCTTCCGACCCGGACCACGACACCACCCTCCAGCACCGACCTTCGACACGACCTCGTCCACGAAGCCGAGCATCCGGCCTGCATCCTCCGTCCAGTCGTAACAAGCGCGAATCGCCTGCCGGCCATTGCGCCCCATCTCCTCCCGCACGACCGGATCACGTAATCGAACCACCGCCTCGGCAACGGCCTCCGGATCTCGGTACGGGACAACGATCCCCGCTGCTGACTCTTCCACGATTCGGCTAGCCACCGGGTTCGGTGTTGTGACCACCGGAATTCCCCTCGACATGTATTCGAGAACCTTGGTCGGGATCGACCGTCGATAATCAGGCCGGTCGTCCAGCAAGGCGAGACCTGCCATCGCTCCCTCAGCCTGCGAAAGGGCACTTGGATTGGGGACGAATCCATGAACGACCACGTTCGAACCGGCGCGGTCGAGCATCTCGACGACATTCCGGTCGGCCGACCCATATAGGTCCAGACCAACCTTCGGCCCGATCATCCGCATGGCCGCCAACATGGTCTCGATACCGCGGCCCAACGAAACCCGTCCGACGTAAACGACACGACTATCCCCGGGTGTCACATATCGGTCTTGGATCCACGGCGTGTTCCGCACAACAACCCCATGGGGGAACCGATCTACATAGGTTGGTTCGGCCAGCATCACGTCGAATGAGCGGGCCGCCCAACGCTCCAATAGGCCTACCCCTAGGCGGGCAGGACCGCCGAGGATCCCAGGGATCCATTCCTTATCGGCAATCTGGGACGCCAGGTCCTCATGTACGTCCCAGACGCGCGGACAACGGATCCATCGCCCCATGAGAGTCAATTCCGGATCGTGGACGATTGCTAGATCAGCGACACGGGTCTCCCTTGAGAGAGCCGATGCCATCCTCCTCAAAGGAACGAGTCTCCGCCTTCCGATCGACCGGGGAACCGGGACATGAACGAGACCAGGGCGACTGAGATCACGCTCAGTTTCCGGCGCTACATACACCACCTCATGGCCCGCCTCGAGCAGGGCTGGGATCTGACGGTGGAAAATCCGGGCATCCTCCGGATGGTGCACGACCGTGGCAATGACGATCCGCACGGTGAATCCTCAGAGCCGCTCGACGTTGTGGCCGTCCAGCGAACCGCTGGTATCCAGGATCGCCGGCGCACACTCCAGCACACCGGACTCGAGCACCGCGGTGTGGGGTTGAAGCACCACAACCAAATCTGCTTGGTCGAGATGCGTCGCATCAAGGGCCATGGCCGGGACCGACTCCCCATCAACTCGAAATTCCGGAACGTGGGGATCCAGATAGAGCAGGTCGGCGCCCATGGCCTGCAATTGAGCAGCCAGCGGCCTGGCCGGTGTCTCGCGAACATCACTGACGTCTGCCTTGTAAGAGACTCCCACCAGCACGATCCTCGATCCGTTGACAGCTTTCTTTTGGCCGTTGAGCGCATCTTGGATTCGCTTGGCGACATAGGCAGGCATCCGCTCAGAGACCTCCTGGGCCAACTCGACGAACCGGAACCGGTATCCGAGCGACCGCACGACCCATGAGAGGTAGTTCGGATCGATTGGAATGCAGTGACCGCCCACGCCGGGGCCCGGATAAAAAGCGTGGAACCCAAACGGCTTGGTCTTCGCCGCCTCGATCGAGGCCCAGAGGTCGATCCCGAGTTCATGGCAGAAGACGGCCATCTCGTTCATCAGGGCAATGTTCACATGGCGATAGGTGTTCTCGAGCAACTTGGCCAGCTCTGCCTCGCGGAGGCCTACCGTTGGCACCACCTCGTCAACCAGCCCAGAGTAAAATTCGACCGCGACATCAGTGCACCGCGCCGTCAACCCACCCACGACCTTCGGCGTATTACGGAGTCCGTATCGCTCGTTCCCCGGGTCGATTCGTTCAGGGGAATAGGCGAGATGGAAGTCCTCTCCAGCCACCAACCCACTGCCTTCCTCGAGGATCGGCCGAACAAACTCTCCCGTGGTCCCCGGATAGGTCGTCGATTCGAGGACCACGAGCGTTCCGGGCCTCAAATGCCCAGCGGTAGTTTTCGCCGCCGACTCGACCGCACTGAGGTCCGGAGTGCCGTCATCGGAGAGCGGAGTCGGAACGCAGATCACCACGGCATCAACAGTCGCGAGGCACGATGTATCGGTCGTCGCTGTGAAACCGGTTCTGAGCATCTCAGCTACATCACCTTCATCCAGGTCATCAACATGGGAGACCCCAGCGTTCAGACCGTCGACCACCGCATTGGAAACGTCAAGCCCCGCGACAGCCAACCCACTCCTGCAGGCCTCCTGAGCCAACGGCAGCCCGACGTAGCCGAGTCCGATGATTGTCAGTGAACGAGCCACGGCCACCTACCACCCAGAACAGTCGAGAAGGGCAAGCCCGCCGAAAAGACGGGAACCCAGATTGGGCACCCTTCAAAGGGTACCAATCATCCCCTAGCAGCCTGCAGCACCAGCCAGGCGTCAGGGTGCCCAATGTCCACCGCTGCCACCGATCCGATTCGATGCCTTAGCCGGAGTTCGGCGATCTTCTCTAGCAGGTGGTTGTCAAAGGAGTCCGGACCGATGTAGGAGTCCCTGGGTTCCATCGACTCGACCACGATTCCACTGCGCGACCCAATGAAAAATCGGCGATCCGCATCCAGCAGGAGATCCTCGTCAAGATGTCGTGCGATGTCAGGAGGCGGCACCGTAGCCAACACGACCGGAGCAAATCCCGTAGCGCGATCGCGATGCGCTTCCAACTGTCTGATCGTCTCCGCCACAGCTGCTTCGGCCATTCCCACGCACGCCATCAAGACAGAGGGTCGCTGATCTCGTAGGCCCTTCGGAAGTCGTCCGGTCGGAGCAGCCCGGCCCGATCCGCCTCCAGGCTTTCCAAGAAGTCCCCGAAGTCTGCTGACGTGCGCTTCGTGGGAGAACCGGCGTCGAACTTCCTCGACCCCATGCTCGGAAACTCGTCGAAACTCATTGGGGCTGCCGTGCAGGGAATCGATCACCGACCAGACACCCTGGGGTTCGGCGTAGACGCAGGCATCGCCGAACAACGACTCAAAATGAGGAGGAAGAACAACCACGCATCCTGAGGCCAGAGCCTCCAGGATCGTCCGCCCGAACGCCTCGACGAGATCACGGTGATGGAAGTAGACGAAGAAGTCGACACCGCGGAGGAACTCCCCGGGCTCCAGTCCGCCGAATCCGTAGACCTCCCATGACTCCGGCACGCGGTCTCCGAGAAATCCCTCCAACCCATCGATCCCTCCGAGAACACGGACACCCGCCCGTCCATCAATCGGATACGCAGCTAGGAAGTCCTCCGGGTCCTCAGGCCATTTCATCGGGGTCGGGCGCCCATGTCGACCGATCACCGGACGATCACCCAAGGGGCCCATTCGCTCCACCGCCCAACCTTCCGGGTCGATCACCTCCACCCAGTTGTCGTCGGTCAACGGCACCCCCCCACCCTCCAGATGTGACCGGACGGTGGGACTCACCGGACACCACACCGGCGCCTCTCCCAAAGCCTCGATGGCATGACCATGCACCTCAACAGGGTCGTAGTAGACGGTTCCGTCCTTGTCGCTCGGAACCTGTCCGACAAACACGAGGTTTTGTCGACTCCGGATCCGTAGTCGGCCACCGAACCCCTCGGTCAGGATCGTCGGGTGCTTGACTATCGCCACCCCACAATCCACTGGCTCATCAGGGTGAACCAGAATCAGCGACCCGTCATCCAGCATGGACCGGACCCCTGGATGGAATGCCCGGTCACGCTTAAGGCTGGATGACTTGCAATGGAGAACTCCAACCCGGTATCCCGCAGCCACGGCGGCCCTGGCCTCCTCCACCAGGCTGGATGACGACCCACCAGGGAACCGTAAATCCGTCAGGTAGAGGACATCGAGCGACGTGCTACCCACCGGCCTAGGTCTAGCCGCTCCAGTCTCATCTAGTGATCTCATCTCTCCATCTTCTAGCAGACCAGTTGCTCTCCGTAATAGGTGCGGCCCGTGACTGACCCGCTGAAAGGGCTCGGGCCGATCACGGGGATGAGACAGCCGATAGGTTTCCACTGTGCGGATCCTCGTCAACCCAGTGCCAGCTCGATGAAGATCGTGGTGACCGGTGGGGCGGGATTCGTCGGAGCCAATCTGGCTCGCCGACTTCAGCATGACGATGCTGTGACCGAGGTGGTCATTCTCGACGACCTCTCCTTTGGCTTTCACGAGAATCTCGAGGGCCTTGACGTCAGTTTCGTCGAAGGCTCGATCCTCGACAACGACCTCCTCGAATCGACGGTTGCCGGCGCCTCCTCAGTGGTCCATCTGGCCGCGCGATCCTCCGTTCCACGATCTATCGCCCATCCATTCGCGGCCCACGAAGCCAACGCTACGGGCACCGTCCGCGTCCTTGAAGCGGTCAGGGATCTCGGTGACGCCCAGGTCATCGTGGCCTCGTCCTCTTCGGTATACGGAGCTAACAAAGTGCTTCCAAAGCATGAGGCGCTAGCCACCCGTCCGATCAGCCCCTATGCGGCAAGCAAGTTGGCTACCGAGGCTTACAGCCTCGCCTGGGGTCATGCCTACGAACTCCCCGTCCTCGCTCTCCGGTTCTTCAATATCTTCGGCCCACTCCAGCCTCCGCTGCACTCCTATGCCGCTGCCATCCCCTCATTTCTGGCTGCAGCATTCCAAGATCAGCCGCTTCCGGTGCACGGCGACGGCACCCAGAGCCGCGACTTCACCTACGTGGACACGGTGGTTGAAGTCATAACCGACGCAATTCACCGCCGAATCAGCCATTCCGAGCCCGTGAACCTCGCGTTCGGCACCCAGGTGAGCCTCTTGGAGGTGATCGACCAACTCGAGAAACTACTGGGACGGGCCCTGCCCCTCGACCACTTGCCTCCGCGGCTCGGTGACGTCCCTCGGTCTCAGGCCGATTCCACGACACTCCTCAATCTCTTCCCCCAGGTCGTGCCCACATCGCTTACCGACGGCCTCGAAGCGACCATCGAGTGGTTCCACCGAACCAGGCCATGGGAGAGACTGGCCAGGGCCTGAACGAACTGATCAGGCCGACCCATCGCGATCGTTGATCACGTAATGGCGGCGACGGCTCTCCGGGTACACCGGAACGAGCGCAAGCAGGCAGGCCGCCGCCACCGCGGTAATTGCAACGAGACCGGTGACCATCAGGCCTGAGAACCGATCGACTCTGCTGATCACGAACGCGAGAACACCAGCTGAGGCCGAAGCGAAATAGGTCAAACCGACCGATACGGGCACCGGTATGCCGCTACGCACCATGCGATGGCTGATGTGGTCCTGACCGCCCTGGAACGGACTTCGACCCGCAGCCATGCGGGACAGCGTCACGAGTGACGTATCCGTGATCGGTAGAACGCAGATCACCACGGGTACGAGATACGCCCCTGAGACCGAATCGGCGAACCGCAACTTGATGCACAGGTAGGAGATCAAGAACCCCAGAAATAGGGCTCCCCCATCCCCCATATAGACCCGGGCAGGGTGGAAATTATGATGGAGGAATCCGCTGGCACAGCCAGCGAGGCTTACAGCCAGTGCCGCGACCAGGAACTGGCCATTGGAAGCAGCGATGACAAACACGGCGACGGAACAAATCGCTGCCTGCCCGGCCGCTAGGCCATCCATGTTGTCGAGAAGGTTGAACGCATTCGTGATTCCCACCACCCACAGCACCGTCAACAACACATCAACAAACTCTTCGCCGGTCAGGGTGATCCCCACATCCATCCTCCACAGCTGCACCGCGCAGAGGACCTCTGCCAGCAACCGAACCGCCGGCGAAAGATTCCTGAGGTCATCGGCCAGGCCCACCACCCCGAGACCAACTGCTAGAACCAGTACCGCCACCAACTCACCTTGGCCGCTCTCCGGAGGATCGAGGAGAGCCGCACCGGCGACCGACGCGGCAAAGGCGAGGACAATCGCCAAACCCCCCAGATACGGGACGGGCGAAATATGGCTCTTATGACCGCCCGGCTCGTCGAAGACCCCGGCTCGAGTCGCTGCGGCAATGGCCACCGGCGTGAGGACCAGACAAAGCAGGGCAGACGCGACGAAGATTCCCGTGTACTCCCACCATGCCCCGGTCATAGCCCCGGCCTAGCGCCGCTGGTCCTCGATCACTGCCATGATGATGGCATCTAGGTCCTGTGTGGGCTGGAATCCCACCAGATCATGGGCCCGGGTGACATCTGGAACACGACGCTTCATGTCCTCGAACCCCTCCTCGTAGGCCACGTCATAAGGGATGTACTCGATCGGACTCGACGAGCCAGCGAGTTCGACCACCCGTTCCGCTAGGTCTGCCATCGAAATCTCACCCAGCCCGCCGAGGTTGAACACTCTTCCCAGCGCCGCCTCCTCCTCGGACAGGGCCAGGATCCCCCCAACGATGTCTTGCACAGCACAAAAACAGCGAGTCTGGGATCCGTCACCGAACACGGTGATCGGCTCACCACGGAGTGCCTGGGTAACGAACCTCGGGATGACCATCCCGTAACTACCTGTCTGCCGCGGTCCAACGGTGTTGAAGAGTCGAACAATGACAGTCTCCAAACCCTTCTCCCGCCAGTAGGTGTAGGCGAGGATCTCGTCGATCGCCTTGGCCTCCGAGTACGACCACCGACTCTTCAGAGGGGATCCGAGGATCCGGTCATCGTCTTCAGAAAGTCGGTCAGAAACGTTTTTCCCATAAATCTCAGACGTAGACGCCACGAGGATCCGCTTGCCGTATTTGTGCGACTTCTCGACAACGATTTCGGTGCCGCGAATGTTCGTCATCAGGCTCTCGAGGGGCTTCTCGACAATCAGGTTCACTCCTACCGCGGCCGCGAGGTGGTAAACGACGTCTGACCGGGAGACCACATGATCCACTAGGTCGGCATTCAGTACTGACCCAAGCACGAACTCAACATCCGCGCACCCTTCAAGATGTTCGATGTTCGCCAGTCGCCCTGTGGAGAGGTCATCCAAAAGGATGACCTGATCACCACGCTCGACCAGACGGTCGGCGAGGTGGGACCCGATAAAGCCCGCCCCACCAGTGATCAGCGCTCTCATCTGGCGATCCTACCGTTGCCACAGCGACTGATCTGGGGCCATCCGATCCAAGTCACCCCGTGGATCGACCCTCCACCAGGCGAGCGTAGAGGCTCTCATGATCAGCGACCAAGCGCTCTACGGTGAACCGCTCTCGGGCCCTAATGGCCGCCTGTTCTCCCATCTGACCTCGTAGGTCCCGATCCGAGAGGAGGTCGACCATCGCATCGGCCATCGACGATGCATGAAGCGGTACCACCCTGCCCGTCACCCCGTGTTCCACGACCTCCCCTGCGCTGCCCACGTCGGTCGTCACCCCTGGCACACCTGCCATCGCCGCTTCTATGAGCGTGACAGGCATGCCCTCGTTGTCCGAGCTGATGGCCACAAGGTCGGCTGCCGCATACAGGAGAGCAAGGTCCGACCTCCATCCCAGAAACCTGACCGAACTTCCGAGGGGTTCAGCCTGAGTAACCATCTCGTCCGACAGGTCGCCTTCTCCGGCAACGACCAGCACTGCCTTTGGAACCTGATCAAGAAGCAATGCAAACGCCTCAATGAGCCGATCCACCCGCTTGATCGATGTGAGCCGACCAACGAATAGCGCCACCGGCACCCCTTCAGGGAGTCCCAGCAACTGCCGGGCGCTATTCCCATCGACCGCCCGGGGAGCCACCACCCCAGGGGGCACCACCACATAGGACGCTGATTGTCCAATGCCAGCCGCGAGCAGGTCGTCGCGCACCCGCTTGCCTACCGATACCAGAGCAGTAGTGCGCCTCGCCAGAATCCGTTCGACGATTCGAATCACACCACTCGCCATCGGTGAGAAATAGCCGTAAAGGAGGTGGCCATGGTACGTGTGAACCCGGATGGGCACCCGACAGACCATCGCAGCCAGTCGCCCAAGCACACCAGCCTTGGCGGTGTGGGTATGCACGATGTCGGGGCGGAACCGGCGGATCTCCCGGCAGATACCCCAGAATGCCCGGAAATCGTTAAGCGGCCCCGGAGACCGACCGAGCCCAGGAATAACGGCTACAGGCAGTTCAGGATCCCGCAGGGCCAAGAAGTCCGCTTCATCACCACCTGTAGAGCCGACGAGAAGGCGGGTCTCAAAGCGATCAGGATCGATCTGTCGGGTCAGGACGCTGGTCTGCCATGCGGGGCCACCCACGTTCATCCTCGCGATGATCCGCATGACACGAATGGGACGCTGCCTCCTCATCGAATGGCCAGTTCGTGCTGCCATGCCTGGAACATCAAGACGGACCACAACAAAAACGTGTGATCAGCTCGGCCCTCGACATGATCGGACCATCGAGCCGACACCAGTGCAGGGTCGAACAACCCCTGCTCAGCCAGAAGACCAGGGTCCAGGAGACCATCGGCCCAGCCCCGGAGAGGCCCCCGGAGCCAAGGGCCAACGGGTACGCCGAAGCCCATCTTGGGCCGATCTGTAAGGTGCGATGGCACATAGCGCTCGAGTAAGCGCCTCATGGCCCACTTGCCAGACCCGTCCCTGAACCGGTCACGCTGGTGGAGGCTCCAGGCGAATCGAAATACCTCAGGGTCCAAAAAAGGTAGCCGGGCTTCGAGGCTCACGGCCATCGAGGCCCGGTCCGTCTTCGTGAGAAGATCGTCGGGAAGGTAGGCCACCGTGTCCATCAACATCGCCGCCTCGAAACCACCGCGACCGCTGAAGCCCTCAGGGAGGTCATAGAGACCCTTGGCCGGCACCTCCGAACCGATCACGAACTCCTCCGCACTATTTTCAGCAGTCATCATGGCCTCGTAGGTCCTCGCCGGATCGGCGGCGGCCAACACCCGAGCTGCCTTGTTGGCTAGATGGCCTAAGCGTCCTCGAGAGCCTCCCGGAAGCAACCGAGCCAGTGTCCCTGTCCCGATTCGATCCCAAGCCGACGACGGGACGGACCGCAGCATTGATCCACCTACCCGACGAATGGGAGCCGGCCAGAACGACATCACACGGTGAAACCGATCTAGATGTCGATAGCGGTCGTAGCCCCCGAACAACTCGTCCCCACCGTCGCCAGCCAAGGAAACGGTGACGTGACGACGGGCCAGACGGCTCACTAGGAACGTCGGGATCTGAGATGAGTCGGCAAAAGGCTCGTCGTACATCCCCGGCAAAAGTGGAATGACCTCCCGAGCCTCCGATGGGCTGACCACGAGCTCGTGATGATCTGTTCCAAGGTAGGAAGCGACAGCCGCGGCATATCTCGACTCGTCGTAGGCCGGTTCGCTAAAGCCGACGGTGAAGGTTTCGACCGGCCGGGCCGAAGCGACACCCATCATGGCAACGATCGTGGAGGAGTCGATCCCGCCCGAGAGGAACGCCCCGATGGGTACGTCGGAGACCATGCGAGAAGTGACGGTTCGCTGGAGGAGCTCTTCTAGTTCGTCAACAGCGTCCTCACCCCGTTCAACCCCGCCTACGGCCTCCGAAGCAACCTCCAGCGACGACCAGTACGTGATGTCCTCCGATCTCCGCCCCGACGAATCAAATCGCAGCACGTGTCCGGGTCGGACCTTGGAGACGCCGTCATAAATCGTCTTGGGTGCAGGGATGCAACCCCACTTCAACAGATCGGTGACCGAGTTGCGATCGATATCGGGGGCGAAGCCATCCACCGCATGAAGAGCCTTGAGTTCCGAACCGAACACCAGAGTCCGGCCGGCTCGGCCGTGGTACAGCGGCTTCTCGCCGAAACGGTCTCTAGCCAGCCAGAGCTCATGGGATTGCCGATCCCATACCGCCAGAGCAAACATTCCGACCATTCGTTCCAGTGCGGGAACGACACCGATCGCCGAGATCGTCTCGAGAAGCACTTCAGTGTCCGAATGGCCTACTAGCGCTGACCGATGTCCAGCCGGCATAGCCGCGACCATCGCCTCAGCGTTGTAGGACTCGCCGTTGTACGACATGACCCACCGCCCGTCGTGGGAAACCATCGGCTGCGCGCCGGCACCAGAGAGGTCCACCACGGCCAGCCTGCGATGTCCTAACGCCACCCCCTGAGCAGGGTCAGACCATATGCCGCGACCATCAGGACCCCGGTGGCTAAGACGATCGGACATTGCCTGCGCTGCCGCCTCAAGCGCCTCCCCGGATCGGTCTCCAACCGGACCGAGCAGCCCGGCGATTCCACACACCTCAGGTCCTTCCGCTACTCATGCAGCGAGGCACTCCCGCCCGACGGGTACGCCGGTCGATCGACCGAGCCGATCCAAACCGAGCATGGCTCACCAGACCTCGAGTCCCGGAATCGCCGTCACAAAGGTCGCTCCCCAGTTCCTCACGTAGGCCAGTTGTTCTGCCACTTCGGAGCGGAGGTTCCAGGGAAGGATCAGTACATGGTCTGGGCGTAGCCGATCAATTTCGTCCTCAGCGACAATGGGAACCCGGCTTCCGGGAAGCCACTTGCCCTGCTTTGCCGGGTTCCGGTCGACGACCATCGGGAGTAGGTCGGGCCTCACCCCCGCGAAGTTCAACAGCGTGTTCCCCTTAGCTGCGGCCCCATACCCCAGGACGAGTCTCCCTTCTGTCTTCGCTTTTAGCAGGAATCGGAGCAACTCATCCTTGACAGCCTCGGCCTCAGCCTGAAACCCCGCGTAATAGTCGGAACGCTGGACTCCTGCCTCCTCCTCCATGTGGAGCATCGCTTCGACGGTCGACTCGACAGATCGATCGCAACTCCCAGCCGGCTGGACGAACACCCGGAGGCTTCCGCCATGGGTGGCTAGTTCCTCGACATCAAACACCTCCAGGCCTGACGCCACCACCGCATGTTCGAACGAGGTCAACGACAGGTAGGAAAAGTGTTCGTGGTAGATCGTGTCGAACTGACACTCGGAAACGAGTTGGAGAAGGTGGGGAAACTCGAACGTCGCCACACCACCGTCTCCTAGGAGGCGCCCGCAGGCGCTAACGAAGCCCACGATGTCGGGCACGTGCGCTACGACGTTATTGGCCACCAGGAGATCTGCACTAAGGCCCCCAGTCGACAACCGGTCAGCCAGGTCCACGGTGAGAAACTCCCCGACCACATCCAGACCCAGTTCTCTGGCGGCCTCCGCCGTACTGGCCGTCGGCTCGATACCGATGCACGACAACCCCCGCTCGGCAAAGAAGCTGAGAAGCGTCCCATCGTTGGACGCCACTTCGACCACCGTGCTATCTCCATCCAGCCTGAAACGATCGACCATTGTCTCCGTATAGGCCGCACAGTGGTCTACCCAACTCGACGAGAAGCCACTGAAGTAGGCGTAGTCGGAGTCAAAGAGTTCCGATGCCGTTGCGTAGTCCTCCGTCTGGACGAGCCAACAGGATTCACAGACCACGACTCGTAGAGGGAACCACCTTTCGGGCGACATGAGCCCGGCACGCGATAGGTAGGCGTTCGACGGAGGCGAACTGCCAAGGTCCGCAAAAACCGATTCAGCAGACCCTCCGCATTGACGACACTTCATCCGCCAGTCACCTGTCGGACGTCACCAGACCCGCCAAGGCGCGCTCCCGGACTCCCAGAGCTCGTTCAACAGATCGCGCTCACGAACCGTGTCCATCGGTTGCCAGAAGCCGTAATGATGGAAGGCTCGCAACTCGTCACGCGCTGCCAGCTCACCCAATGGTTCGGCTTCCCAACGAGTTGAGTCGTCTGCGATCAGTTCCAGACACTCGGGTTGGAGGACGAAGAATCCTCCGTTGATGAGGCCATCGTCGCCAGGCGGCTTCTCGGTGAATCCAGTGACCCTTTCTCCATCGAGTTCCAAAGCTCCGAAGCGACCGGGGGGTTTCACCGCCGTGACCGTGGCCATGCACCCGTGAGCCCGGTGGAAGTCGACCAGCGCTGTCACATCCACATCGGACAGCCCATCCCCATAAGTCATGCAGAACATTTCTTCGCCCTGCACATACTCGGCAATTCGCTTGAGTCGGCCACCGGTCATGGTGTCGTCCCCGGTATCGACGAGGGTCACCCGCCAGGGCTCTCCCCCTCCCCGGAGCACCTCCATACGGTTCTCGGCTACGTCGAAACGGACATCGGACACGTGGAGGAAGTAGTTGGCGAAGTACTCCTTGATCACATAGCCCTTGTAACCACAACAGATCACGAAGTCATCAATGCCATAGGCCGAGAAGGTCTTCATGATGTGCCAGAGCACGGGCATCCCGCCAATCTCGACCATCGGCTTCGGACGAACCGTCGTCTCCTCGGACAATCGCGTCCCCAAGCCTCCAGCGAGTATCACCGCCTTCATCGCACTCGATCCCCAGTCATGTTCCAAAAGTTATCCGAAGACAACCGGCCCCCCCGGTGCACCGTCATTCTGCGCAGTCGAGACCACGATAAATGTGCACAAGTCGATCCACTGCAGCGTCTAGATCAAAGTTCCGTGCAGCTAGCGCGGTGGCCCTTTCCACGGTTCCCGGGTCGTCAACCAGCGAGAGCACCCGGGCGGCGACCAGTCCTAGATCGTCATCGGGACTCATGCTGATCCCGGCCTCCGCAGCCTCTAGTAGATGCGTGGCGTCTACCAGCCCCCGGTTGACCACTACGGGTCTCCCCACGGCCAAGATCTCTCCGATCTTGGTGGGCATAGCCGCTAAAAGGCTCACACCAGCATCCTCTCGGCAAACGCTGAGGCCAACATGGCAAGAGGCGACTAAATCTGGCATCTCCCCCACAGATGCCGACACGCGTACTGCTCCCACTGCCGCCAGATCAGATTCCCAGTCAGTGGTCTCCGGCGCCGCGACGATGAATTCCACGTCTGTCATGCGTTGGAGAGCCGCAACCAGGTCGAGCATGGCAGGCACGTCGTAATAGCGGTTGAGGGTCCCGGCGAGCAGCACTCGGAGCGGCGCATTACTTGGTGGAGGCGACGGGACGAACCGTTGACGATCCACACACGTGGTGATGACACTCGCCTTCGGGCCGACCACACCACCGTACCGATCGTCAAGAACGTCGATCGCCGACGAAGTAAGGGTGACCACCCGGTCAGACCGTCTGGCGGCCGCCCGCTCGATCCGACGAAACACCCGAGCCTGCAGGGAGCCCTCGGAGAACACCCCGGTGGCAACCTTCTGATCAGCCCATAGTGATCTGACGTCCCACACCCACCTGTCCACCGAGGACGACATCACCGCGGCTGCCGCCATGTCGCTACGAGCGTGCACCAGCGACGCCCCTCGAATGTGCCGAGCTAGGCGGGTAACCCTCCCTAGACCGCCCCGTGCACCCGCACCGCCGAACCGATGCGGGTGCCAGCGAACCCCGGCCGCAGCCAGGAGGTCTCGTAGATCTCCGTCCACCGTCCGCTCAAAACTATGCAGGTCGATCCCTACTCCCCGGGAGGCAAGTCGGAGGATGTAGGCAAGGACCTGTGAGGCCCCCACCGTGCTGCCTAAGGGATCCATAGACAAGTAGGTGACCCGAAGGTCCCGGTCTGTTGACATCATCGGACCCCCACGCTCGCAAACACCTGGTCCCACGCACCGAGAATCGTCTGGTCCCCATAAGGTCCGAGAGCCGCTGCCTGTCCCTTCTCAGCAGCCAATCTGCGCCCCACCCCATCGGCGGCATACGACACCAGCGCCGTCTCCCACTCCTCCTGCCCGGCACACAGCGTGTCCAGGGGAACGCCGGCGAACTCCACTGCGCGACGGTGTGCAGGAGTGTCAGACGCTATGACCGGAAGGCCGAGCCGCCAAAAGATCCGCATCCGGTTCTCAGGTTTCCCAAGTTGATACGGGTCCTCTCGAACCACGGGGACAATGGCGACGTCACAGTTCTGCGCAACGTCCCGAAGTACCCCCACCTCCCAGTCATGGATCTCGACGGTCAAGCCCCAGGAGGAAACGACCTCGTGGAGGTTCCGCACCAAGAAACGGTTCATGAAACGCGGGGCAGCCGGGTCCGTGATCAGATGGAATGTGACGCCTCTCATCTGATCAACCATCCGTAGTGCTGGCAGCACTTGCTCGATGGCGCCCAACGTTGGGTGCATTCCTTCCCAAACCACGTCCAGACGAGAGAACTCTGCACCAGCTTCGGTGTCCTCTCCGACCGACAACGGTTCGATCTCCACATGCAGGTCAAGAGCGACATGGACGTTGTCTGAGTGACGTTTAAGTTTCTCAGCCTGCTCTGGCGTGCTGCAGACGACTGCGTCGGCCCTGTCAATGAGTCGTCGCATCGCACGGTCATAGTCCATTACAGGTCGGGAAAGTGGACCTGCGACCCACTTAGCCAGACCACGAGCTCGCGTCTTCGCCGAGGAAACCTCGTCTAGAAACGCATCTGGAAGGTCCAAGACAACGGCGACGTCTACCGGCGCCTTGCACCATCGGAAAATGTCAGCCTCCGTGCTCAGGACCGCAACATCGACTCCGTCCCACCCTTCGATGACGCTGAAGTCAAGCGAACGACCCTCCGCATAGCCCGGAAACCGGCGTCGGTCGCCCGGGGGGGCCATCGATGGGTGGAGCGGGACATAGCCAAACGAGGTCACCGGAACTCCCTCGGTTCGCCACGATCGTCACTCACGACACCGGTACCTCGCCTGTCGAATTCATCCACCGGCGACACACAACCATCTGGTGATCTCGGCGTCGGTTCGGCTGCGTCCGAAAATACCCGAGAAGAAATGCCTGGGCCGAGCATGCGGGACGCTTGACAATCCAGTTGACATCTTCGATAGCTATGACCTCACCGTCATGTTTCCCATCGGCATGGGCTCAAAGGGATTCGAGGTGATCGACGTGGCCTTCTTGTTCGTGGCCCATTCCTTGGCCTCCCCCCTTATCCATTCCATTCATAGACCAGCGATCTCGAAGATGCTCTATGCCAACCATGGAGAGAACTGCCAGTGCCACTAGAACCTGTCCACGGTGCCTGAAGGCCGTCCCGAGGTTCCCCTGGGTTACTGCGGCCGCGCCAGTAAACAACGCCACCTGGACCATCAGGAAAATCGCCTCATCCGATGAGCGCCACTTAGCGACGATGCCGACGACCGAAAGAAGGATCAGCAGCAACCAGATCGGCGACTCCAGAGCCGCAGCGGTGCGTCCAAAGCCTCCATCCGCCTCCCACGGAAATGGGCGAAGTGTCACCGAAACCAACCCGTGTGGAAAGCTCGCCAAGGTGGCTTCGAGGTCATTGTCCAACATGATGTGCCGACCCTCGGCATCCACGATGAACTTCTGGTTCGTTGTATTGAGTTCCGTGACGCGCTCAAGGATGTCTCCGGGCAAGGAAGGCGCGACGTCGCATTCAACGCCACATACGGCACTCGCGGCCCCGGAGGTCAGTCCGGACGTTGACCCGCCAGCAGCGTTGGCTGACTCAGCGGGCATCGAGGGATCCAAGGTGGCGGACCCCTCGTTGGCGGGCCCCTCGTTGGCGGGTAACAACGGGCACTCGGAGCAGAGCGTGGGGTCACCAGCAACGACGACCGACTCATCGAACATGGAGGGTGCAGCGATAGCCGACTCAGCGGACATGGCGAGGACTGCACGTACCGTTCCGAGACCCTTTGCCGAGGCAGACGCATACTCCACGCCGCCGGGGCCCATACCCATGAAGACTGGAAGTAGAACGACGAGTAACACGACGGCCAGAGAGCGACCGAGCCGAGTTCTGCCCTTGAGTAGTAACCCACCGATGAGACACCAGGTGATCAACAGGGCTGAATGGACCCGAAGATACGACATCAGAAAGATCGGCCCGGCGGTCGCCACCATCCATCCGATGCTCCCAAGCGCTCGTTCCGATCGACCAGAACGAAACACGAAGAAGATCGTCAAGGCCAGCAGGCACCAGATGAGCGACTCGCGAATGGCCGCCGACGAAAACGCTATCTGGGACGGCAGGAGCGCTACCACGAGACCAGCGCTCAGGGCGTATCCCGGGCGGACGAGCCGCCGAGCGATTACAACCGTCAACACCGCAGCGAGGACACCATAGAGAACCGCTACGCACTGAGCTGCGAACCGTGACGGTCCAAAGACCTCAAACAGGAGGAGGATCTGGAGCGTAAAGGTCCTCGTGGACTGGAAGAGCGACTCGCCATACCCAAACCAAAAAGTTGCGAGCCGACCATCGGCAGCCGCTTCCGTGACGGCCAGATACTGAACCGAATCTGGAGCCAGCGACCAGATGTCGGCCCGATTCACGAAGACTGCGAGCAGTGTCCGAGGGACGAAGGCAACTATTCCAACCGCTGTTAGCGGGCGGCGGAGGGCTAGTTGCGCGAGCTGCCCCACGGCCCTTCGGACCACCATGCCGGACCGGGTGGAGGGCGACAATTTCGCCATCATCGACGGAACCACCTAGTGGCCTGAAGGGCGTTTTCGATCGCGGCGGGCCTTCTTTCTGGATCTCCAACGACGAGGACATCACCCTCAACTTGAGGTCTACCGAGCTCAATCATCGCAAGACTCGTGTGGAGGGCCGAATAGCAGAGGCGACGAGGGCTAGCGACATCAAGGCCATCAGCCCATATCCCCCGACTCGGACCCACGCCGCACCGATCTCATCGTGATTGGGGATCACCATCAAGTCGACCACGACGATGACGACCGCTCCGAACAGGCCGGGAACGGCAAGCGGGCGATACATGCCCAGCCCTGCGAGGACTCCGGTCGAGATGAGGAACACCCCAAAAAGCCCCTCACCAAGAGCCAAAACCCCGATCAAGTCGCGGATGCCGCTGAATCCTGAACCAGCCACCGGGATTACAACCGCTGCTCCGGTCATGGCGACCAGCACCATGAGGGCCGAATAGCCAAACCCCAGCCGCAACATGATCCTTTTCAGGGTTCCATGAGGGATGTCACCCGAAGCGATCCGATTGGAGAGCACCTGAGTCGCCGGCAGTAGGAGCAACCTCGGTAGTTCAGCGGTGGTCGATGCAACAGAAAAGACCCCGAGGGCAGCCGGCGTAGATAGAAGTCCGAGGAGCATCCGATCGGCACGCAGCGCGACAGACTGGCCCACTGAACCAGCAAAGACCGGCAACCCCTTACCGACGATGGGTCGCCAAGTCCTGGGATCGAAGCGCGCCTTTGGAGAACGACTTCGAACCACTCCCCAGAGGTATACGGCTCCCAGGGCATAGCCCAAGGCGGTCAAAGCAAGGACCAGTTCCACGGAGAGACCGCCAGCAACAGCAACCGGAACGACGATCACCACCGGCACCAGGCCGGTCAGGAGTTCCCGAACTCCGGTCTGTAGCGTCCGCCGAACGGCGAACGCTGCATCAACCAGCATGTGGGAAAGGAACATGGCCGCACCGAGGAACACTCCGATCACGCAGGTCGCCACCCCAGATCCAAAGAACGTCGGACCGACTATGCCGAGGACCGTGGCGACCAAGACTGTCTGGACGCCAACGAGTGCAACGATCAACCCCAGGTAATCCTCGATCTTCGTGTCCATGCCCCTGAGGATCTCGATCCGGCCACTCACGTTGGTGCCGAGGTTCACAAACTCGGTGCACAGAATCGCCACCGTCACAACAAAGACGATTTCACCGCGGCCGACGGGACCCAACTGTCTAGCGCTCGCTGCCGCGACAACGAGCGCTGCAGAGGCTGAAATGACTCGGGCGAACGCCACCACCATCGTCTCCCCGCGCGGTCCGTCGAGCATCGAGCGAAGCGGAGTCCCATGGCGGAGCGAGAAAGAGTTCATCAGTCGTTCAGGCCCGATGATCGATGACCGACTGCGACCCACCACGGTGGATCTTCAGAGAACTTGATGTCGTCCAGGCCCGCTTCGGTGAGCAGAGTCATGATCTCAGCCTGGGTGAAACGCTTCTCGAGTCGTGTGCCAAACCGGTCGAGGGCGTCATTGCGCATTACGTAGAACGACCGGCCCCGATACTGGAAAAGGGGTATGTGGCTCGGATCCCCACCCATCTTCTCGACCAATGCCGCCATTCGTGCCAATGGGAAATAGACAAGTACGGCGATGCAGTCAGTTACCGGGCCCTTCAACCGTCGTGGCAGGCGGGCAACCACGTATCGGAGGAGGGTGACCATCCGCAAGGTCAGTCGACGGCCCAGTCCCGCGTCTTCGAGTCGGTAGTAGAGGTAGACGAGGAATGGTGCCCCTGGCTTCAACCGATCCACGCAAGCCCTCAGTGCCCGCTCCGTGTCTGGCACGTGATGGAGTACGCCAAGCGAGTACCCGAAGTCACACGATCCGGAGGGGATGCTCATCTCGGTGAGGTCCTCGTGGTGGAAGCAAACGTTCGAACGATCTGCGAGAGTCCGTCGAGCAACTTCGACGGCTTTTTCGCTGGCATCCACGCAGTGAAGAGTCCCCACGCGTTCCGCGAAGAAGCGTGCCCACCGTCCTGATCCGCATCCCGCGTCGAAGCCGATTGCGTCCTGAGGTAGATCCCCGAAGGGAAAGATCGAGGTATAGGCCTCGAACATTTCCAGTAGTTCGCCACGATCGAGACGTCGGTTGTCGAACCTTGACCATTCGTGCCCGAACGAGTCCACTACCCGGTCGTTCACATTGCGTCGGAAGGCAACAAGATCACCCACCTGTCAACCCCTCACCCACCGCTGCAATGGTAGCCACTGATCACTGAGCACCTCTCGCCCCCACGGTCAACGATCCGACACCACCAATCCCTCAGGGACGGCGCGAACATCGCCACCTTCTCGGACTCGGCCGATTACAACGTTTCGTGCCAACGCCGCAGTTCGGAAGCTTCATTCACGCGTCCGATGGCCACCAAGAACCTTTCGAACTCATCGACAGTTCCGGTCGAATAGGGATCGCGCGCAATAGCTAACCGGTACCACTCTCTAGCGAGACCAAGTCGCCCAGAAGTTGCCCAGTCCGCGGCTGCATATCTCGCGACCTGCAAGGCCGCCGCCGCACTGCCGGGTAGAAGTTCAGCAGCCCGACTCGCATCTTCGATCGCTGCATCCAGTTGGCCCGTGCGGGCCAGAAGGCGTGCGCGCTTCTGCAGCAAGAAACCGTTTCGCTTGTCGATCGTCACCGCCCGATCCAACTCGCTACGCATCTCAGCCAGGTCTTGGCGCGCTTCAGCCCAATGCGCATTGGAGAAAGCGAGGTCAGCTCGCAATGGTGCTGTAACCGCAGGCATGAGAAATAAACCCAAGACGATTACTGCACCAGATGCGAGTCGCGGCAGGGAATCTGGGCATCTATCGCTAATGAACTTCAGCCGCCAAAACTGTCCTCCACTCTTCTGATCGGATTCAGAAGAGTGACTGGCCGTTGCTACGAGAAGACCAGAGATCACCCATTGGAAGTAACCAAGACCTACCGAATCCACCGAAACTAGCGATTGAAGATGGAAGGCCACCCAAGAAGAACCGATGACGACCGTTAGCTGCTGAGTTCCCTGCTCCCTGCGAGCGAACCCTCTTAGGCCTATCCGAAGTACCACGAACTGGAGAGAAAGGTAGGCGAGAAGAAGAACCGCACCGCCGCCGATCATGAGACCAAATGGCACACTGTGGACCGAGTCCGAAAGGAAGCCCCCGAATCTTTCTGCGTGTTCCTCCGGTCGTGACCGCGCGAAATTGCTCGCATAGGAGGAGAGCCCCCAGCCGAGTACCGGACGTTCGGCAAACATCTTCCAACCTGCAGACCACAGGAGTCGGCGTTCATCCAGATTGGAGGCGACGAGTCGGAGAGCGAACGGCAGCAGACCGAGACCTACTGCCAAGACCGGAACACCTCCGGCGATCAGGACACGCCGCGACGGTCGCCACCCAGGACCAGAACCTTCAACAGCACCCTGCCGTCTTCTCGACCCAAATTCGGCGCACAGTAGGCCCCAGAGTCCAGCACCGAACACGCCCCCAAGAACCCACCCCAGGTTTTGCACGTCTCCTAGAACTACGAGAACAGGGATAGCAAGAATTCCCGCCGTCCCGAGCACTATGGCCCTTGCCCGCCCTGGACCGACTACCGACCAGTAGATAACCGGCAGGACACAGGCCATGGCCACAAAATGTCCCTGTGTCGAGCCCATATGGTTAACCACGAGAAGCGTTAGGGCCATCATTGAGCCGCAACATGCGGCGATCCTGCGATCGACTCCAGACCGAAGAATCACGCCGATTACGAGCGGCAGGGACATGGCTAGAAACGCTGCGACGAAATTTGGATTGCCAAGCGTCGAAGTCACCTGGACCCCATACGACAAAGATTCCGCCCACCTCCAGGGATCCACTCCACCAATCTGAATAAGCGAGTAGGCCAGAACACCCAGGTGGCTAATTACTACGCAGCCCACGAGCCGCTCAACTGGTCGCTGTCCCTTTGAGCTGGTGGAGATGAGAAGAAACAGCGCGATGTAAGAGAACCAGGTGAGGGCTCCCGAATACCGGTGAGGTGAACCGGTCAGGGAACCCCATCCGTCCTCTGCGAAGACCGTCGAGAGGGCCAGCATTAACGCGAAGGCCCCGCACGCCATCAAAAGGCTCGGCTCTAGCCGGTGGCGCTTTAGGTGACGTCGACCCGCTAGCCACCGAATCGCTAGGAGGAGCCAGATTCCACAAACGAGGAGTGTGGCCTTCGGAAGAGCAAACACCCGAAAGGCCGATTTCCAAAACACCAACGGCACGGCGATTACGAGGGCACCAACAACTACCTCTTCAAGCCACGCATAGTCGATGGCAGAGCCACGCGTCTTATTCGCACTCTGCCGCCGTGGTACCACAGCCCGGACCCTAACGAATCAGGGGAAATGGATTCGGAATGGGACAAAACGCGGAGGGACCCCGCACCAAGGTGCGGGGTCCCCCTACAGGTTTCGCCACGTTAGTGGCGAGGATCGGATCTAGTTGATCGTGACCCTGTAAGTCACACTGCCTACGGCGTTGCCCTTGAGGTCAGTCACCGAAGTAGAGATGCCGACTACCGACGATCCCTTGGTGATGTCCATCGCGGCGGTCGTCGCGGCGTAGTTGAACTGCATAGCTCCACTGATGAAGCTGTTGGATCCAGTCGTGTACGCAGAGCAGTCGCTGCCGTCAAGTGCCGTGGTACAGAACGACGTACGAGCACTCTCGGCACCGTCATCGGCGTAGGAGGTGTCCGCATCAGCATCGACCGTGTAGTAGCCGATAGTGGCAAAGTCGGTCGCCATGATCTCACTGAACTGGACGTCGATGGCGTGTGTCACCGCGCCACCGGACAGAGCAGTAGAAGCCACAACTGCGGCACTGGTTCCACCCGCTACGACGAGGCACTTGAAGTTGCCCGCAATATCGGCGTGCCCATTAATGGTGGCACAGATGTTGTCTGCCGTCGGAGTGGAAGCCGAGGTCGGCGAAGTGAAGTCTGCTGCCAGGACCATCTTGCGGTTCACTGTGTCAAACAGCGAGACCACAGGAACAGCACCAGCCGAACCCTCGATTGCTTCGAAGGTCCACAGGTTACCGATCGTTCCCTCGGCAATACCGCCGGCAACAGCACCAACTGTGAAGGTACCGGTGGTACCCATGGTGGCCGTGATCGCACGGGTGTAGGTCGAAGACGCAACCGTTGCGGTAGCCGTTGGGCTAGTCGTGTCGGTCGACGCAGTCGCCGTCTTGTTCGCCGCCATGTCCAGGTCACCGAGATCGGTGAAGTCACCAGCACTTGTCGAAATGGTCAGAACCTGACCACTGATAAAGGCGGAGCCGTCCTTGTGGGTGGCGAGGAAGTAGTTCCCACCTGCAGCCGTCACCAGGAAGGTGGTGTCTGTACCCGAGCTGGTGCTCGTGATGTCATCACTCACCGCGGTGGCGCTGCCGGCGAAATCTTCCACCGCTTCGCTGAAGTGCAGCAGAGCCGTCGTGGCGCCAATCTTGAAGCTATCGACGGTCGCCGTCGGACGTGTGGCGTCGTTAGCCACGGTCGTCGAGCAGCCAGCAATGGCGTTCCCGGCAGTGTCCGTGATGCCCGTGCCTGCTGACAGGACGTCACCGACTGCGAAGGCCGTTCCATGGACGATGCTGGCCGCAGTAGCCGCAGCAGTCGAGCCGACAACCTCGGTGAGGTTCGGCTGGTCGACGTCGCTAGCACCGGCTGAACCAGCCGTGGCATTGGAGTTAGCCGCAAGAGCAGTGTTGTTCTTCTTGTAGTTGCTCTCAAGACCAGCACCGGTTCCGTCAGCATTGGTTGAGCCGTCCTGGTCGCCTTCGGCGCCAAGAACGGCACCACTGAAGGTAACCGTCTGGGTGAAGCTGCCCTCGGCAGCCGTAACGGTGCACGTCACGGTGGTTGAGGTGGCTGCAGCGTCAGCAGCAGTCATCTCAGCAGCCGATAGATCCGCCGTCATGCCGATGGCACGAACAGTCGAGATCGTGGTGTGCGCGGCCGTCAGTGCAGCGCTCGTAGTGGCGTTCAACGTGCCCGTACCATCCGTGAGGAGGGTCATGGTCGCTGCGGCTCCAGCCAGGGCTGCGGCAGAAAGGCCGTCCTGGTGCGAGGTGCCGTTCACGAGAATCACGTTCGTCGCGGTCTCACCGTAACCATTCAGCGTGGTCGACTTGGTCCGAAGCTCCATGAGCTTCTTAGCGGTGTCGTACCGGTCAGTACCGCCCACACGGGTGGTCTTGATCGCTGTGGTGCCGGCTGCACCATTGAGGATGGTCTTGACCTCGGTTTCGACCGCAGCGGAAACCGCAGCGGTGCCACCAAGGATGATGACGTGCTCAATGCTGTTGACCGCACTGTCCAGGACCGCCTTGGTGCCAGCTGACAGGGCGTCACCCGGCTCAACGAGGAGGATCGGGGACTTGTTCTTCCAGGCCAAACCGGAAACGGCGACCGCATCTGCGAAGTTGCGCGCAGTGGTCAGGAACACCGTGGTTTCCGAATCCCAGTTGGTACCAAAGTCCATCAAGGTACGGATCTTGGTAGCGACAGCGTCGGCCGTAGCCACACGATCGGCACCAGAAACGCGGGACACGGTGTAACCGAGGTCAGTCAGCGAGGTAGCCACATCAGCGCTCACCGCGGCGGTACCGCCAACGATGTACACAGTGTGACCTGCTGCAGTGGTCGAGTTGATCTGACCGATGGCCAGCGACGTCGAGCCCTTCAAGGTGTTCGGATCGGTGAGAATCACCGGAGCACTGACGGCGCCAGCGAGTGCAGCAGCGGAAAGACCGTCTGCGTAACTCTCACCGCTCACCAATACAGAAGCTGTTGCCGCACCAGTGTGCGAAGTGATAGCAGCCGAGGCCGACGTAGCGTAGGCATCTACGCCCGAGACCCGGGTGCTCTGGGTCACGGTCTGCAAGGCAGAGGCCGAACCCGATGTGAGTGCGAGACCAGCACCAGCCACGAGGACAGCCAAAAGGCCGGCAACGAGGCGGGCAGTGACCCGCTTACGTTCATTATTCAAGGTTTTCTCCCTGATTGTTGTGTTGATAGTCAGAGCCTGGCCTGCGAAAACCGATGAGAGCGGACGAGCCGCCGCGACACACAAAGCACCGACGAACTCTCTCCCGAAGGACAGAACCCGTCGACGACCCGCGTGACGAAAGCCAAGTTGTCCGTCCCCCCACTACGGGGGAACAGAGAAAGGGTACCGGGATGGTTAGCGAGTTACAAGCATTTGCTTCACCACGCCGGCCCCGGAACTAAAATCCTTGTCACATCTGGCCAGGCGCACCTGCAAGGCTAATCACAGTAGCGGACCGGCCACCGTCCGTGGTCACAGAAGCGCGCGATCGCGCGATTCTGAGTCCGTAACGGATCCGACTAGTTTTCCCACTGCCCCAAGAATTTTCATGAGATCCTTGAAAAAGAAGGGCTTAGAGCCACCATGACCCCCTCCAACAACCTCAGGACAGCCAACTCGAACCATCCATCGAGCCTCTCCGGCAACCGCCCGGTGGCCCTGCTGTGCACCTCCAACGGGGTTGGTCTGGGTCACCTGACCCGCCAGATGGCCGTCGGTCGGCACCTCCGGGCCACCCATGACGTGGTGGTGTTTACCCTCTCACCAGCCGCTGCACTGGCCGTGGACGCCGGTTTCCACACCGAGTACCTCCGCTCCCACGAGTACGGCCAGGTCGGAAACAGGGCTTGGAATGGCTTTTACGCCACCCGCCTTGAGCACCTGCTGGACCAGTACCAGCCTGCGATCATGACCTTCGATGGCGGGCACCCCTACGCCGGACTGTGCGCCGTGCTCCGCTACCGGAATGACCTCCGGTCGGTCTGGAGCCGTCGAGGCCTCTGGCAGCCCGGGAAAGGTCACGACGCGTTCAGCCGGTCGGCGCTGTTCAGCCACGTGATCGAACCCGGGGAGTACGCAGCCGAACTCGACCGGGGGCTCACCTCGGGCAGTGCCAACGCTTCCCTGGTGACCGCCCCCGTGTCGGCCGTACAACCCGAAGACCTCCGGCCGGCCGACGAGATACGCGGCGAATTGGGGCTGGATCCCGACCGACCAGCCGTACTCATGCAGTTAGGAGCAGGCCAGGTCAACGACACCGGATCGCTGAGCTCCCGGGTGGTCGCCTCGCTGCAGCGCCACCCCGAGGTGCAGGTCGTGGTGACCGAGTCGGTCCTGACCCGCGAGCCTGCGGTCCTGCCCGAGGACGTGACCCGGTTACGCCACTTCCCCATCGGCGAACACCGGGCCGCCTTCGACGCCTCGGTCATGGCCGCCGGCTACAACTCGTTCCAGGAAGCCATGGCCCTAGGCCTGCCCACACTGTTCATACCCAACATGTCCACGGCCAAGGACGACCAGGACGCACGAACGCTGTGGGCCGAACAATCGGGCTGTGGCCTCCGATGGGACGATGACGGAGCTGACGGCCATGGCGCCGGGCTGGACCGGGCCATCGACCGCCTGCTGGACCCAAACGAGCAGATCCGGATGCGCGACCAGATGGCCAAACTGCCCGCGGCCACCGGGGCAGCGGAAATCGCAGCCGCTCTCAACGAGTGGAGTCGCCAGCCTCAGTCGAGGTCGTCTAAGCCGTAGCCGAGGCGCATCGCCGCCAGGCGCTCATCCTCCCACCGGGCGTGGTCCGCCTCGTCTGACCACCATGGGGTTACCCCACGGTACGGAGGCAGATACTCGAAGGACAGGCCGAGAGCCCGCAGTCCGGTGAAGTCGACGTCATCGGTCAGCACCACGGTGCGAGCCGGCTGGTCGGACGCGGCTGCCCGGGCCCACACCTCGTCACGAGCGGTAGTCGACAAGCCCCGACCGTCCAGGAAGGAGACTGGCCGATCACCGGGCAGGTCCAATACCTCGTGGCGGCGCGCCGTGGCCGCCTGACCACGGGTGGCAGCCTGCTGCAGCGGCTCCGCCAACGACTTGGGCAACGTCCGCTGGGCCAGGCGGTAGGCCCAAACCAACATCTGCCGGACGACTCGACCCAGCCACCGGAAGAACTTGACCGGCGACACGGCGATGCGAACCAGCAGGTGGCCCAGCCGAAACGACTGGCTCTCCAGTGTGCGGGCGAGACGCTTCTCGACCGCGGCTAACTCCTGAGCCAGCACCCTGGACTCAGCGGCCCACTGGGAACGGTCGGCCTCCCGGTCAGCCTCCCGGTCACGGGCAACCCGCTCATGGGCGGCGACCGTGCGTTCCAGCGTGCTCGCCCACTCCTCAAGGGACCGCTTCTGGCGTTCCACACGCCGCAGCGACGACGCCAAGTTCTCTGCGTGCGTGCTCTCCAGAGCGGGGTCGGTGGACGAGGTCACCTCCACAATCTACCGGCCGCCCCCGGGCTGGCCGGGTCGACGCCTACGCTCCACGAGGATGCGTCCCCCTGATGGACCCAACGGGTCTGACACTGCTGGCCTTTTCGCCGTGGGGCGGGTCAGCCCGCTGGGCACCTACCTGCAGGACCTATGGCACCGCCGGGACTACCTGCTGCGCGTGCCCATCGAGGACCTGCGGGTCCAGCACGCTCACACCCTTCTCGGCAACCTCTGGCTGCTACTGAACCCCGTACTCCAGGTGGCCGTCTACCTTCTGGTGTTCGGCGTGCTGATCGAACTAGACCGGGGCGTCGACGACTATCTGGCCTTTCTGACCGTCGGGGTGTTCATATTCCACCAGGCTCAGCGCACGGTGACCGCCGGTGCCCGCTCAGTGGTAGCCAACGTGGGTCTGATTCGGGCCCTGCGATTCCCGAGGGCTGCACTGCCGATCGGCAGTGCTATCGGCCAGCTCCTGGCGTTCGCTCCCGTGCTCGTGGTGATGCTTATCGTCACCATCGTCCACGGCCACACCCCTGACCTCCGGTGGCTGGCCCTGCCCGGTCTAGTGGTCGCCCTCACCACCTTCGGCCTCGGCGCCGGCCTGGCCGCAGCGCGGGCCAACCACACGTACCGCGACCTTGAAAACCTGCTGCCCTTCCTGTTCCGGTTGCTCTTTTACCTATCGGGCGTCCTCTACTCCGTGGACCACTTCGTGGAGGACGAGACCCTGCGGTCCCTCTTCGCGCTCGACCCCCTCTACTGCCTGATCACCGCCTGGCGCTGGGCGCTCCTGGGAACCGACGCCTCGGGCCTCGTGTGGGCCGGCACCATCGGCTGGCCGATAGTCACCCTGGTCGCTGGGTTTGCCGCCTTCAGGGCCCGCGAAACCACCTACGGGAGCGGCGCGTGACTACCGAGGCACCACCGCTGGCCATTCGCTGCACCGACGTCGAGGTGCGATACACCATCCGCTCACACCGGCCACTGCTACGCGACCTCCTACGCGGCAACCCGCCCGACGCCATCACGGTGCACGCCGTGCGGGGCATCACCCTCGACGTCGCCGTCGGAGAGAGTGTCGGCGTGGTCGGACCCAATGGTTCAGGCAAGACCACGCTGCTCCAGGCCATGACCGGCGTCCTAGCACTAGCCGGCGGCGAACTACTGGTCCGATCGCTGCCCACCTTCCTGGGGGTGAAGGCCGCCCTCCGCCCGCGTATGACCGGACGGGCAAACATCCGCGTCGGCCTCCTGGCCCAGGGGCTGACCCGCGACGAGGCCGAAGCCCGGCTACCCGAGGTGGCCGACTTCACAGACCTCGGTCCGGCCGTGGACCTGCCCATGGAGACCTACTCGTCGGGTATGCGGGCCCGCCTGCACTTCGCCATCGCCACGGCCCTTACCCCGGAGATCCTCCTGGTGGACGAGGCTCTGGCCGTCGGCGACCGGGCATTCCGGGAAAAGAGCGCACGGCGACTCGACGATCATCGAGCCGCTGCTGGCACGGTGCTATTGGTCAGCCACAACCTGGGCGAGATCCGGAGATCCTGCGAACGCACCGTATGGCTTCAGGAGGGCCGCATCGTGGCCGATGGCCCGACTGAGGAAGTGCTCCGGGCCTACGAAGCCTGAACGTCGCTTCCCGAGGGACCCGCCCGCTCCGAACCGCCTAGGAGGCCCCAGAGGAAACCTAGGCCCCACGACAAATGCATCGTGGGGTACACCACCGTCAAGCGAACCACGGTCGCCGGCTGACGGCCCACGACAATCGAACTAATCATCACCGCTGCGGCGTACCCCGCCGGAGCAATCAATGCAGGCGGCCACCAGGCTCCGGCTAGCAGACCGACAGCCACGGCCGCGGTGGTCGCCGGAGCCACTAGGTGGCGCCAGCGGAGCGACCGGGGGTGCATTCCCAGCACCACCCGCTTCCAGCGGCCGTACTGGCCGAACTGGCGGGCCAATGCCCGGACCGACCCCCGAGGCCGATACCCGACCCGTAGCTCCGGATCAAACCAAACTGTGCCACCAGCCCGCCTCAGCCGATAATTGAGCTCGTAGTCCTGGTTACGCACCAGCGATTCGTCGAACAAGCCCACCGCCTCAATGGCCTCCCTGCGGAACACCCCCAGGTAGACGGTGTCAACCGGACCCTCGGGCCCCCCGTAGTGAAAGCGAGCGTCGCCAGCACCGAAGCGGGACGCCATGGCCCGGCCCACCGCCACCTCGAACGCCGTGGTCCCACGCGGTTCTTGGATGCCTCCCACGGTCACGGCACCGGTGCGTTCCAGCGTCGCTACCGCACGTGCCACGTAACCCGCCGGCAGGTCGGCGTGCCCATCCACCCGGACCACGATGGGCGCCGAGGTGGCCCGGATGGCCTGGTTCAACCCGGCGGGCGTGACACCCGCCGGGTTGTCCAACACAGTCACCCGCGGGTCGGAGGCAGCTAGGGCATCAGCCACCGCCCGGGTGTCATCTACTGAGGGGCCGACAGCCACGTAGACCTCAAGGCTCGCCGGAACATCCTGATCCAGTACGGACCGCACCGCATGGGCCAACGTCGAAGCCTCATCGCGGACCGGCAAAACGACAGCCACGTCACGGGGGTCCACCAGGCTCAGGACCCCCGCCTGAACACCACGACGACTGTCCGGGCCAGAATCTGCAAGTCCAAGATCGGCGACCACGCCATCAAATACTGCAGGTCGTGACCCAGTTTGTAGGCCGGATCCGTGTGATACCCGGCACGTACCTGAGCCAGACCGGTCAAGCCGGGGGCGATCTCGTGGCGACGCCCGTACCCCGGAATGGCCGCCTCGAACTCGGCGATCAACTCCGGTCGCTCGGGGCGCGGTCCGACGAGGGACATCTCGCCGCGAACCACGTTCATGAACTGGGGCAGTTCGTCCAGCCGACTGCGACGCAACCACCCGCAACCGCGTACGACCCGCTCGTCGGACCGGGCGGCCAAGCGGGCGCCACCAGCGGCCTCGGCGTCGGCGTGCATGGTCCGAAATTTGAACAGGGTGAACGGCCTACCACCACGGCCCGTCCGGACTTGGCGGTACAACACCCCTCCTCCAAGCACGACCCGCAAATAGGCGGATAGCAACAGCAACAACAACAGCACAACCGGCGCCATGGCCAGCACCACCAGCCACTCCACTAGCCGTTTCAGCCGGAACTGGTGGGGTCGCAGGGCTCGTGTGCGAACGGCCACGTACGGCATGCCGGCGATCTCCCGTACGTCGCGTAGCCCCAAGAGCGCGGTAGTCGCCGTAACCCGGAGGTAGACCCCCCGATCAGCCACGTCCAAGGACGCCACCGGCTCGGGCAGCAGGTCGGCCAGCGACACGTCGCCGACGAACACCACGTCCGTGGCCTCGAAACGTTCCACCGCGGAGAGCAGGTCCGCGTCGGAGCGGACGTGTCCCGCCACCACTGCCGCCCGGTCGCTCTCGGACAGGTGGTCAGCGGCTAGGTCGGTTTCACTCCGGCTGCCCACCAGAAGCACCCGCGGCGGCCCGAACCGGCGGGACCGCAGTCGTCGTGACAGCAGGCGGGTACCGGTGGCCACCAGAGACACCCCGACGCCGACGGCGGCCAGGTTGGCCCGGGGAACCGCGTACCGACCGGTGGGCAGTACCACCAGCAGGCCCAGGATCAAGCCGACCAGCGTCAGCCCGGCCACCCGGGAGAACCACATGCGATGACCTAGGCGCACCTGCTTCTCGTAAAGACCGCCGAAGTAGAAAACGATCTGGATCACCACGGTGGCCACCACCATGCCGACCATGGTGTCTACCGGGGCCGGCCAGTCGGTTCCGAATCGAACCAATGTGACGAGCACGACCACACCCATGATCCCTGCGGCATCCAGCAGGTACAGCCAGCGGAATCCGGCCCGCCACAGGCGCAGGTAGGCGCCACGCACACCCCGAGCCTCGGTGGGGCGGCCCGGGGACCCCGCTGGCAGGTGGGTCGGTGTGGCTTCGATCATCGGGGCTCGGTTCACGGCGGCAGGCAACGGGACCCGACCAGCGTAGGAGGCGCCCGGGCCTCCAACTAGGCGACCGGTAGGATCGCCCGGTGCCCGCCTCCCCGAGGGTCCCCCGGACGCGCCGAGACCTGCTTGAAGGTCTGGTCGGCCGCCTCCAGGTCGACCTGCTCATCAACCTGACCCTCCGGGACCTCCGATCCAAGTACAAGCGGTCGGCCCTCGGCTGGACATGGTCTGTGCTGAACCCGCTGGTGGCCGTGGTCGTCTACTCGGCGGTCTTCTCGATCTTCCTCCGGATCCAGCCCACCACCGGGAACCCCAGCGGCCTGCGGTCCTATGCCGTATTCCTGCTGGTGACCTTGCTGCCCTGGCAATTCCATGTGACCAGCCTCACTGAGGCCACTCGGTCGATCACCGCCAACGGTCCGCTCATCACCAAGATCTGGTTTCCCCGCTGGGCACTTCCCACCTCGGCGGTGCTGGCCAGATTTCTCACCCTGCTAGTCGAGATGGCGGTGCTGCTGGTGCTCATCGCCGTGCTCGAAGGGCACTACGCCTTCGCGTGGATCCCGGTGGTACTAGCCCTGATGGCCCTGCAGTTGTTGTTCACTGTGGGCCTTGCTCTCATGGTCAGCGCAGCCAACGTCTACTTCCGCGACATCCAGCACTTCCTCGGCGTGGCCCTGGCCCCGTGGATGTTCCTCACGCCGATCCTCTACCCCCTCAACATGGTCCCCGAGGACCGCGAGTTTCTCGGGCTCAGCTACCGGACGCTCTACCAGTTGAACCCGATGGTCTCGTGGACCAAGGCTTACCGAAACGCCCTATACGACCTCCGGTTCCCATCGGCCGAACGGTGGCTGGCCATCGTGGCTGCCACAGTGGTCGTCCTCGCAGTGGGCTTCCGGCTCTTCCACCGACTCGAACCACGCATGGCCGAGGAGGTCTGAGATGACCCGTTCCTCACCGAGACCGCCATTGGGCTCTTCGTCGAACGTAGCCGTCGCTCTGGACGGCTTGGGTAAGAAGTTCCGTCTCACCCACGACCGAAACTGGACCCTGAAGGCCACCATGCTGGCGGGCCACCGGACCCGCTACGAAGAGTTCTGGGCCCTGCGCGACCTCTCCTTGCAGGTCGAGCAGGGACAGACATTCGGCATCATCGGCGGCAACGGATCCGGCAAGAGCACACTGCTCAAAGTGCTGGCCGGGATCCTCCGGCCCGACGAGGGCACGGCCACCGTCGACGGCCGCCTGTCGGCCCTGCTCGAGTTGGGTGCTGGGTTCCATCCGGAACTCACCGGCCGGGAGAACGTCTACCTGAACGGCGCCATCCTCGGCTTCACCAAGCGGGACATCCGACAACGATTCGATGACATCGTGGCCTTCGCCGAACTAGACCGCTTCATCGACGAACCGGTACGGAACTACTCGTCGGGCATGTACGTACGGCTCGGCTTCTCGGTGGCCATCCACGTCGAACCCGAGGTGTTACTGGTAGACGAGGTGCTGGCCGTAGGGGACCTCACGTTCCAGAAACGGTGCCTGGACCGGTTCGCCCAACTGAAGGCCGAGGGCCGAACCATCATCGTGGTCAGCCACGACCTGGACATGGTGGGTTGGCTGTGCGATCGGACGGCATGGATCCAACAAGGGTCTCTCCGGGCTGTAGGACCCTCGTCGGATGTCATCGACCGGTTCGCCACCGGGGCCGACTCCACTGCCGCCACATCGGTCAACACGAGCGACGAGGCCCGACCGACCTTCGAGCGTCTGTCGGGAGACGACCTCGTAAAGGCCGTCGTTCTGGTCGACCCCAACGGCCACCCCACCAATGCCGTGGGATCGCGTCGGCCAGTATCCATAAGGGTTCGATACGACGGTCAGGCGGCCGGCGAGCCGGTCACAGTGGCCCTCGGCCTCTACCGGGCCGACGGCACCCACGTGACCAGCATCAACTCTGGTGCCGCCACCCGTGGTGTGACCCAGTCCGACGGGGAGCCGGTGGGGAAAATCGTCGAGGTCGACTACGTGGTACCGACCCTTCCCGTCCAGCCGGGCACCTACGAGCTTTCCGTGGCCCTCCACGACTCCTCCATGCGACGCGTGCTTGAACGACACAGCCACATCCTGCGATTCGAGGTGTCGCCTACCGACGTCGATCCCCAGAACGGGCTGGTGGCTCTCGGTGGGACCTGGGAGGCCCGGTGAGCCGGCCGGCTGACATGCCCGGGGACCCTCGCCCGCTGGGGGCCGACCGACGTTGGCGCGACGGTTCGGAGGACGCGGTGATCGGAATTCTCCGGGGGGCCACCGACCGCTCCAGCGCGTCTGACGAGCTGGCCGCCCACATCTCGGACTGGCCGACCCGGTACCACTTCGGACGGGCCCGCACGAACCTGCTCCAACCACTAGACCTCAGCGGCGGGCTCCGGGTCCTGGACATCGGGGCAGGTACCGGGGTGATGAGCCGGTTCGCTGCCGAACAGGGCGCTTCGGTGGTCGCAGTGGAGGGCGACGCCCGGCGGGCCGAAGCAGCAATGTTGCGCTGCACCGAGCTGAATCTGGACCTAGACCGGAACGTGGACATACAACATGGATCAGTGGATGTACGGCATGGATCATTGGATGACATCGATGCCTCCGACGGCCCATTCGACGTGGTGCTGTGCGTCGGCGTCCTGGAATACGCCGGGGACAATCCAGCCGGCTTCCTCAAGCGACTGGCCGGACATCTCGCTCCCGGCGGCGTGCTGGTACTAGCCATCGAGAACCGCTTCGGGCTGACCTACTGGCTGGGTGGGGCCGAGGATCACCTGGGTCGACCCTGGGTCGGCCTGGAGGGGTACCCCGCGTCGGCGGCGACAGCCGAGACGTCAACCGTCCGTACCCACAGCCGTCGGGAACTGGCCGACCTCCTGTCCGGCGCGGGCCTCGGAGTGCAGCGGTGGCTGGCCCCCTGGCCCGACTACAAGCTACCCACCGCAATTCTTGCCGAACGGATTCACGACGAACCGGATGCCGTCGACCTGGTCGACCAGTTGGTGGGTCCCCCGCTGGACCGCAGCCGAATGGCTGGCGCTTTCACTGGCGACGAGCGGGCCGTGCATCGCGGGATGCTCCAGTCTGGTCTGGGCGTCGATCTGGCCAATTCGTTTCTCGTGGTGGCTGGCACTGATGAAGGATCGGTGGACCTGCGCTGCGACCCCTCGATCTTGGCCTGGCGGTTCACCGGCGACCGCTCCCGACCCCATCTACGGACCCGGACAGTCCGGTCGGCTGATGCCAGCACAGGTACCGGACGAACGGTGGACCGGGTTCCAACACACATGGTCGAACCTGTGGTCGACCAGCCGGGATGGCTCCGATTGGAGGTGACCGATGATCTGCCCCAGCCGTGGATCAGCGGCCCGAACCTCGAACAAGTCGCCCTGGAGCGCCTCCGAGCCGGAGATCAGCTCGGACTGGCTGCAGTGCTGGACCGGTGGGGCGCCTTCGCCACGTCAGCGGCTGTCGAGACCGCTGTGCCTGAAGCCAGCGCCCACCCGTTCCTGCCTGCTGGGCGCCGCCTGGTCCTTCCCGGCGATCACCTGGACCTCGGCTTAGACAACCTCGTCGCAGCCGACGGGTCTACAGGAAAGCTGGCATTCATCGATAATGAGTGGGTCGCGGACTCCGGCGTCGACCTTGAGTTGGTAGCCATCCGGGCCTGCTGGAAGCTAGCCACCACGGCCATCGGGTCTGGTACCCGCCATCCCTGGCCAACCGACGCCACTGTCAATGACCTGGCTGTCGCGTTCTTTGGCATGCTGCCCGGGAACATCGCAGTCGGTCCCGACCCGCTGAACCGCCTCCACCTTGCTGAGGCCGATCTTCGGGTGGTGGCCCTCGGAGGCACCGTCGTCGACCATGTGGCCCAGATCCGGACCGCCGGCCGACACAGCTTGGACGACCGGGTGACCGGAACGGGGCCTTCGGCGGGCCTCCGTGGTCGACTGTCCTCCGCACGTCGACTCCCGGTTGTCGGCAGCCTGTTGTCCATCGCGGCCCGGCTGGCACGTCGATTCGGCTGAGTCCTCCCGTCGTATAGAACCCGTCGCTGAGATAATGCCGGTCAGCCCGGCGAGACCCAGAGACGACAAACCTCCGTCTCGGCCACGATCTGGTAGCCAACCTCGGCCAGCACGGTCTCCACCTCGATTCCACCCGTGGCCGATCCAGAACACACGACGTCCGGACGAAGCGACTGCAGCGCATCAGCCACCGCATCAGCTCCCCATTCGGCATATCCGTAGGTCAGCGCATGGGAGAGCACCCGTCGGTGCTCGGCCCCGAACGACGCATCGACGTGACGCCCGCGCAGGTACGCCGACCGTGGATTGGTCGTCTTCACCTCAGTGGAAAGCACGGACACGGCAAAGTCGACATCAACTGGGCCGGCCACCAGCACGCCGTTGGCCACTCTCCGTTCGAGAGCCAGGTCGACCAGCACCCGGGCCGCATCCACCTCGGGCCGGGGTAGGTCCACCGCTGGCGGCCAGACAATCTCGGTCCCCCGGTTGGCGCTGCTGGTTATCGGCGTCCCGGCGACCAGTACGACGGCGAGCACCACGGCCGGTAGGACTACGGGCGCCGCACCGAACCCGGACCGGCGGGCAGTGAGAATCAGCCCCACCATGGCGGGGACCGGCATTACCCAGAGCATCCGCCAGGCGATGGCGTCAGCCTCACCTACCTCATTCAACAGATCGAACGCACCGGGAGCCCCGAATAGTCCGAGCGCCGCCACCGGCGCCGCCAGGAGAACCAGGCGGGCCCGACGGTCGCGCACCACCGTCCAGGCCAGCAGGGCGGCGGCCAACGCCACGAACGCCGTTGGCCCCCGACCGAACACCATGCGAATCATGGCCACCGGTTCGGTCCCGCTGTCCAACCAACGGAGCGGATCAAATGCGGCCCGC
>PBDC01000072.1 GCA_002717185.1 Rhodospirillaceae bacterium
CCGGAGATACAATCAATCACAGATAAACCCGGAAGCACTTAAACTGAAGAATTTTCGTGACGCGCCTTTAGGCTCCAAATAATCGCATTTAAGGCGCCATGAGTGAAACACAGATCAGTACTGCAAAAATTGCGCAACAACCGTTTCCTGAACGGTTTATACGATCGCTCTCGAACGCCTTAACCTTAATCTAAATTGGAGATAGTCATGCCACGAGACGAAGAGCATCCACTTAATGGTCCGCACCCGACCGACGTAAGTGTCTAAAATGGTAACCGCCGGACCGCTTCACCAAGCCGACGCCTTTAGTCGGAGGCGTCTGCTTATTTAACCCTTGATATCAGCTCAATATACGATTTTACACACCGCGCTCATTTCACAGTGCGCTGCCGTCAGCCAATCTAGCTCAACGCCGTGCAAAGTAACTTGCAACCGTTCTCCTTATCGATTTTAAACATAGGTTTCCGTTGTTAGGTATGCACAACGGCCACAAATAGGGCCCTTTTTCCATCTGATTGTACCCAACCTCAACATCAAGCAGACCTGCCACCATTAGACGTAAGAATTACACCAAACTGTTCGGTTCGTTGCTACTCAACACGCCTCCTGAAGTACCGTTATTGTCAAAATCCCCGATTGGCCCTCTTCTTCCTTTTGCGATAAAGGAGAAGACCTACCGAATTTCATTAATTTGGAGTAAATGTGCAATAACAGCGAGATTTAACGCCCAACAGCTAGAAATTAACGGATCAATGGACTGACGCGCGCAGTTTATCCAGGCTACCCCCCCGTTTTACCGAGCCCGGCAGGTCATGGCCGACGATACGTTCCGCCATCTCAGCTACCTCAATGAGCCGTTCCAAATCAACGCCAGTCTCAATACCCATCTCGGCGCACATGAAAACTATATCCTCGGTGCAAACATTGCCGGCAGCCGGTTTACCATGCGTACCAGCGAACGGGCACCCGCCGAGCCCCGCGACGGAGGAATCAAACAACTCAACACCCATCTCTAGGCCAGCATAGACATTGGCGATGCCCATGCCGCGGGTGTCATGCAGATGGAGCGCCACCTTCAGCTCTGGCCAGCGCTCGCGCACCGCGCCCACGACCTGCTTTATCGACATCGGCGTGGCCCAACCCATGGTATCCGCCAGCGAAATTACCTTTATTGGCGACGCCGTCTGCTCGGCAATATCCAAGATCTCCTCAATCGTCTCGAGAACCCTCGAGATCTGGATTTCGCCTTCAAAATTGCAGCCGAATGCCGCCATTACGCCCCCACGATACATAGGGATTCCATGTTTCTTATAGGTTTCAATCTGGTTTATCTGAACCGTGCGATTCTGCACCTTGTCACGGTTAGTGTTACGGATCATGAACGCCTCGGAGGTAACGTTCGAAATCGATCCTTTTAGGGTCAAACCACTAGCGTCGAGCGCCCGCATCAGACCCTTCTCGTTTAGCCACAGGCCGGTGTATCGTACGCCGTCGCGCATTTTCACTCCAGACACGACCTCTTCCGCATCGGCCCAGCCAGGAACACGCTTTGGATTGACGAAAGATGCGATCTGGATCTCCTTTAAACCGGTTTCCGATAGCGCGTCGATAAACGCAATCTTATCGGCGGTCGAAATAGGCCCGGGTTCAATCTGAAACCCTTCGCGCGGCCCTTCCTCGTGGATCTCGATCGATTTTGGTAAATCGGACATATCACCTCTCTAACCTTAGAAAATCATTTAAACTAACCTAATCTATTAGGCCCGCCTGTGCGAGTTTGGAGGGCCACCAGCGGGCCCAATCGGGCGGACACGCCGTTTGGCGAGGCTGCACTCGATTACGCGACAAAATACCTAAGCATAGACTTCATTCATCTCAAGCGCAGCCCCAGACCCCAATTTTCGCGCCACACAGAGCATGTTTTCTGACAATATAACCAAAGCTTTGTGGTATTTTTTACCTACAATAATCGTGCCAGCCCCAATCGATTACCAACCAAGGTCCAATGCTATGCAAGATTCGTGTCAGAACGACAAAAACCTTTTGCAGGTTTATCTGTTCAGCGTCACCGTTTAAGGCTTAATCCAACGCCCCATCTCCACGGCACTTAGAAAATCCTGGACGGAGCGATTAAACAATTCCGGTTCCTCCAGATTTACCAGATGCCCGCTCATTGGAAACATATGCAGGCCGGCGCTAGGTAAAACTCGTTTCAGAAACATGCTGCCTTCAAGGCAATTGCCATCTTGGTCACCGACGATGATCAAAGTTGGAACTGTCATGCTGAGCAATTCTTCCTCGATATCGTAGAAACTCGGCCGTTTCAAAGGCACTCCGCGCGCCGTGTAGGCGGACCCGACGGCGGAATGGGCGATCAACCGATCGCGGAATTCTGCCCAACCACGGGGATCCTTGACTTTCATTGGGACGCGATTGGGCTTATCAGCTTGTTGTCGTGCCACCGGTTCCATGCCCTCTTCCAGCAAACGATCGGAGCGGGAGGAGAAGTCGTGCACGAACTCGGCGCGTTCTTCAGTCCCCTGCACACTGCCATGCCCACCTGCTGCGACGGTTAACGACAAGCATCGGGAAGGATGCCGCAGCCCCAACAGCACAGCGCTGTTAGCCCCGATGGAAAGGCCACAGATATGAGCTTTATCGATTTCCAGCGCGTTCATTAAACAGATCACATCGTCTAGCAAGATGTCCTGCGAATAGAGTGCCTCATCTTCGGGTATGTCAGAAGGAGGATAGCCGCGATAGGACGTTGTAATCGCCCGGTAACGGCGTCCAAAAAACCGCATTTGCGGTTCCCAGCTAGCATAGTCGCCAGCGAATTCATGCAAAAATATCAGCGGCGTCCCGGAACCTGCTTCCTCGTAATGCAGCCCGACACCATTTACATCAATTTTCGGCATTAAGTATTTTCCAATAGCAATTTAAAGAAGTTTCTTAAATCAATTTATAAGGCATGGTGCCGCCGGTTCGAATGGCCCGTTGTGCCGTGGTCTGCAGCAACTCCACCAATCCCATATGGGTGGTGAGCGGCAACCCGTCCGCTGTCGGCTCCAATCTCCCAGAGGTCCCGTCGACCAGACCGACCTGCGGTGAAGCTTCAAGCATACGGCGTTCCAGATCTGGCGTGTGAATGAGATCCTCGTCCCCAACCATAACCGCCAGCGCCGCGGTAATTGCGTAACAACCCCAATTGGAAACGCCAACAGGGAAGAGAACGTCAGTCGCTATTTGAGAGCACAGCACATCTCCGTGCGGAATATGCGCAGCCACCGCCTCTGGGATTGCCCCCATGCCGATCTCGTTACCACCATCACCGATGCCAATAGTCGGAATACCGGCTTTAGCCGCTTCAAGGACTACATGATCGAGCCGCGCTCGGCCCGCGCTGTAATCCTCGCCTCGGGCGTTGCGGTAGGTGCCATCTTTGGTTAGGCCAGACCGTTCGACCGAAATCACCGCTTTCGGCTGAGTTTCCGCGACAATTGCAACGGCGTGCGCGCGCGCCTCATCGTCGTCAATCTTACCACCTTCGACCACCGCGACACTGGTGTAGCGCGGCGTATCGACGGCGATGCGCGCCTGTTGCCGGGTGACTACATTTGGGCCCGCGACCCGTGTAATTGCAGCCATTTTATCGCAAATTGTCTCATCCACCAGAATAAGCGGAATAGCGTTAAAGCCATGCGTAATCGCCCTCGCTAACGACGCCACGCCGACCGGCCCGTCGTTCTCCGCGATCGTCGATGACACGCTGGCCCGAGTAAGCGACCCAGTTATGATGATAACAGTGTCACCCCGTTCCAAGGTGGACAGGGGCCTCGCCGCCGCAGCACAGATCGCCTCGTCAACCAGGGCGCGAGCGGGCTCAACCAACCCGCTCATTCCGCGCTGGCCCATATCCAGACTGACAATCTGGTCGATTAGGTCGTAAATCATGCGAGCACCACGAGATAATCCTCATCTTTTTTACGGGTCAGACGCGCCAAATGCGGCATAAGCCGCGGGTTAATGCCGTCCTGGCACGCTTCGATACAATGACCACTGCCAAAACAAGCGTTTACCCAAGTTTCTGACGCCTCTGAACCATCGCCTGATCGCAAGACGGCTAATACCCCTGCAGCGATGGCTTTACTGGTTGTGACGTTCAACCCGATCGCCCCTCCGGAATCGAACAAACCTATACGCAGCGGCCACAACGAGTGCAGCGATCCAGAACATTGATCGCCCGCAACGCCAAGAATGCCTCGGTATCCAATGACTTCACTTTCATTCCCACCCTCCTTGCCACTACCAGCAGAATTTTGACTACACTATAACAATTCTTTCTATCGCACCGAAATGAGTGGATTGGTGTATTGCGGGGCAACATTCGAGCCTCGCGAAAGAAGGCAATAAGACATTCAGCGCCTTCCGCGACCGATTTACGACTTTATCAGCGATAAAATCGGCACCTCCTCAAAAGTTATGAAGCTTTAAAGTAGTTGGATTTCGATTTTATCGGGCATTGCGGCGAAACGCTCGCATCGTTCCGAAACTGCGTATATTAGAAGCTTTTCGTTTTCAGCCACCGCACGTGTAAATTGCACGAGAACCAATCGGCCCGGCAAGTCTATACTCCCGGCGATTTCTTCACGAACGAGGCACAAGGCATGAGTTGGGAACGGGAAGTCGAGGATATTAAAGAAAAGCGCAAGCTCGCGTTGGAACAGGGTGGTGCTGCTGGCGTCGACCGGCAGCACAATGCGGGCCGAATGACGATCCGAGAGCGGATAGACGCGCTCCTCGATAACGACAGCTTCCACGAGATGGGAGCCGGCGCAGGCGCCACCGAACGAAACCCAGACGGCTCCATCGCATCATTATCGCCGGCTAACTTTGTACTCGGGTTTGGCGATATAAACGGCCGTCGAACTGTGGCCGGAGGGGAGGATTTTACCCTGCGCGGTGGTTCGCCCAACGAAGCCGGCCTGCGTAAAAGTATGTATGCCGAGGAATTGGCTTGCCAGTACCGCGTACCGTTGATCCGCTTGCACGAAGGTGGCGGCGGAAGCGTAACCGGCGCGGGTGGCAAGACAGTTGGCACGCCACCCTATTCACCGCCCCGCTTCCAGTCCGTCGCTCGCGCCATGGCTACTGTGCCAGTAGCCACAGCCGCACTCGGACCAGTTGCAGGTCTACCAGCCTCGCGCCTTGTCGCCTCGCATTTCTCTGTCATGAGCCGCAAGACCGCGCAAGTGCTGATCGCCGGACCTGCCGTTGTCGAGCGTGCACTGCACGAGAAGAAAACCAAGGAGGAGCTTGGCGGTGCCAAGGTGCACACCCGCAACGGCGTTGTCGACAATATCGCCAAAGACGAAGAAGACGCCTTCACCCAAATCCGCCGCTTCCTCTCCTACATGCCACAAAGCGTGTTCGAACTGCCCGAACGCCACAATACAAAAGACGACCCGAACCGTGCCGACGAAGAATTGCTGTCCTTGATCCCACGCGACCGACGGCAGATCTTCGACGTACGCAAGCTAGTCGATCTGATTTTCGACAAAGGTACCTTTTTCGAAATGGCGCGCGATTTCGGCCGTGGTCAGGTGATCGGGCTTGCCCGCATGCATGGACAGCCCGTCGGTGTCCTGACAAATGACGGCCGCTTCTACGCCGGCGCTATGACGGCCGCAGGAGCGCAGAAGGTTCGCCGCTTCGTCGAGATGTGCCAAACCTTCCACCTACCAGTGATCTCATTAGTCGACGAGCCAGGTTTTATGATCGGCAGCGAATCCGAAAAACTGGGTGCTATCCGTTATGGTACCGCCACGGTTATGACGGTCGCCAGTTGCGTCGTGCCCTGGGCTTCGGTGATCGTGAGAAAATCCTACGGCGTTGCGCAGGGTGCGCATTACGGGCCAGACGCCTATGTCTTGGCCTGGCCTTCGGCCGAAATGGGAGCGTTGCCAATTGAAGGTGGTGTCGCTGTGGCATTCCGGCGCGAACTCGCCGAAGCAGAAGATCCGGAAGCACGCCGATTGGAGTTGGAAGAACAACTGGCCGAGCGCACCCGACCAAACGCCCGTGCAGAATCCTTCTCGATGCATGAATTGATCGACCCGCGTGAAACCCGCACGCGGCTATGCCAATGGATCGAATGGATCCAGCCGATACTGCCGAGTCTGGTCGGCCCGGTCAGCTTCCCCGTGCGGCCGTAACCATGTCCGAAGCCCCCTTCCGCAACCCAGTGGAGTTGGAGCGGATCAAGGCGATCGCAGGAACAGCCAAAGACGGTCCAATAGTCATGCTCAACCTCAACCTCTACAAGGATGTTGCCGGGTTCCCTGATGGCGCACGCTACCGACGCTATATGAGCGCACTAGACGCGTTGCTGCCCAAGGTCGGAGCCAAAATCCTGTGGCGCGCGCCAGCACTGGGCCAAGCCGCCGGGAACCAAGATATCGACGAGATTCTGGCAGTCTGGTATCCAAGCCACCAGGCTTTTCTCGACATGCCGCAGCAGCCAGGCGCAGACGCTAATTATCGGCTGCGCCAGGACTGCGTGGCCGAAGCCACCATCCACCGCTGTCCCGGAGACCGAGGCCTGTTGGACGGAGCCTGAACCCATCGCGTACATTTATGGCAACCGCCATCCAAAAAAATACGGGGCCGCAATGCCCAAGAAGATGCATCTGCTCGCCTTTCTAATGCACACGCCGATCAACCATATGACAATGAGCTGGGCCGACCCCGCCGACCAGCAGGCCACCAAGCTGGGCTCCATCAATCATTAGCAAGACATGGCTCGACTTTTCGAGCGCGGCCTGTTCGACGGGGTGTTCTTCGCCGACGTACCTGCCGTCTACGACCATTACAAGGACAACACCGACGATGCGATCCGCTACGGCGTGAATTGGCCAACGCACGATCCGGTCGCTTTAATCGGCATCATGGCGGCGGCAACCAAATATCTCGGTATCGCTTCGACGGTCTCGCTCGCCTCCTGGCATCCGTTTTTAGCTGTGCGGTCCATGTCAACCTTGGATTATCTGAGTCAGGGTAGGGTTGGCTGGAACATCGTGACGGGCAATGCCCGCTCGGAATACCGTGCTGTCGGCCTCGATGTGGTCGAGCATGACCATCGTTACGACAGGGCGGAAGAATATATGCAGGTCTGCGAGGCGATTTGGAACGGCATCGCACCCGATGCGATACTGGCAGATGGTGGTTCTGGCCGTTTCGCCGATCCCTCAAAGATCAGAAAGATTGCCTTCGAGGGCCAATATTTTAAATGCCACGCGACCCCTTCTGTCCTGCCCTCTCCGCAAGGCCGTCCCGTGATATTTCAAGCAGGTTCGTCCGGACGCGGCCAGCGTTTCGCGGCCGAACATGCGGATGTCATCTTCGCCATTCAGCCGGACCTGCCGCGCATGCAAGGCTTCATGACAAAGCTACGCGAGACCGCTGATGCGGTTGGCCGCTCCAACACCCTGCGCGTCACCTTTGCAGTCCAGCCCTTCGTTGCCGAGAGTTACGAGGCAGCGAAGGAAAAACGCGACGCGATGCTGGCCAAAATTCCACTCGAAGCCGGCCTGACTCGTATCTCCGGCACCTTCGGCGTCGATCTCGACCGAGTTGACATCGACAAACCGCTACAGGAGATCAAAACCCAGGCCTCGCAGGGCCTCGTCGCCGCCATGTCGTCCATGTTCAACGACGAGAACATCACCCTGCGCGAAGCAGTCCAACTCTCTGGCCTAGCCGGCCTGATCCCGCAACTGCTGGGGACGGCTGAAGAGGTGGCCGACCAGCTCGAAGAGATATGGCGCGAGACTGGCTGCCACGGCTTCAACCTGACCCCGGCCATAGTACCCGGCGGCTATGAGGATTTCATTGATGGGGTCGTGCCAATCCTGCAGCGGCGCGGTATTTTCCGCACGGCGTACGAAGCAACTACCTTACGCGGAAACTTGTTGGGATAGGCATTCGGGGACCGAAATGCATGACTACAAATCCGACCAAGCCCGCATCTTGGCACCAGCACTGAGGCGGTATCGCGGGCGACGAACCGATCCGAACCGTTGGGGGACCTGGGTGCCCCGTCAGGGCGACATACTGGTTTGTACACCGCCCAAATGCGGGACGACCTGGAGCCAAACTATCCTTGCCATGCTCATCCATGGTGGGCCGAACTTACCAGAAAAGTTGCCGTTTCTGTCGCCCTGGGTCGATGCCGATCTCGGTGTTTCAGCTGACAATGTTCAGGTGGCGTTGGAGGCGCAGTCCGGACGCCGAGTGGTCAAGACCCACACGCCCGCCGACGGTTTCCCGGTCTGGGAAGGCGTAACCGTGATTGCTGTTTACCGCCACCCGCTCGATGTTTTCTTCTCGCTGCGCAAGCACTTGACGAATATCAAGGACATTGACCCGGATGATCCCGGCCTCCAAACGGTAACTCAGTCGATCCGCTCTTTCATCGATGGTGAGGTCAATCTGGAGAACTTCGACCAGGACTCGCTCGCGACCGTGATACTGCATTACCAGGAAACAGTAAGCTCTGGTCGTGTCCCTGAACTCAAACTCTTTCACTACGCCGATATGCTTCGCGATGGGCACCATGCCGTGAAAGCGCTTGCACATGCTGCCGAGATCGACGCGAACACCGCGTTGATCGACCGGGTGGCTGAAGCGACTGCCTTTGATGCAATGAAGGCCAACGCCGCGCAATACGCCCCAGTCGGCGGCACGGGTTTCTGGAAATTAGATGCCAACTTCTTTGATTCGGGCACTTCGCAGAAATGGGAAGGGAAACTTTCCGATCACGAAGTTGCGCGCTACAGCGCACGCCTTGCGGCGTTGCTGCCGGATAATGAGGCGCGGGCCTGGCTCGAAAATGGGGATGTGCCAGCGACTACCAAATAGCCGAGCGCGAAGGTCCGCATTCAAAACTTTGTGAGACCCTCCCTCACAACAAATTAAGAAGCAATAATAAGCACAACAATTGATGGCTTCATCTAAGCCGATTATCCTAACCTACCAAACATGCAAATCTGCGCACCTTAACGACACCATGCCTTGATTTAAAAATGAAGACGTTTTTTGTATTTTTGATAGGCCAATTCGCACCGCTTTGCCACAGATAGAAAGCTCGCCTGTGAAGGAAGAATTTGAAAAGAATGGCTACTTCGTCCTCCGCAATGTCTTGACGAACGAGGAGGTCGATCGCCTTGCCAAGCCGATACGTGCGGCCTTTAACCGCGGCGACTACGATACGCTCGCGAAGGGCCCAGCCTATCCAGCGCCAGGCATCCATTCAATGGGACCAAGAGTTCTGGAAGACAACCCAGATATCGCAGAGTTAAGCCTCGCACACTCCGCCATCATGACAGCGATTGAGGAACTGTTCGGCGAGCCCGCAACCTTGGCGCAATATTGGTCTATCATGCGGCCACCAGGGGCCGGCCTCGGCGACGAGCCTTATATAAAGGGCAGCGGCGCACATTACGATTACAAGCCGTGGCGCTGCGTAGGCTCCTATGTCAAATGGATGTTCGCTGTTATCCCCTTCGTCGACTACACGGAGACAGCTGGACCGCTGACAGTAGCCCCCGGTTCGCATTTAAAAACAACCGTACTGCCCTCCAACGGACGGGTTCACCCAGTGGACGCCGCCCAGGTCCCCACGGCTGGCAATATCACTCTCGTGGACCCTTCGCTCAAAAAAGGCGATGTCGTCCTCATGAACGGATTTCTGTGGCACGAACCGCTACCCAATTATGGCAATTCGGACCGTTGCGGGCTTTACATGAAGTTCCACGCGAAATCCTCGCCGCCTGCCTGCGGCCCAACGATCTATCCATCCAGCGTGCATGATATCCTGCCGGCAGAAGCCAAGCATCTTGTGCCCTATCACCGCGACGACGGGCAGTTTGCCGCCGTGCGGGATGAACCGATGGGCGGCGTCGACGAAGGCATGCTCCTTATCGAAGACGGCGACGACAAAGTACTCGTACTAGGTAACGACACGAAAGGCTGGCAGTTACCAGCCTACACCGCGTCGGAAGACAAGACTGCGGGCATTCTGGATGTATGCAACGTAATGGGATCCGTCGTCGGCCAAGCGCGCGATCAGTTAGGATTCCAGCTGCCTTGGCTCAGCTGGTTGGCGGACATCCCCGACACAGCCCCGGACGAGGAAACTGCGCCGCAGCGCTGCCGGGTCTATGGGCATCGCCTGCAGGCCAGCGCACCCACGGTTATCGCGTTAGAGGGTTCAACGCGCCAACCGCGTTGGATGTCAGCTGAAGAACTCCAAGAAGCTCATGACGCCGGTCTTCTGGAACGCGGCGGAGACGTTCTTACTTGGCTGCGTATGTGGCAGAACGAAGAAGACGAGGACGGATGCACAGTCACACGAAGTTTTGGCGTACCCACCACTGACGTTCAATACTTCAGCTACAACGTCAACGGAAATCCAGGGGGCACTTACCGCGTCGGTGTATTCGACGAGAACGGCCGCCCGCCCGTGACTGCGGAGTAAGCTTCACCTAAACCACACCGCGATTGTGGAAACCTGTGATCTCCGTATCGCTGAAGCCGTATTCCGCCAGGATTTCTTCCGTTTGCTCGCCGACCCGCGGCGCGGTCCGGTTGGTGCCAGGGGTACCCTCTGACGCGATGAAGGATGTTCCGGGCAACTGCACGGAACCATCAATACCGGTCGGTGCTGGTAGGTCGATCAGAAAATTGCGCTGCGTCACCTGCTCGCTATAAACCGCCTCCTTCAGCGTGTTGACAGGCGATACTGGTACGCCTTCACGTTCCATGATTTCTAGCCATACTTCCGTCGTCTTCTGCGCCAGAATTTCATTCAGGATTGCCTGGAGCTCGTCGAAGTGGTCGCGGCGACCTTGCATGGTGTTCCACTTGGGGTCGTCCTTCCATTCCGGGTGATCAAGTGCATCACACAGGCGCAACGCCATCGCATCGGTGAAGACTGCAATGCTCAGATGACCATTCTGCGTCGTGAAAACGCTCGATGTTGCTTGAAAACTAGGTGAGTTGTTCCCCAATAACTCCGGCTCATCGCCGGCCACCGCGAGACGGCAAACAGAATAGTTCATCAGCGACAGCATCGAGTCGGTCATTGCCAGGTCGAGATGCTGACCCTCGCCCGTCGCCTTCTGCCGGTAGAGACCGCTCGCTAATGCAAAGGCTGCATTCATACCCGTCGTCATGTCGGCCAGCGGAAAACCTGCGCGCAATGGTCCAAGTTCCGGCGTGCCCGTCGTGGACATCATGCCGGACATGGCCTGTATCGCTCCGTCATAGGCACCGGCACCACTAAGCGGCCCCGTTTGGCCGAAACCAGAGATCGAAAGATAGACGATTGCGGGCTCGATGCTCTGGGCCCATTCGTAGCCGAAGCCAAGCCGGTCAAGAACCCCGGGCTTGAAGTTCTCTGCAATGGCGTTGGCACCTGTCACCAAACGTGTGACGATTTCCTTGGCCTCGGGCGCTTTGAGGTTGAGCGTGATCGACCGCTTTCCGTAATTCACTCCCATGAAGGCGGGGCTGCACCGGGTCTCCTCCCACTGATCGCGCGCGGATAGCATCCGCATCTGGTCCCCAACTACCGGCTGTTCGATCTTGATCACTTCAGCGCCGAGAAGCGCCAACTGCGCGGTCGCCATAGGACCGCACAGCACCTGAGTGAAGTCGACAATCCGAACCCCTTCGAATGCTTTTGCCACGTTGCGTTATTCCCCACTAAAAAAGTCTTACTGATATTAGTGCCAGACGCGGTCCTTGCACATGCCTGCAGCTGAACTGATACGAGCGCTATGCACGAACATAACCGAACACACGATCGAAAGCGGTCACTGGATGACGTAGAAAAACCGCTCGAGGTAAATGCAGCGCTGGTAGGTTGGCTCGCGCGAGACGTGCCGGGGGAGCGGCTGGTTTCTCGCACACCCCGAAGCCGATAGCCGCGTTCGATTTTCCAGACCTTGACGGTTCCCCAGCGGACCGACACCGAAGTATCAATGTAAAAATTTCGGGCTTGCGTGCCGCCGTTAGCAGTTTGGATAACTTTCCCGAACCAGTGCAGCCGCCTTTTCACCAATCATAAGTGTGGGCGCGTGAAGGGCCGCATTCGGAATTCGAGGCATAATCGAAGTATCCACGACCCGCAACCCTTTTACCCCGCGCACGCGAAGCTCCTGGTCAAGCACTGCGTCTTCGTCCGGTCCCATCGCGCAGGTACCGCACTGGTGGTAGGCCGTGGCACCATTGCGGCGGATGTCCGCCATTAGAGCATCTTCACTCCGCACATGGTCGCCGGGGGTAACCTCACGCTCAATGTAACGCGCAATCGGCGGCTGGCGGATCATCTCCCGCATCTTGCCTACAGCCTTCAATAGCACTTGCATATCACGCGGATCGGCAAAATAGCCCGGGTCGATTTTGGGCGCATCCATCGGATCAGCCGACCGCAATGTCACTGCGCCACGGCTGTGCGGAGAGCCCTGATAGATCGTCATGCCAAAACCGTGCTGCTGTGGCAATAGATCTCGGATGCGAAAGCGGCTGCCGCTCACATTGGTCGGCGCTAAAGCGGAAAGTAGGACCACCTGCGCGTCTGGCACCTCAAGCGCAGGATCGGTGCGAAAGAAACCGCCGGCCGGCGCATAGCTCTCCGCAAAGGGGCCGCTGCGCGAAATCCCGTAACGCACAATTGCCTTCAGCACATTCAAGGGCTCCAACTGGCCGCTGGCGGTCACCGGCGCGTTGCAGAGATACTGCGGCCGGTAGCAGACATGATTTTGCAGCCCCTGCCCTACTTTTGGAGAATCATGTAGTACGGGAATGCCATGTGAGTGCAACTGATCCGCCGGCCCAATCCCAGACAGCATCAAAAGTTGCGGCGACTTCACCGCACCACAGGACACGATGATTTCCCGCTCGACTTCGATCGAACGTACTTGGCCCCGGACCGATACATCAGCTCCGCAAGCTCGACCTTTATTGAACCGCAAACGTAACGCCATCGCGTAAGGTATAACAGTCAGATTGGAGCGCCCCGCCGACGGTCCCAGATATGACCGCGCGGAACTCATGCGCCGACCCCGCCCCACATTGATGTCATAATAGCCAAACCCATCGACTGTATCCCGGTTCAGGTCGTCCAGCACTGGATATCCTGCCGCTTCGGCCGCTTCCAAAAAGGCCGCACAGATCGGCAGTTCTGGCCGCGCAGACCGCACTTTTACAGGCCCCCCACCGCCATGCCAGGGGCCCTCGCCACGCTCGTTGCCTTCCGAACGTTTGAAATAGGGCAGCACATCCTCAGATGCCCATCCCTCGCAACCCATCTGACGCCAGATATCGTACTCTCGCAAATGACCCCGTGTATAAATCATCCCGTTGATACTGCTCGACCCGCCAATCATCTTGCCCTGCAGAAAGACCAAGTTGCGGCCGTCCATGCTCGGTACCGGCTCTGTCACGAAGCCCCAGTTGAACTTGGGATGTGCACCGACAGCAAAACCAAGACCCGGCAGGCGCGACAATACCGACTGGTCCTTTGGTCCCGCCTCCAACAATACAACCGAAACGTTTAGGTTTTCCGACAGCCGTGCCGCCATGACGGCACCGGCAGCGCCGGAGCCGATCACCAAATAGTCGCAGGATTTAGGTAGATCTCTCATCGCTTAACCTTGCTATTCGGAAATTCCGGGAACCTATGGCAGACGGTACGTGCCAGCATCTCCAGGCATCAGCTCTTGCCATTCGAGCGGACCAGTATCCGGGCTGAAAGCAATGCCGACTAGCCTTTTACCGCAGCCTTTTCATGTAGTGTCGCAAGGTCGTAGCCCGCGACCTCTTTGTATTGCTGTTGGAAGGCCGCTAGCTCATCTTGGCTGATGATTGCATCTATATCATCAAAGGGACGGTCGCCGGTTCGCTCTATCACTTCTTTAATAATGATGTCCGGCGGCGCAACGCGATTGATGAGGACGACCTTGGAGGTCGCCTCCAGACGCCGTGCCTCGTAAATAGCAAAAGCGTCTTCGGGCTCTCGTCCCTCGGCCAAAAGCGCTGCGAGACATTCCGCATCGAGGATCGCCTGCCCTGCACCGTTCGAGCCGCGCGGCACCATCGGATGCGCGGCATCTCCCATCAAGGTCACGCAACCCCTAGTCCAGAATGGCAGCGGATCTTGGTCGACCATCGGGAAGTCCAGGATGACCTCTGCACCTCGGATCAATCCTGGCACGTCCAGCCATTCAAAACGCCAATCGGCGAAAACGTCGATGAAATCCTCCAACCGGCCGGGCTTGTTCCAGTCACGCGGTTGTTTCAGCAGAGGCCTCGAAACTTCGGCGACCCAATTGACCAGTTGGTTGCCCCTGCCATCAACAGCATCGCGTATCGGGTAAATGACCATCTTTCCCGTCTCAAGCCAGCCGGCCCGGATCATTGTTGCCCCCGTCAGGATACGTGGCCACACTGTTACACCGCGCCACATATTGTAGCCCGAATAACGTGGCAACCCCTCGTCCGGATGAAGCTGCTTGCGGAGGTTCGAGTGGATGCCATCGCAGGCAACGACGGCATGCCCGGCAAGTGGCGGCAAAGGTCTGCCTTCGACGTCCTCAAGCGACAGTTTGACCCTATCGCCAGTAGCCACAGCCCCGAGGCAGGTAACCCCTTCGACCAACCGGTCCGCCCCGACGCGGGTGACGAAGGCGTCCGCTAATATCCGCTGTAAATCGCCACGATGGATCGAATATTGCGGCGTCTCGTATCCGGCATCAGTGCCCAGCTGATCAGTAAAGATCAGCTGCCCAAAACGGTTAAAAAAACCCGCTTCTGCAGTGCGAACACCAGTCGCGTCGAGTGCTGGTCCCAGACCGAGTGCGTGTAACACGCGCGTCGCATGCGGCAACACGTTTATCCCCACGCCGAGTGGTTGAATTGAGGGAGCCTTTTCCAAGATACGACAGGGGATACCCTTTTCCTGAAGGCAAAGCCCCAAAGTAAGCCCGGCAATGCCGGCCCCAACGATCAAGATGTCGTCCTGCGATGTGGTCAAGATTGTGCCCTACTCATTGAAGATCGCCACCGCCCGAGTGAAGCCAGCCGACGCAGCACGAATCTTGAAGGGGAAGCAGGCGATAGTGAAACCGAAAGGCGGGAGGGCTTCAAGGTTGTGCAACTTCTCCAAATGGCAGTAGCCAATTTCCATGCCGGCTCGGTGGCCTTCCCAGATAAGACCCGCGTCACCCGTCTCGGCGTACTTTTTCTTGGTATGAATGAAAGGCGCATCCCAACTCCAGGCATCAGTGCCAGTGACGCGAACGCCTCGTTCCAATAAATAGATCGTGGCTTCTCGCCCCATGCCGCAACCCGTCGCCACGTAATCCTCACGGCCATAGGCAGCACCGGCCGCCGTGTTGACGACGACGATATCAAATGGGTTCAAGTTGTGCCCTATCCGCGCCAGCTCCGCTTCTACATCTGAGGCGGTCACCACATAACCATCCTCGAACTGCCGGAAATCAAGTTTCACGCCCGGATTGAAACACCACTCAAGCGGCACCTCGTCGATGGTAATCGCCCGCTCGCCCTTGTTCATCGTGGTGTGAAAATGGTACGGCGCATCAAGATGGGTCCCGTTGTGGGTCATTGCATGTACCCATTCCAATGCCCAGCCCTGCCCCTCCGGCAACTCCGCTTCGGTCATACCAGGGAAAAAGGCGGTAACGTCCTTGGCCGAATCCTGGTGATTTACGTATTCGATCTTCGGCTGGTACCCGTCGGGGTCCGAAATGATGTCGTTTTCCAGGTAAATTGACAGGTCAACTATGCGCCGGCCCATGTCTACCCTCCTGGTCCTGTTGCTTTGCAACACCAGTCATACCAGTTTCCATGGCACTGAGACATACGGGCCCCGAAAGTACCTTGATGTTTCCGACTTTCGCTAGCTCAATTAACCTTCTTCACACAAACCAATGCCCGCAATCTGCAAGGGCGTCGCACCCTTCGTCCGTATCCAGGTTTCGGACTAGGTATGATCAAGATGTTTATGACGTTCACTCTCTTGCTTATAAAGTTGACGTTCAACCCGCAGGCAAGTGCAAAATACGCTGAATGATATTTGCGTTCATCGATTATTATAAACTGAGATCCATTCGCAACTTCAACGAAGTAAGAGGCACGCATGCCAAAATACGAGGTCGCACCGAATGTAGATCTCTACTGCGAAGATTTCGGGGATGGTAAAGCGATCATCTTCACCTCAGCCGGGATCCAGACCCGAAAGATGTGGGAACATCAGGCAGCGGCACTAAGCTCCAAGTACCGGACTATAACGTATGACTGGAGGGGCACCGGGCGATCCGACCGGCCCCGCTGCTCTTATGGCGTTGACCAGGCAGTCGATGATCTCTGCGCCTTGGTCGAAACTCTATCAATTGCGCCTGCGATGCTAGTGGGGCATGGCATCGGTTGCCATGTGACTCTTCTCGCTGCGCATCGGAGGCCTGAGCTCGTTGATCGGATGGTTCTAGTTAGCGGGTCTCCCTGGTACACAGGGGACCGGGGTGACGAAGGTGGGTTTTCGGACGAGTTCACCACCTGGTGGGAGGAACAGACAGCCAACCAAGGTACCCACATCGCCCAAGCTTATGCCAAACTGTGCGAGAGATTTCTTTTTTATAAAGACCCTGGCCCTGCCGTGGAACATTCGGTACTGGAACAGGCACTAGACTGGCCACTCTTCGTCTTCAAAAGCTATACCGGCTCGATGATGACGCTCGACCATCGTGAAATCCTGCCAAAAGTGAATTGCCCGACCCTGATTTTTCAAGGCCTCCACGACAAAAAGCAGCGATACGGCGGCGGCCGATACTTAGCCGAGCACATTCCCAGCGCTCGCCTCGTCACCTTCAAAGAAAGCGCTCACATGCCTCAGGTCGAGGAAATGGCACTTTTCAACCAAATTCTTGACGAATTCCTGAGCGACGCAAAGCCCAACTCCTAGCTAGGACTAACACAATAAAGCTTAGCGTCAACGTTTGTCGGCCCTTAAGCTTAGCACCAAACCTTCAACCACGGAGCTAACAAATGACATTGGAAATTATTGGTATCCCGCGCTCGAACTTCGTCCGTACGGTCCGCATGTGCGCTGAGGAAAAAGGCGTGCCACACGAAAACATTGCTGAGATGCCGCATTCGGACGCGGTTAAAGCGATTAACCCACAGGGGCAGGTTCCTGTCATGAGGCATAACGGGCTTGAGCTTTGCGAATCCCAGGCAATCGCACGCTATATTGACACTGCTTTTGACGGCCCATCCCTGGTGCCAACCGACCCTCGGGCAGCTGCACCCATCAACCGCTGGATTGCTGCCACTGCGATGGGCGTGGATCAGCTGCTAATGCGCAATTACGTTGTCGAATACGTCTTCCACAAGGACGAGGACGGCAATGTCGTGCGTTCCAAGATCGACCGCGCTTTGAAACGCTTCCCACGGATGTTCGCCATGCTGGAGAGCGCCGTGTCCGAAGGCTATCTCGGCTCATCGAATTTTTCGATGGCCGATTGCTTTCTGATGCCGATCCTCAATGCTACGCAGCTCTTCCCTGAGGGACAGGAAGCGGTCGCCAACGCCTCAGGACTCAAGGCTTATTTCGACAAGGTCGCCGAACGCGATAGTTTCAAGAACACTGCGCCAGAATAGGCTCCCAACATGACTATGATTGACACCGGCACTGACCAGCTGCTGTGCCAGGTAAGCGACGGAGTAGCACTGATCACGCTGAACCGACCCGACGCACGCAACGCATTGTCCGACAACTTGACGCCCGCCCTGCGGACCATGATCAAGGAACGGGGCGCAGATCCCGATGTCGGTGCGCTGCTGATCACCGGCGCAGGTACTGCCTTTTGCGCCGGTGGCGACGTTAAGGGCATGGCACAATCTACGCCCAAGGTAAAAATGACCATCGAAGAGAAGGTCGTGCAGCTAAAGGAACGTCAGCGGACCCTAACCGGTTTACTGCATCATTCCCCTAAGCCAACGATCGCCGCCCTACCCGGGCCCGCCGCGGGAGCAGGCCTATCAATTGCTCTCGCCTGCGACATTCGCATCGCGGCAACATCCGCTTTCATCAGCACAGGCTACGCTAGGGTGGGTTTGAGCGGCGATTACGGCATCGCTTGGCTGCTCACCAACTTGGTCGGCACCGCGAAAGCCCGAGAGCTGATGTACACAGCGGAACGGGTCGATTCTGAGCGCTGTGAAAAAATTGGTCTCGTTAATCGTGTGGTACCCGACGGGGATCTGCAAGCGGAGGCTTGGGCGCTGGCTACGAAGTTGGCCAAAGGGCCAAGGTTGGCGCTCCGGGAAATGAAAGCCAACTTGAACGACGCGCTTGAGCAGGACTTTCTAACCGCTCTCGATGGCGAGGCCACACGATTGGTACCGCTCGGACGAACGGCTGACCACAAAGAAGCCGTCGCTGCCTTTAAGGAAAAGCGAGAACCAAAATTTAGCGGGACGTGACGAAATTACATCTAGACGTTAAATTTAGGGGATTACGCACCAATTTCGGCAGGAAACCAAGATGGCAATCTCCATCCGACCTCTCCATCCCACCATCGGCGGTGAAGTCGATGGCATAGACCTCACCAAGCCTATAACGCCTGAAGAGGCGGCAATAATTGAAGCGGGCATGGACGAGTACGCCGTATTAGTGTTCCACAATCAAAATTTCACCGACGATCAGCAAAAGGCGTTCTCACGCAATTTCGGTGAACTCGAAATGCCCGGCAATGTGAGCAACATCCAAAAAGCCGAGGAGCGACGCATTGATGGGGCAATGGCTGATGTCTCAAACCTGGACCAAGACCACAAGCTGCTGGCCAAGGACGATCGAATACGTATGTTCGGACTCGGCAATCGCCTTTGGCATTCAGACAGCTCCTTTCGCGCTGTGCCGTCAAAATTTTCTCTGCTGTCGGGTCGTATTGTGCCGGCACAGGGTGGTAACACGGAGTTTGCCGACATGCGCGCTGCCTACGACGCACTCGACGACAAGACCAAGGGCCGGATTGAAGACCTGGTCTGCGAACATTCGCTCTTATACTCCCGCGGCAAGCTCGGTTTCGAGGGGCTAACCGAAGAGGAAACGGCTAACTTCAAGCCAGTGCGCCAACGACTCGTCCGCACCCATCCTGTTACTGGACGCAAATCTCTTTATTTGTCGGCCCATATCGGAAAGATTATCGGCTGGCCGACGCCGGAGGGCCGCATCCTCATCCAGGATTTGACGGAAGACGCGACCCGCCCGGAATTTGTCTACACGCATCAATGGAAGCAATACGACTTCGTCATGTGGGACAATCGCCAGGCAATGCATCGGGTCCGCGCCTTTGATGACCTAAGCGAGCGCCGCGACATGCGCCGTACCACGGTCGCCGGCGAAGAGATGACAGCAGAGCAGGCAGCTTAGAACACTTTACCGTTTTCGGTTCACGAATGCGGTCATCAGCCGTTTTGGCTCATCCGTTCGGTAGGCATCGACATAGGCTTGGATTCCCGCCCTAGCCCCATCGGTCGGCGACATGCGGTCCCAGTCGATAATTAAACGCTTCTGGATGCGGACCGCGCGCGGTCCGCAGACCAACAGCGAGTTAACCCAACGCTCCACCGCATCGTCTAGTTCAGCCATTGGTACCAGCCGTTCCAGATAACCAATGCGATAGGCTTCTTCGGCATCGATATGGTCACCAGTCAGCACCAGTTCACAGGCCTTTCCCCAGCCGATAAGGCGCGGCAGCACGGAGGCTTCCATGCCCGACGGGATACCGTGTCGCGTCTCCGGCATGCCAAATTTGGCGTGATCAGCGGAAGCGCGCATGTCGGCGCAGGCAGCAATCTCCATACCCGAGCCGAAGCAATAGCCGTTGATCCGCGCTATCACTGGCACAGGGCATTGCCGCACGGAATCACATACACGGTGCGTCCAGGTGGCAGAGTTCTCCGCCTGGGAGAGGTCAAATTCCGCCATCTCTGCGATATTGGTGCCACCGACGAAGGATTTATCCCCCGCCCCGGTGATAACCACAGCACGCAGACTTTCGTCATGTTTCAGGCTAGCCATTACTTCGACGAAAAGTTCCTTACCCGCCAACCCCAACGCGTTGCGTTTGGCTGGGTTGTTGAATATCACCCAGGCGACCCGTCCGACCTCGCCACGATCGTCGAAGTCAAGCTTGACCAGCGGCTCCGTCATTCCCTCTCTCCTTCCGTTTCAGCCAAGGCACTGCTGACCCTATCGGCCCCATAATCCTGGACCGCCCTTTCTTTTGATACCAATCCGTCTCGTAGATCGATCCCGAGTGCGTCAAGCGCACGCGCTTCCGGGGTGCCATAACCACCACCGCCTGCGGTCTCTAACCTCATCGAGTCACCCGCTCGCAATTCGATATGCGAGACCTTCGACGTCAACGACTCACGATCCTGTCCGTCCGCGTTGCGGATGAGATCCGCGGTACCACCCTCTTTTCCACCGAAGACACCAGGAGCACCAATGACATGGCTATCTGAGCGGATTGAAAAGATGATGTCGTCCTGCATGGCGCTGATTTGCCGGGCGATCCCAACGCCGCCTCGCCGAGCGCCAGCCCCACCGGAATCGGGCACCAGTGCGTACTCGTCAACTAGCAACGGGTATTCATGCTCTAGTGCTTCCGCCGGCAGGTTCGACGTATTAGTCAAATGCACGTGCACCGCATCCATCCCATCAGAGTCCCACCGCGCTCCGGAACCGCCACCCACCGTCTCCAAATAAACGAAAGGACCGGCCCCACCGCGGCGCTCTCCGGAGAAGACGATGGCAGGGATCGAGTCGTGACCAGCTGCCATGACCGCCTTATCCGGCAGCAACGGCGCAAATGCGCCAAAAATTGCCCGTGCCACCTTGTTGCAGGTAATGCTGCGTGCGCCAACCGCGGCCGGATGGCGAGGATTAACGAGGCTCCCTTCCGGGGCAGCGATTTCGATCGCCTCGAACATACCGCCATTGGGTGGCAAGTTCGGGTCCAGCAAAGTCTTGACCGAATAATAAACTGTGGCCCGTAGCGCGCTTTCTGGCACATTCATAGCGCCGCGCGCCTGTGAGCTTGTGCCTTCAAAATCCAGCGTCAGCGCCTCTCCATTAACGTGCGCCGTTACCGTGATCGGCACCGGGTCTCCGCCTTGCCCATCATCGTCAAGATAGCTTGTGCAGCAATACGACCCATCAGTTAATTGTGCGATGCGGTTTCGCAGGCGTCGCCCCGTATAGGCTAGTAGATCGCCGACTGCGGACTGCACTTGCTCGAGTCCCTTCCGGTCGGCCAATTCCTCTAACAATACCGCGCCCCGGGCGTTCGTTGCTATCTGAACCTGCAGGTCAAGGGCGCGCTCTTCCGGCTCCCTGGTATTGCTACAAATCAGTCGCATTACATCGTCACTAATTACTCCCCTTTCGGCGACCCGAATTGCCGGGATGCGAACACCTTCCTCGAAGACCGTCCGGGCCGACCCCGAGATCGACCCTGGTACCGCGCCTCCGACATCGGAATGGTGTGCGATGTTGGCGGTGAAGAAACGTACCGCACCGTCGATGACTACGGGTGAGACAATTGAGATATCGGGCATGTGAGTCCCGCCAGCTAGATAAGGATCATTGCAGATAAAGGCGTCCCCCGCATCCATCTCCTGTGTCGAATAGGTGTCCAGAACCGCTTTCACACCGCCCATCAGCGAGCCCAGATGCAGTGGCACGTGAGACGCCTGTGCAATCAATCGCCCGCTTGCATCGAACAACCCAACAGAGCAATCACGTCGTTCCTTGATATTCGTCGAAAAGGAGGAGCGGATCAGCGTGTTACCCATATCCTCGGTAATCGATAGCAATCGATTGCTGAAGACCTCAACGGCCACCGGGTCGAAAGTTTTACTCATAATCCTGTCTCAATAATGACGTTGCCCTGGTCGTCCACCGCAGCGTGTTGGTCCGGCAAGACGATCGTCGTCGCACTCATCTCCTCGACAACCGCTGGTCCGGCGATCTCTGCGCCAAGCGGCAATTCATCGCGTCTATACACCGGCGTTTTCACCCAAGCCGACGACAGGTTGATCAAACGATGGGCCGTTAAGGCGTTAGCTATACGGCCCGACCGGCCCATGACTTGCGCCTCAGGCCGGACGACGCGTCCGATCGCCTGAACACGGCAATTCACAGTTTCTACCGCCCGGTCGGGAATGTCGTAGCCATATTCCTGAGTGTGACGATTGGCAAAGCCGCTAAGGAAGGTCTCAAATTTGTCCGTATCTATGGTGTCCATTGCCACGCGGACTTCGTGGTTCTGACCGACATATCGGGCATCTACAAAATAGCGATAGAAACGATCCGCCGGCGCGACCCCGTCACGCGACAAGCGCGTCTCGCCTTCACTGCGCAATTCGTCGAACAATGCGCAGACACGGTCCCAGCCGGCGACATCCGCCGGCGCGATGATACTGCCAACTAGATCATGCAAAATATCCGAAAGAAGAATTCCCCTTGCGCACATCGTGCCCGGTGCTTCCGGCACAATGATCCGTGGAATGCGGCATTCGACCGCCAAATCAGCTGCGTGCAACGGCCCAGCACCGCCATAGGCGAACAACGCGAAATCGCTCATATCATAGCCGCGCTCCGTCGTCACCGCGCGGATTGCCCGGCTCATATTAGCGACAGCGATTTCAAGCATTCCGTTCGCCGCGGCATCGATGCTCAGCCCGAGCGGCTTGGCAATATTAGTTTGGATCGCACCCTTAGCAGCCGCGGCATCGATTGGCATGGCACCTTCCAACAGGCCGTGCGGATTGAGACGACCCAGCACGAGGTTTGCATCAGTCAGTGTCGGCTCTTGTCCGCCCAGCCCGTAGGCAACCGGTCCCGGTACAGCGCCGGCACTGCGCGGCCCCACCTTTAGTCCACCTGCATCGTCCAACCATGCGATGCTGCCGCCGCCCGCGCCGATTACATGGATATCGAGCATCGGGGTGCGCACCGGAAAACCGGCAACCTGCCGATCCGACGTAAAGGTTGGTTTCGCATCCCGGACAACGGAGATATCCGTACTGGTACCACCGACATCATAGGTAATGATATGCGCATGACCGGCTGACCGGGCAGTCTCCGAAGCTCCAACGACCCCGGCCGCAGGACCAGACAGGCAGGTCCGCACCGGGTAGTCGCGCACCGTTGCCGCGGTCATCAGCCCGCCGTTTGAGTGGATCGTGTAGGGCTCAATCTGAGGAGCCAGTGCCGTCACGGTCTCAAAGAACGCCTCCAAATAACTCGCCATAGCCGGACCGAGATAGGCGTTCAGCGCCGTTGTCGACATGCGTTCGTACTCGCGAAACTCCGGCAACACATCTGAGGAGAGGCTAATATAAGCGTCGGGTAAGGCAGACTGAAGGATCGTCCGCATGCGACGCTCATGTTCCGGTTTGCGATAGCTGTGCAGGAAGCAGACTGCGACCGCTTTAACCTGCGATTCAGCGAGTGCTGCCGCAGCATGCGCCGCCGACTCGTCTGAGAACGCCGATTTGACTGCACCATCGTATGTCAATCGTTCATCGACCTCATGGCGCCGGCGCCGTGGCACCAACGGTTTTGGTTTTGTCTGAGCATAGTCGTAGAGATGTGGGCGCAGTTGACGGCCAACCTCTATCACGTCCCTGAAACCGTTGGTGGTGACAAGCCCCGTACGTGCGCCCCGGCGCTCGATCGCCATGTTAGTAGCGACTGTTGTACCGTGCCCGAGGAACTGAAGGGCTGCGCCATCTGTATTTGCTGCCGCAAGGATCTCGGGAATGCCAGCACCAATGGATGCTGCGGGATTGTGTGGCGTTGAAGGTGCTTTGTAGTGGGTCGCAACACCGGTCTCGCCGTTTAGCAACGTGAAATCGGTAAAAGTTCCACCGACATCGATACCCAATCTGTACATGGAATTTCTCTACACTATGCAAAGACAACGCTGGCGCCCGAGGGGGAACCATCCACTCATTCTGCGAAAGACAGGGCTGCGGTGCTGCACTCTCTTTGAACAACGGAACCAGGCAGTGATCTTAGACCGCGTGCGCCGATGGGAGAAGCCCGGCCGGTAACCAGTTCATACATCCACTGGACATTCTCCAACAAAGTATGCGCTGACATTGAAGCGTGAGCGTTTAGTTTAGTCGATGGGGCAGCGCGCAGACCTATTTTGATCAGCGATGTTTTACAGAACGAAAATGGCATATACGATAAAGACAGCTGGGTGTGCCTGCACCACGACAGCACCTACTCACCGCCGTACAAATAACTATCTTCTGAGAAAACCCGGACCCCTACCACGATGACGAAAGCCCCACGCATCAAAGATGTAAAGTCCATTTTCCTAAAACCGAACAGAGCCGGAGCCGGACGCGGCGCCTGTGCCGCGGCGGGTATAGCGATAGTGGCAGTTCTACATTACGCAGGTTACATACCCGCAGAATCTTCCGTAATGGCTGGCGTCGCCTTCGCCGCTGCAGGTGCCGCAGGCGGTATCCTGGTATACGGCATCTACGACATCATCCGAAAAATGCTCTAATTTAGAATGGCCGCTCCGGCACATCCTGCAGCACGCGTTCGACCGAACTCCGCATCAGGTGAACGATTGCTGCATTATCATCCACTGGAACACCGTCGACAGCCGCGACCTGGCGCCCCGAGCCACCATCAGTCAATCCGAGCCCAATTCCTATATATTCCAATTCCCGCTCCTCTTCGGGCGTGTGGCAGAGCGAAAGGTCTCCCCGTAACAAAGCGAGTGCCGCCACGACGCCGTAGCAGCCAATATTCGACGAGGTCGCAACAACCAAAACGTCGGTGGGCACGGTACTGTATACCCCTCCACCACAAGGTGTTCTTTCTTTGTAGTTGTATTCTGGCATTCGCGCACAGAGAGCATCGTAGATCTTGCCAAATCCAATCTCATTACCACCATCGGCAATAGAGAGGGTCGGCTTTCTTAGCTCAGTCGAACTCCGAAAGATGTGGTCGACATTGCAGCGAAATTCCGCCCGCGAGACCCCCGTCGCACCGTAGTTAATACCGTTCGGATTGCCGCCCAGCCGCTCAATCGCCACAGCGACATCCACATCCTCCGCGATTACCGCCTGCTGATTGATGTCGTTCATCTCCAGTTCTACGATTGGTACGCTGATTGCGTAATGCGCGATCAGTGCCTGTAGCGGCGGCGCCGCCATACCATCGGTGTAGATCGATACCGAATGGCCTAAGCGAATGAGCGCGCGTGCCAATACCACCGCCCCGTAAGGCCCATCATTTTCACCTACCGGCATATGGTTCGGTACCGCAGCTCCCGTCACAATTCCGATATGCTGCGGCCCTTCGTTCAGTATGCGGGCCGCTGCCAAGACGAGTGGCTCGTCATGCACGGAGCGTGCAAGGTCGTACAACACCGCCTTGACGCCGCGTGGCAGTGCCCGACCCTGCAGTTCCATGCATTGCAGACGGTCGATATTTTCGCAGGCGATCAGCATGCGTCGTTCCTCCCCTTAGCGGCCTTCCTCGCCGATAATTCCATATAGCGATGGCCGGCGCTGGTCCATTAACGGATAGCGACCGCGAATTTCGTCTATAAAGTCCAGGTCGATCGTCGCCGTGATGCAGCACTCGGTATCTGGCGCGGTGGCAATGACCACACCCCACGGATCGACAATCATGCTGCGGCCAACGAAGCCGATACCAGATTTAGGCTCCGTGCCATACTGGCCGGAGGCGACAACGAAGGCCTGATTTTCCGCAGCACGCGCGCGCAAGAAAAATTCCCAATGGTCAAAACGCGGGCTGAGGAAGGCTGAAGCGCAGACGATGATTTGCGCGCCCTTCAGGCTCAAGACACGATAAACCTCAGGAAAGCGCAAGTCCGAACAGACAGACACTCCTATCTTGCCTATACCCGTATCGAAAACAGGCAGTTCGTCACCCGCCTTGACCTTATCGGATTCACGAATACCGCTCTTGATATCCACCCGGTCTGGGGCGTCAAACAGATGGGTTTTATGATATTTTCCAACGATGTGACCTAGTGGATCGATCAGCGGCGAAGAATTATAGAAGGTATCGTTCCCACGCTCATAGATCGAGCCGACCACATACATGCCATACTCTTTTGCCTTCTTAGCCAGCAAGTCGGTACTGGGACCAGGGATCGTCTCCGCTGTCTCTCGGTACAACTCGCTTTCGCTGTAAGCTAGACCGGTCCAAACTTCTGGAAGGACGACGAGGTCCGACCCGCGTTCCCCCGCCTGATCGAGTAGCCGGGATACCTTCTCCTGCGTCGCTGCCAATTCGCCATCCACCGCAGTAATTTGAATGGCGGAAACCACCAACTCGCTGCCGTTCGCCATGGAATTCCTCTTCTCTCAGACCCACAGGTTTAGATCAACGCAGGCGTTTTGGCGACCGGCGCAGTGAAGCTAATTACTCTGCGCGAGGCGCGCGAATAGCCAGTTATCAAGCGTAGGCGGCAAACATCTCTTCAAGCGCCTTCATCTGATTGCCCGCCGCGGAGGATGGCACGAGGATCGGCGTACGAATGCCAGCCTCGCGCCAGGCCGCAACACCGTCCATCACGTCGGACACAGACCCAAAAAGGGTCGTATCGGCAAGCCACTTATCGCTCATCAGCTCCGGGATCCGCTTAGTTTCACCCGCTTCAACGGCGGCCGCTATGGCATCCATTTCCTCGACGTAACCCGCTTCACGCCAATAGTTCTGGTAGTTTGGCAGTTGGACATAGCTGGTAAGGGTACGCCGATTGACCGCTTTGGCCGCCTCGATATCTTCGGAAAAGCAGGTTGGAATCATGTTGCCAATGTAAAACGCGTCGTCCGTACGCTTGTTGTTCGGCAGCGCCGCCAGCGACTCACTCATATGGGAGCGAGCGCCATTAGCGAACACCATGCCATTACCGACCTCCGCCGACAGTGCGATCATTTTTTTGCGTAAGGTCGCCAGTACAAGTGGTGGCTTCTCACCGATCCGATCCACCGCGTTGTACTCTGCTACGAAGTTTCGCGTGTCCGTCAGTGGCTTGCCCAGGCTCTTCCCCATTCGTGCCATCGACGGGCCGTGACTGATGCCGATGCCGAAGCTGAACCGTCCTCCGGAAACCTCATGTATAAATGCGGTCGTATGGGCATAGTCGAGCACCGGCCGCGTGTAAATCGGTGTCACAGAGGTTCCGAATGGGATCTCTTTGGTAGCGAATGCGATGCCCTGACAGAGCGCCAGCCCGTCGAACATGCTGGGACAATAGATCCCTGTAAAACCTCGCCGTTCTATTTCAGCAGCCAACTCCAGGGTCGCTTTACGGCGGCCGGGAACGGCGGCAAGGCTCAGGGCCGGCATTTGCTCTGACATCGGATTCCTCTCAGACGACGAAAATATTTTCATTGTCGAAATAGTCGGACCGCAAGACCGGTGCACCGTCCGTCACTTCGATAAGATCTTCCATGTGATAGCCAACCTGGCCAACCCAACGCACGCGAGTTTCGACCGTTGTCATCATGCCCGCTTCGTAAGGCGTATTGTCATGCGGGCTGATCAACGGATGCTCGTGAATGAACAACCCTATACCGTGCCCGTTATGGGCGTAGGGAAACGGGATCTTGTGATAATCATGCAGCCGCGTCGCCTCCGCAAAAAGCTGTGCACCAGTATTGCCCGGACGCACCATGTCGATAATGCGGTGATGTATATCGCGCAGCCGCCCCCACCAGGATAAATCCTCGTCGGTCGGCTTACCCATCTTCGCTGTGCGGCCGACATTCGAATAATAGCGCTGATAAAACCCGCCGGTATCGGCCTTTAAGATATCGCCTGGCTTCACAGTATTGCCCGACGGATCCATGTGTGGAAAACCGGTATTGGGTCCAGAATTTATGTGGCAGAAAGCAACCTTCTCTGCCCCTGAACGCATTATACCGTCGCATAGTCTGAACGCCATTTCGCGTTCGCTGTCGCCTACCTTCGTCGCAGCATAGGTCTCCATCAACGCCTTTTCAGTTCCGCGGAAAGCCTCAGACATGATCTCACGCTCCCGTGGAGATTTGATCATGCGGGCTCGGGCAAACAACATGTCGCAAGCCTCGAGCGTCAGGTTCGGCAGCATCTTCATCAACGCCTGGTGATAGTGGACGCCGAGATATTCCATCTCGATCCCGCCCTTGCCGCGATCGAGCCCCAATTCATTCAGAACTTCCGCTAGCAGATCGACCGGTGAGGTAACGAACTCTTTGTATGTACGGATGTCTTGGATCCAGCTCTCTTGCCGGACATAGCCCTCCTCAACCTGGCAAAGCACGAAAATCGGGTTTTTTTCCTTCGCCCAAATAATCAGTGCAAGCCGATCGCGGATATCAACCATGGTCGAGATAAAGGCGTCGCCGGTGTACAGAACATTCTCCGGTGATACCGCAACGACTGCATCAAATTCGCTCGCGTCGATCAGGTTTTGGAGGCGCGGCAAATTCCCCACCGCCTGCTGCATCGTCTTCATTGACATGACCCCATGTTATCCATGCGGTAAGCAGATCTGTCGGATCGTCTCACCGTTTTGCAACCGATCAAAGCCTTCATTCACCTCGTCCAAGGACACCCGACTGCTGATCAGCTTGTCGACCGGTAGCCGGCCCTGCTTGTAAAGGCTTATGAAACGCGGGATATCGCGCACAGGCACACAGCTGCCCATGTAGCTTCCCCTGATCGATTTTTCCTCGGAAACAAGATTACTCTGGATGAAGGAGAACTCCGCTGTCGACGGCGACAGGCCAGCGGTCACCACCGAACCGCCATAGCGGGTGATTCCGTAAGCCGTCTTCATTGCTGGAATGACCCCTGCGAGGTCGATAGCGTAGTCCACGCCACCGTTAGTGAGGTCACGCACCTGCTCGACATGGTCCGTATCCGAGGCGTTAACTGTGTGCGTCGCGCCTAGTTGCCGCGCCAGACCCAACTTGTCGTCGGCGATATCTATCGCGATGATCGTCTCCGCCCCAGCCAGCTTGGCACCGAGGATCCCATTCAGGCCAACACCACCAAGCCCTATTACCGCGACGGAATCGCCCGGTAGGATGCGCGCAGTGTTGATTACAGCGCCGACACCAGTCATGACAGCACAACCGAAAAGCGCCGCCTCATCGAGCGGCAGGTCTTTATCGATCACGACAACAGAGCCGCGGTCGGCGACCGCGTATTCGGCAAAGCAAGACACGCCAGTGTGATGCGCGATGCGATTGCCGTCGGCATCGGTGATGCGCCGCCCGCCCCCCATTAAGTCGCCCGCTGCCTTGGCTTTTGCGCCGACCTCGCAAACCTGGGGCCGTCCTTCCATACACCTGCGGCAGCGCCCGCAGCTTGGGCTGAACTGGAAGACCATGTGGTCGCCCACCTGAATGTCCGTAACGGCATCGCCAACTTCGACGATCTCGCCCGAGCCCTCATGCCCGATAACCAGCGGCTCTGGTCGAGGCCGTGCACCATTCATCACCGACAAATCGGAATGGCAGAGCCCGGCGCCAGCTATCTTGACCATCACCTCATTTGGTCCAGGCGGATCAAGATTAACTTCTTCGATGCTTAGAGGCTTGCTTTCAGAGAATGGCAGGGGCGCATCGAAACGGCGCAAGACGGCGGCCTTCATTTTCATCAGTATCGCTCCTTGATAGTGCGGCGATGCACGCCGCTTGCGTTAGCCGCAACTATAACGCCCAATAACGACCAAGCGAAACTAACGCCCCATAACGGCCAAGCAAAACGCCCATAGACACGATTTTTCACTTTTTATCTGTAATCTGTGTTACCTGCGCTCTATGAGCCAAGAGAGCGCCAACATCGTGATTTGCGGTGCCGGGGTCGCCGGTATCGCCGTTGCCTTTCATCTGGCCGTTCGCAACGGCCTCACGGATGTTATCCTTGTTGACGAGCGCCCCCCGCTAACACTCACCAGTGACAAATCGACCGAGTGCTACCGCAATTGGTGGCCTGGTCCGGGCGATGCGATGACCGCCTTTGCAAACCATAGCATCGACCTCTTGGAACGATTAGCGCACGAAACCGACAATGCCTTCTTAATGAATCGGCGCGGCTATTTGTTTGCAACCGAAGTGAACGGCGCGGCATTAGTCGAGGCCGCCCGGGAAACAACATCGCTCGGTGCCGGAGAGCTACGCTACCACAGCGGCAGTGCCACCGACTACGTACCAGCTCGGCCGCAGGGTTTTGAGGGATCACCGGATGGCGTCGATCTATTCGA
>PBDC01000073.1 GCA_002717185.1 Rhodospirillaceae bacterium
ATGTCCGGCTTCAGTACCTGCTCCATTGCGGCGAGGGACATTGATGCTTCTTCCTCGTCGTCCTCGTCGTCCTCGTCGTCCTCGTCGTCGTTTTCTTCGGCTGCCTCAAGGGTTTCATCTTCGTCTAATTCATCGGATGCGGCCGGGTTTGTGCCATCTGCTCCCTCCGGCGTTCTGCCTATACTCGCATCTAGGTCAATCACGTCGCGTAGCAGCATTCGGCCCTCGGTCAGCGCGTCGTGCCAGTGGGTAATCGCCTGCATGGTAAGCGGGCTTTGGTATAGTGCGTCGATCATCTTGTCACGGCCCGCCTCGATGCGTTTGGCGATCGCGATCTCGCCCTCGCGTGACAGGAGCTCGACGCTCCCCATCTCGCGCAGATACATGCGCACTGGGTCGTCGGTGCGACCGATATCCTCGTCGGCCAAATTGCCGGCTGCTGCCGGCGCCTCTTCTGTCGCTGACGGAGTGTCTTCGTTTCCCTCACCGTCGATGACATTGATGCCCATTTCGGATAGCATCGTCATAGTGTCTTCGATCTGTTCCGAAGACACCTGGTCCTGTGGCAGGATCGCGTTCAGCTCATCGATGGTGATGTAGCCACGCTCCTTGCCCTTTGCTAGCAACTTTTTGACTTCCTGCGCGACCCTATCCATTAAGGGGCCATCGGGAGCCTCTTCCGAATTGTCGTTAGCCTGGACTTTTGCTGCCGCTGCTTTTGTAGCCATTCAGTATGGTCTCCAGTGGTCTTCGACGCGCAATTCCCCACGCGACTATAGATTAGAGCAGAATCCCTAAAATAAGTTAATTATATTATTCGTCTATATTTTCGAGTTGACGGTCGCTCTCAATCGCATCAAGTTTAGCCGCAAAGGCCCTCGCCAATCCGGCCTCATCAGCTGACGCGTTTGCTGATCGCCCGAGTTCTGCGACCTCCAGCCTGAGGCGCTCCTGTATCCGCCGCCCGATGAGATGTTCCAGTGCCCGTTTGGCATCTTCAAGACCCGTCTTCGGGCCAGCGAACGGGGCCAATATCATCACCTGTTTGTCGAGCACGCCGTCCAGCAATGCTTCGTCGCTAGGATTAGAGAAATGGGCCCGAATGGCCGCAAGATCAAGATGGGCGTTTCCCGCGAACAGGAATTGAAGCTTCTGGCGAAAAAGTTCGAGGTCTGGGTCGAAGGCGATGTCGACCAGTGTTTCGTCGAACACATCTCGTAGCGGCGGGTGATTGATAAGGACGGCGAGAATCGCCTGCTGTTCACGTCGGTTCTGCTGCTGGATGCGGTTTCGGATATGCGCGCCGGAGTTGCCGCGTGCCACCACGCCCCGGCGCCGGTTCCTACCTACCTGGAACGTGACCTGCAGGCGATCGCGGATCGCGTTGCGGTAATGTTCGCGCACTGTCGGCTCGACGATTTCGTTTACCCGTTTTGTCAAGCGCGCTTGCAAATCGGCGCGGCGTTCCGGCGTGTCCGCCGGCGCGGCGCCTGCCTCCAGCCGCCATAAGACTTCGGACAACGGCTGGGCCGCCTCGAGAAGCTGCCCCATTGCTTTGGCGCCCTGGCGCCCGATCAAACTGTCTGGATCCTCACCCGGAGACAGCAGTGCGAAGCGCAACGACTTGCCGGGCTGCAGCAACGGTAGGACCCGTTCTGCCGCGCGGCCCGCTGCTCGTTGACCGGCCGTATCACCGTCGAAGCACAATACCGGTTCCGCCGCTAACTGCCAAAGCGCCCGGATTTGATCTTCGGTCAGGGCGGTACCAAGCGGTGCGACGGATGCTGTTATGCCGGCCTGTGACAGGGCGATTACATCCATATAACCTTCGGCCACGACGAGCTGGCCGGTGTCGAAGCTTGCTTGTCGCGCGGCGTTGAAATTGTATAAGTTGCGCCCCTTGTCAAAGAGCGGCGTATCTGGCGAGTTGACGTATTTCGCTGCCTTCGCGTCACTCATCAGTCGGCCGCCGAAAGCAATTATGCGACCACGCCGATCGGCGATGGGGAACATTACTCGGTTGCGAAAGAATGGGTACGGCATGCGCCCGTCATCGGGTTGGCGCATCAGCCCGGCTTCGAGGATTTGCTCTTCCGTAGCGCCTTTCGCTTTCAGCATGATGGTCAGGCCTGCGCCGCTGTCTGGTGCAAAGCCGAGCCGGAATTGCTCGATGGTCTCGTCGCGCAGGCCGCGGTCGCGTAGATAGTTCAGCGCTGTCTGGCCGGTGGGTCCACGCAGCTGCGCTTCGAACCAGGTGCAGGCTGCTTCGACCACGTCGTATAGGTTGGCCCTGCGCTGTGCCTCGGCGCGCGCTTCCGCTGTCTCCACCGGCACCTCGACCCCGGCCTCCGCCGCGAGCCGCTCAACCGTCTCGGGGAAGGACAGGCCTTCAGTATTCATGACAAAAGAAATAACGTCACCATGCGCGCCGCAACCGAAGCAGTGATAAAAGCCCTTATCCTCGCTAACGGTGAAAGAGGGAGTCTTTTCGTTGTGGAATGGACACAGGCCAGAATGCTCGCGCCCCTTGCGCGTCAGTTTCACTCGCTTGCCTACCACATTTGCCAGTGCGACCCGCGCGCGAATATCTTCCAAGAGCCTGTTCGGAAATGCCATCGGGCCCACCTCACAATATCGTTCTTCGTCCGGCCGGGAGAGGCCTTTTCTCCAGCTAGGCTAGTCTCTGTTTTGCGATTGCGCCCGCCTTACCGAAATCCATCTGCCCCGCATGATTTCGGCGTAAACTCGCCATTACCTTGCCCATTTGTTTTAGGCTGTCCGCCCCCACTTCGTCGATCGCTGCCATAACCGCCGTTTCGATTTCCCCGTCATTGAGCTGCTTAGGCATGAACCTTTTGATGATAGCGATTTCGTCGCGTTCCTGTTGGGCAAGTTCCTTCCTCCCGCCAGTCTCGTACATTTTTATGCTTTCGCGCCGCTGCTTGACCATTGTCTCGAGCATTGAAAGAATTTCCAAATCGCCGAGATCGATCGAATTGCCATAGGCGCGCGCTGCGATATCCCTGTCCTTGAGCGCCGCCAGGACCAGGCGCAGGGTTGAAATGGCAACCTTATCCTGCGAGCGCATGGCGTCTTTGAGAGACTCGCTCAGCGTGTTACGCAACATTTCCGGCCCCGAAATTGTACTGTCGGAAAGATTAATGAGAAACGGTACCCGATCCCTTTAAAGATGGCAACTTTGTGGAAATTTATAACTATCTGATAATAAATACTAATTTTAGATTAATTTACTTGACCCTGGCACAGGATTTGCTTAGAACTCCGCCGATTTACCGATGATCGATTGACGCGCAACCGTACGGTTCGGCAATTTGTCGTGACATATCAGTGTGGTGTGTGCTGCCAACCCTCGAAACGGCGAACATTCATATGCCGAAAATTAAGACGACGCCCGCAACTCTGCCGGAAGGCAGTACGGCGGCGTTGATTCTTGCCGACGGGTCTGTGTTTTGGGGCCGCGGAATTGGTGCAACCGGAAACGCGGTCGGTGAAATTTGCTTCAACACTTCGATCACTGGCTATCAAGAAATTCTGACCGACCCGTCCTACGCCGGGCAGATTATCAACTTCACCTTTCCGCATATTGGCAATGTAGGCACCAATCCGGAGGACATAGAGACCTCGTTACCGGCGGTGCGCGGCTGTGTGTTGCGTGCTGATATTACGGATCCATCGAATTTTCGCGCTGTGCAGAATCTGGACAACTGGCTGAAGGGCCAAAATCTGGTCGGGATTTCCGGTGTCGACACGCGTCGGGTGACCCGTCAGGTCCGCGATTTCGGTGCACCTAACGGTGTCATCACCCATGTGCCCGATGGGGCATTCGATATCGCCGCCTGCACCGCGGAGGCTGTTGGTTGGCCTGGCCTCGAAGGTATGGACCTAGCAAGAGAGGTCAGCTGCACGCAACCTTACAACTGGACAGAAACGGTTTGGAAGTTAGGCGAGGGCTACGGTGCGCAGGCTATGCCGCGGTTCAGGGTCGTTGCGGTGGATTTTGGCGCGAAGCGCAATATCTTGCGCTGCCTTGCCGAACTGGGCTGCGCGGTGACTGTCGTTCCTGCGACAGCGAGCGCTGACGATATCCTGAAATACGATCCAGAAGGCGTCTTTCTGTCGAATGGACCAGGTGATCCAGCGGCAACTGGCAAGTATGCGATCCCGGTGGTGCAGGCAGTGATTGAGAAAAACATACCGACCTTTGGTATCTGCCTTGGCTATCAAATCCTGGCGCTTGCTCTGGGTGCTAAAACGGAGAAGATGCATCACGGCCACCGTGGCGCTAACCATCCGGTCAAAGATCTGGAGACTGGCAAGGTCGAGATCACCAGTCAGAACCATGGGTTCATGGTCGACATCGGAACACTGCCGGACAATGTGTTGCTGACTCATCAGTCTTTGTTTGATGGTACGCCCGAAGGGTTCAAGGTGACAGACAAGCCGATCTTTGGTGTGCAGCATCATCCGGAAGCCTCCCCGGGTCCGCAAGACAGTCACTATCTCTTCGACCGTTTCGTCGCTCTGATGGAAGCCAATGCCTAAACGCACCGATATCGAATCAATCCTTATAATTGGCGCTGGGCCGATTGTCATCGGTCAGGCTTGCGAGTTCGATTATTCGGGCACCCAGGCCTGCAAGGCACTAAAGGAGGAGGGTTATCGGGTCATCTTGGCCAATTCGAATCCGGCGACAATCATGACCGATCCGGATTTAGCGGACGCAACCTATGTAGAGCCGATTACGCCGGATATGGTTCGCAAAATAATCGAGCGCGAGCGGCCCGACGCGGTTTTGCCAACTATGGGTGGCCAGACTGGCCTCAACACGGCGCTGGAGTTGGATCGGCAGGGCGTGCTGGCTGAGCTGGGTGTAGAGATGATCGCTGCCCGCGGCGATGTAATCGACAAAGCTGAAGACCGGCTGAAGTTTCGTGAGGCGATGGAGAAGATCGGACTGGAATGCCCGCGCTCACGGCTTGTTAATAATATGCAGGCCGCCTTTGAGGCGCTTAAGGTGGTTGGATTACCGGCGATCATTCGGCCGAGCTTCACCCTGGGGGGAACCGGCGGCGGTATCGCATACAACCGCGACGAATTCGCCTCATTAGTCGATGGTGGATTGCGCGCTTCGCCGACCACCGAAGTGCTGGTCGAGGAATCAGTGCTCGGATGGAAAGAATTCGAGATGGAGGTCGTGCGTGACTGCGCGGATAACTGCATCATCGTCTGTTCGATTGAGAACATTGATCCAATGGGGATCCACACCGGCGACTCGATTACTGTTGCCCCAGCGCTGACCCTGACCGATAGAGAATACCAAATCATGCGCAATGCCTCGATCGCGTGTCTGCGCGAGATCGGCGTTGATACTGGCGGTTCGAATGTCCAGTTCGCGGTTAACCCGGAAAACGGGCGTCTGGTAGTGATCGAGATGAACCCGCGGGTGTCGCGGTCCTCGGCGCTGGCGTCGAAGGCGACTGGGTTCCCGATCGCCAAGGTCGCGGCCTTGTTGGCGGTCGGCTACACCCTGGACGAGATCGATAACGACATCACTAAGATTACCCCAGCCAGTTTTGAGCCGACTATCGATTACGTGGTTACCAAGGTGCCGCGGTTCACTTTTGAAAAATTCGCCGGTGCTGAGCCGTATCTGACGACATCTATGAAGTCAGTAGGGGAGGGCATGTCGATTGGCCGGACCTTCGCTGAGAGCGTGCAGAAGGCGCTGCGCTCGATGGAGACTGATTTGAACGGCTTCAACGAGATCGAAATCGAAGACGCGGCCGGTGGCGACCGCGACGCGGTGCGCGCTGCCTTGGCGAAACCCGTTCCTGACAGAATTCTCATTGTCGCACAAGCGTTCCGCCACGGCCTGTCCATTAAGGAGGTTCACAATGCATGCAAAATAGATCCTTGGTTCCTGGAACAAATTGCAGAGATTGTGCGGGTTGAAGAGACGGTGCGTGAAAACGGATTACCGGATGATCACTTGCGCCTGCTGAAGCTCCAATCTTTGGGCTTCTCAGACGCCCGCCTCGCGGAACTGACTGGATTGAATGAGGATGTGGTTTCCGAGCGGCGGCGAAATTTGGACGTCGTCCCTGTATACAAGCGTATCGACACCTGCGCGGCCGAGTTTCAGTCTCTGACGCCTTATATGTATGGTGCCTATGAGGGAGATAGCAGTGGTCCTGGGGAATGCGAAGCGGATGTTTCGGACCGTACCAAGGTTGTCATCCTGGGTGGCGGACCAAACCGTATCGGGCAAGGCATCGAATTTGATTATTGCTGCGTCCATGCAGCGTTCGCTCTGGCCGAGGCTGGATACGAAACCATCATGGTTAACTGCAATCCGGAGACCGTGTCCACCGACTATGACACCTCGGACCGCCTTTATTTTGAGCCGCTGACTACAGAGGACGTGCTGTCTCTGCTGCGGACGGAACAGAAAAAGGGCACGCTGCACGGCGTTATCGTGCAATTTGGTGGCCAGACGCCGCTTAAGCTCGCGGCAGGCCTAGAAGCAGCCGGCATTTCGATCCTGGGCACGGCGCCCGACGCGATCGATTTGGCTGAGGACCGAGAAAGGTTCCAAAAACTGCTTCAGGATCTAGGCCTGCGACAGCCGCCGAATGGCATCGCGTTTTCGGTAGACCAGGCGGAAGCGATTGCGGAAAACATTGGCTACCCGGTGCTGATTCGGCCGTCCTATGTGCTCGGCGGCCGTGCGATGGAGCGGGTCCACGACGTGCACGCGCTACAGCGTTACATGGCGACTGCGGTACAGGTTTCCGGCCGCCATCCTGTGCTGATAGACCGGTTTCTGGCTGATGCGATTGAGATCGATGTCGATGCTCTTTGCGACGGCGATGTTGTGCACGTTGCCGGCATCATGGAGCATATCGAGGAAGCGGGAATCCATTCGGGCGACAGCGCTTGCTCCCTGCCGCCCTATTCTCTTTCGGAGAAAATCATCTTGGAAATTCGGCGGCAGACTGAGGCGTTAGCACTTTGCCTCGGTGTAGTCGGACTAATGAACGTACAATACGCGGTCAAGGATGGCGATGTTTACATCATAGAAGTCAATCCGCGCGCTAGCCGCACCGTGCCTTTCGTTGCCAAGGCGACTGGCGTGCCGGTCGCCAAGATAGCGGCACGAATTATGGCTGGTGAGAAACTTGTCAACTTCAATCTCGATGGCGGTGTCGTCGGCGAACATGTTGCGGTTAAGGAAGCTGTGTTTCCCTTCGCCCGATTCCCTGGTGTGGACGTCATGCTCGGTCCGGAAATGAAATCGACGGGTGAAGTGATGGGGCTAGACCGTGATTTTGCTCGTGCCTTTGCCAAGGCCCAGCTTGGCAGCGGCGTTGTTCTGCCACAACAAGGCACCGTGTTTATTTCGGTGCGCGATGAAGACAAGGAAGCGATATTGCCGTTGACGCACGACTTGGCCGTAATGGGCTTTGATATCGTTGCGACTAGCGGGACGGCCCGCTATTTGGATCAGCAGGGGTTGGCGGTCGGCCAGATCAACAAGGTGCTGGAGGGTTCCCCCCATATCGTCGATGCCATGATCGACGGTGAAGTCGATTTGATTTTCAACACGACCGAGGGACGCAAGGCAATTGAGGACAGCTTCAGTCTGCGCCGTACAGCATTGATGCGCTCAATTCCCTATTACACAACGGTCTCAGGAGCGCGTGCAGCAACGCGAGCGATTCAGGCTCTGACGTCCGATTCACTTGATGTTGCGCCGCTGCAATCCTATTTTATTGGAGAGTACTAGTTTTTTCGGACAGTTTGCTGGTTTTTCTTAACCATTACCTCGCATATTGACGAAATCTCCAATCGAGCGGACGATACGCCGGATGGCGTTTTTCCGTGATTTGGTACCTGTATGTTTAAGGTTGAGTGAAAGCGATGGATAAAGTTCCTATGACCACAGGCGGATATGATGGCCTGAAGTCCGAACTGCAAACCTTGAAGACGAATGACCGCCCGGCAGTGATCAAGGCGATTGCTGAAGCGCGGGAGCATGGCGACCTGTCGGAAAACGCGGAATATCATGCGGCGCGTGACCGACAGAGTTTCATTGAGGGGCGCATCGCCGAAATTGAGGACAAGATCAGCCGTGCCGACGTCATTGACGTTTCTAAATTGAGCGGCAAGACCGTTCGTTTCGGGGCTACTGTCACGATTGCAGACGAGGAAACCGACGAGGAGACGACCTATCAGATCGTCGGCGAGCACGAGGCTGATATTGCTGCCGGGCGTCTGTCTGTTGCTGCACCGATTGCCCGAGCTCTGATTGGAAAATCAGTTGGCGATTCTGTCGAGGTCGTGACTCCGCGGGGTCAGAAAGACTACGAAATCGTCAAGGTACGGTTCAAGTAAGTAACGTTAATCCTCACCTTAGATCTGCGTGCCGTCGACGTCGATCGGAACGCCGAAACCTTGCTTCGACAGCCTAATCGCCAGGGCTGATTTCACGTGACTGACATTGGGCGCGGCGGTGAGCTGCGAGGTCAGAAACCGGTTGTAGCTGTCCCAATCCTGGGCCACGATCTTCAGCAGGAAGTCGGTTTCGCCGGCGAGCATGTGGCATTCTCGCACATCCGGCCAACTCGCGGCCAAGGATTCGAATGCGACGAGGTCGGACTCTGCCTGACTGGTCAATCCAACGTGTGCGAAGACCATCACGCCGAAGCCGAGTAACTCCGGATCGACGTCCGCGTGATAGCCGCGGATATAGCCTGCATCTTCGAGCGCTCGGACGCGTCGTAGGCAAGGCGGGGCGGAAATTCCGGCTCGTTTCGCCAACTCGACATTCGTGATACGGCCATCATCTTGCAGGTCGCGCAGAATACGGCGGTCGATACGGTCGAGTTTTACGCGGCGCATGAAAGCTCCCACTGGGGTTGGTGAGTAATAATATTACAAGGTTACGATGGAGGTGCAAGAGGTCAACTTGCTCGGCAGTCCGCATATCGCCATAGTCCGTCATCTGTGAGTTCCACGCGTGAGCCTCCGATGAAAAACAGCGTCGCTTGGGTTTTGACCGAAGGCATGGCCGGTATGGTCACGCAGGCTGTCGGTTTGGCCGAGGCGGTTGGGCTGCCCTTTAAGGAAAAGACGATCCGGCTGCGGTCTCCTTGGCGCTGGGTGCCTCCTCGGCTCTGGCCACCAGGCTTGATGGGTCTCGACCCATCAAGCGATCCGTTGGCGCCACCCTGGCCTGACTTGGTGATTTCCTGCGGGCGCAAGTCAATTGGTCCCGCGTTGGCGGTTAAACGGGCAAGTGGCGGACGCAGCTTTTGCGCCCACATTCAGAATCCTCATGTTCGGCTGCATGCCTTTGACCTGATCGTCGTTGGAACCCATGATGACCTAACCGGTAACAATGTCATCGTGGCCAAGGGTGCGATCCACAGAGTCACGCAAAACCGTCTATGCGAGGCGGCTGCAGAATACCGTGAATCATTGGTCGGTTTGCCACGACCGCTGACCGCCGTTCTGGTTGGGGGGGCCAATCGGGTTTACACTATGTCGCCAAACGACGTCGCGGGATTCGCGGGCAAACTTGCATCATTCTCTGACGCTACCGGGGGTACGCTCCTTGTGACGCCGTCGCGGCGCACTGGTGCATCAAACGTTGCCACGTTAAAGGATGGCTTGCGAGGACACTGTGTCAAAATTTGGGATGGCACGGGCGAGAATCCTTATTTCGGGTATCTGGCCCACGCAGATCAGATTGTGGTCACTTGCGATTCCGTGAGTATGGTTTCCGAGGCCTGTGCGACCGGCAAGCCGGTATACGTGTTCGATTTGCCGGGTGGCAGTGCCAAATTCAAACGTTTTCATCAGGCGCTGCGCGATGAGGGGATCACGCGCCCCTTTACCGGGGAGCCTCAGGACTGGCGCTATGAACCTTTTAACGACACAACTCGTGTTGCCGCTGAAATATGTCGGTTGCTGGCACGCGCGCCATAGCACCATATAACCCAACCGCAATTGCTTGGACCCTGCGTTTTCCTATATCTTGCCTCGCCGGGATCCGGTGACGACTAAAAAAATCGCGGCGCCCATCTTATGCGTCCACCGGGAAGGAAAATGGCGCTAAATATTGATACTTTCAGTAACGTGTCTGGTGGTTTCAGCTTTTTCAAAGCGGTGGGGCATCCTCTCGCCGTACCGAAGATCCGGGCCTTGCTGGACAGGCTGGGCGGTCCGGTCGCTCTGTACGATCCGGCTGGCCATGCTAGCGCTTTCGCTGCGTTGCACGACATGGAGCCGCTGACACTTGCTGGGGTCTTCGTTCAGGATTTAGGTGCAATTGGTAACAGGATTCTGGGGCATACCGCGCAGCCGGTGACGGCGCTTAGCGCCACTGATCTGGGTGGAGTATTGGTTCTTGCCTTCGATGCGGACCGTCTGATCGGTCACATCCGCCATCTGGTTCCAGACGGTGTTGAGATCGCTAGTCTGGATCCGGTACGCTTGGATGATGCGATGTTGACCAATCCAAGGCGCTATCTGGACCCGATCAACTTCGTGACGAATTTTGCGTTCTTTCGTGATTCGGAAACCGATCACACACGCCTGGTGACGGCCAATTATTGGGCTGATTACGGGGCACGAGACACGCGTATCTGGTTTTGTCTGTTTGATGAGTCTGGTCAGGTGCTTGCGGATTGGCAAGAAGATCTGCCTGAGGGGGTGGGCGCGGTCGCGGTCGATAGCCGTGAGGTAAGAGAACGCTTCGGTCTGCCGCCGTTCATTGGCCAGCTTTTCCTGCATGTCGTCAACGGCGCGGGGCACGATGTGGTTAAATACGCCCTGGATACCTATGGCGAATCGAATACAGTCCTGTCGTGCACACATGATGCGAACGCCTGGCCGGCTGATCTCTACGCTGGCCTGCCGGCACCGGAAGAGGGAGGGCAGGTTGTACTGTGGGTGCAGAACAGTCATCCCTGCCCGATCCCGCCCGGCAGCATTGGGTTACGTCAGTTAGGCCAACAAGAGTTCGTATTGCTTGACCGAAAAGTGCCAGCTTTCGGCAGCTTCGCCCTGGACGTGGAAACACTATTACCAAATCTGAAGTGGCCCGCGCAGGTGGAAATCCAAGCCGGTAAACATTTCGTGCGGCCCCGTTACGAGGTCCGTTCGCCCACCGGCCGCGTTCGCATTTCACACCCCAATGTGGAAAGGACTGACCTCTCCTCAGACCCAGGCATCCCAGATATCGGAAATCTATTGGGCAAGGGTTATTTGCTGCCGGCACCGATTTTGCCGGTTGACCGTTTCTGCACCAAAGTGCTGCCCACGCCGATGTCGACCGGGCAGGATAGTCTGCCGGTAACTGCGTTGCTGTACGATTACGACGGGCGTCAAATCGGTGAACACGCTTTTGGCAACCTGCCGCGCGGTCATTGCGCGTTGCTTGAGATCGATGCCCTCTTGGGTGGATCGGCCAATGCGATCTTGGAGCGCGGCTATGGCCATATCGAACTGGTCTATGATTTTACGAATGGCGGTGCCGCGGATGGGTGGTTGCATGGGCTGTTTCGATATGAAGATAGGGCGACCGGCCACGGTGCGGATACCAGCTTCGGCGCCCATATCTTTAACACCGTCCTGACGTATCGCAACGAGCCCCAATCTTACTCTGGCCCGGCCCCGGGGCTGAGCACAAGATTGTTCCTTCGCCTCGGACCATCGCCGTTGGAGACAATATGCCACCTCATTTATCCAGCCTCAACGCCCTGGAATGCCGTCTCCGACACCCATCTACTTCTGTACGATGGTTACGGTGCGGAAGTGGCTGATCGTCAGGTGGAAATACCTTGTGGAGGCTCTCTATATTGGTGTTATGGTGAAGTATTCGATGCGGTAGAAAAGGAAGCCGCTGGTGAAAACGGATATGTAATAATTCGCGATCAAGCTTGCCGACTTTTCGGCTATCATGGTTTGCAAAATGGAGGCGAAAGCTTCAGCTTGGATCATATGTTCGGCTTCTAGCTGTGCAGGAATGAGCCCCTAAAGGGCGTGACCCTTCCGAAGCTCAGTAAATTTCTACGATGGACTGGGACAGACTTCGCATCTTTCACGATGTTGCCAAAGCCGGCAGCTTTACACATGCGGGTGCGACTCTGAATCTGAGTCAGTCGGCGGTCAGTCGGCAGGTTAGCGCGCTGGAGGACAGTTTAAGCATCAAGTTATTTCATCGGCATGCGCGCGGACTGATACTTACGGAACAGGGTGAGCTGCTGTTTCAGACCGTGAAGGATGTTTTCCACAAGCTGGCGGTGGTCGAATCGCAGCTCAGCGAGACACGGGAGAACCCGTCCGGGCCGTTGCGGGTGACGACAACGGTGTCTTTCGGTTCCACCTGGTTGACACCACGTATCAAGGAGTTCGTCGAGACCTATCCCGAAGTCGATTTTCATTTGATCCTCACCGAATCGGAACTAGATCTTGGTATGCGCCAGGCAGATATCGGTATTCGGCTGACTCCGCCACGCCAGCCGGATCTAATCCAACGGCATCTGCTCGCGCTCAATACACATATTTACGCGTCGCGACAATATATTGAAGCGCATGGCGAGCCCAAGATGCCGCAGGATCTGAATGACCATAATTTGATCGTGTATGGCCAGGATATGCCGCCGCCGGTTCCAACGGTGAACTGGTTGCTTGAGGCTGGTTCGGATGCGAAGAATCCGCGACGGCCGGCGCTGCACGTTAACAATGTCTATGGTATCTATCGTGCGGTGCGAAGTGGGCTCGGAATTGGCAGCCTCCCGGACTACATGATCCCTGAGGATGTGAACTTGGTTAAGGTGCTGCCGGACCTGGCAGGTCCGACAATTCAAGCCTACTTCGTCTATCCGGAAGAGCTGCGCCACTCCAAGCGGATCGCTGTATTCCGTGATTTTTTGTTGCAAAAAATTGTAGAATCAAAAGGTTAAGAGGGATTTTAGAACCAGGTTGGTTATGCAAATTTCGCATGGCTGACTTGACGAAATCCCGGTGGCGAAAGCGCCTGCAAAACCTTATTTAGGATAAGGTTGTTGCATGGCAACAACACACGCTTCTGCTTTCAGGCACGCATGCCTGGAATTAAGGATCGCAAGATCTTCGTCTCCCAGACGTGAAGCCTCCCTGTTCAAACTGGCCGGAACCAATGGGTTCCGGCCTTTTTTTGAGCGAGGTGTGGTTTTCTGAAATCACTTTTAGAGGTCTAAGAATCCGCGCTAATCCGATTAGTCCCTTTGAAGTTAAATCAGGTCAAGGTCTGTAAGGTTTTTGCCGCTATCATTTCGAAATCGATCTGGGCACCTAGCCCTGGTTCCATCGGCACATGCACCATGCCTTCGGAATCGACAACGATATCTGCGACGAGACCGTATTTCTGCGCCCCGTCCGGCAGCAGGACCTCGAAGAACTCGCAGTTTGTGATCGCCGCGGAGACATGCAGGTTGGCAATGTTGTTTAGCGAGTTGCCACCATGATGGATCTCGTAATTCATGCCAAAGGCTTCAGCCAGATGCGCTGACTTTACACAGGCGGTAATACCGCCTTTTACGGCTACATCGCCGCGGAGGAAATCGGTTGCCTGCTGCAATATCCAAGGGGCATAACCGAGGAACCCGCCCGGTGAATACTCCGTCGCCAGGATCGGTATCTCGAGCAGGTTGCGCAGCTTTACGTAATTGTAGAGGTCTTGCTCGGCTAGCGGATCTTCGTACCAGTAATAGCTCATCTCCTGAATTGCCTGACCGACCCGCAGAGCCTGCGGGAAATTGTATGCCCAAGTCGAGTCTAGCATCAGCGTGTAGTCGTCGCCGACCGCTTTTCGAACCGCTTCGCATACCGCAATGTCCGTTTTCCAATCTGTGGGAGGGTGAATCTTGTAGGCGGCCCAGCCGGTCCCCTTGATGGACAAAGCTTCCTCCACATAGGCTTCCATCGATGCGAGGGTGGGCGAGCTGGCATAAGCTGGCAGGCTGGGCCGGGAGCTTCCAAGCAGTTGGTGAATCGGCAAATCCGCGATTTTGCCAGCGATGTCCCAGAGCGCTATATCCATAGCGCCGATCGCACGCAAAGTTGTCGCGCGGGAACGTTTGTGCATTTCTCGGTTCAGCCGCTCGCGATCGAGCGGATCCTGTCCCATTAGTTGCGGTTTTAGATGATCAATCAAAGAGTGTGCGTCGAGATGCCCGCCACGACTTGATGCACCAAGGAAGGCGTGCCCCTCGACCCCGTCGTCCGTTCGGATTGTCAACAGGCCGAGTTGGCTTTGCCCGGAAAATTTACCAGTATGCTGGCCATACTGGGTCGCTGGGATCCCTTCCCAGGCGAATAGGGTCAGCGTGATATCGTCGATCTTCATCGGAATTATCCTCCTTGTGCGTCGTAACAACAGAAAATCATATTGGGCCGATTGGGTTCAACCGCACTCCCGATTGTTCCACTCGCCAGACACTGCTATAGAGGCGTCGCGGGCCCGTAGTTCAGTTGGTTAGAACGAACCGCTCATAACGGTTATGTCGCAGGTTCGAGTCCTGCCGGGCCCACCATCTTTTCATTTTGCGTTTTTTGGG
>PBDC01000074.1 GCA_002717185.1 Rhodospirillaceae bacterium
CGTGCATATCGTGATCTCACCATCATTCGCCGACAGGCAGGTATCGATGATAAAATCGACCGCATGCCAATCCTGCAGCTCCATCGTCGGTTCAGGCAGGTTGGCCCCATCAAGCCCAGTTTTGCCGTGGATTGCTTCCGCCGTCATCAACGGCAGTAGCATCGGCCGCGGACATCCAGCGAAGACCGGTATGTCGGATTGTCCCGCCAATTCGCAAATTCGACGCGCATTGCGCCCCGTTAGGTCCAGTGGCACGTTGCCAGCGACGCAGGTGATGCCCAGCACTTTCAGGCTTTCCGGTGAAGCCAACGCCATCAACAAAGCGACGGCGTCGTCCTGTCCCGGATCGCAATCAATGATTACCGGCCGTCGCGCCATCAAGCGATCGAGAATTCGCTGTTCAACTTGTCGGTTACGAGCATATGGCCAGGCTTGTGCGTAATGGCGAAGGGCAGCTTCGCCTCCTCCAACACCGCCTGCGGTGTCACTCCGCAGGCCCAGAAAACCGGCACCTCGTGCGCGCGGATATCTGGCTCCGGCCCGGAATACAGTTCGTTGATATCTTCGATACCGATCAACGAGGGCTCTCCGAAATGAACCGGCGCGCCATGTACGTCCGGGAAACGCGAGGTAATTTCGATGGCTCTGATAGCATCCGGCGGAGTGAACGGCCGCATCGATACAATCATCGGACCCAGGAAAGGACCGGAAGGTTCGCACGGCACGTTCGTCTTATAGACGTAGACCTTAGTGCCGTTCTCTATGTGCCGCAGGCTCAATCCATCCTGCATCAGCGCTTCTTCGAACGAGTAGGAGCAGCCGAGTACGAAGCCGACGGAATCATCGCGCCAGAGATGCGAGATATCGTGTTCCTCGGACGTTTCGACACCATTCTCAAACACCCGGTAACAGGAAAGGTCAGTGCGTAGGTCAATATCGACGCCCAGCGTCGGGACGCTAGCATCCCCAGGTTCGGTCATCCCGATCAACGGACACGGTTTAGGATTACGTTCACAGAAAACCTGGAAGTCCTCAGCGTATTCCGCCGGCAATACGACGAGATTACCCTGAACCATGCCGCGCGCCATACCCGTCGTCCGGTTCTTCCAACGCCCAGCCCGCACTTCTTCGCGCACCGTCTTAGCCGCCTGCAGCATCGAAGCCCGATCGCCGCCAAATCCCATCATGTCGTCCATGGCATCACTCCCTTAGTATCTACGACGCTATCGTAGCATGCGACACTCCAATCGAAACCTAAGCTAAAGACCGACCACCGCTGTCGGCCGGCGCGGATCGCTGCCACCTTCCATCGTACCTCGTTCGCGGTCATGCACGATCGCGCAGACAGCTCCTGCCTTGTATTCCCAGTCCGGCCATAGCTGCACATCGTGCCCCAGCACGCGCAACCGATCCAGCGTTGCCTCCGGATAGCGGCCTTCCAGGTTGAGGAGACCGGGACTATAGGAATGCGGATCCGAGGAGCGCGGATAGCTGAAAGTGGCGAAGCGAGGTTCTTCAATCGCTTGCTGCGGGTCCATGCCAAACTGCATCAAATTGAGCAACACCTGCACCATAGCCTGCGGCTGCACATCGTTGCCTGGCGATCCAAAGGGCATGACCCAATTCGCGCCGCGCATCGCAATGGCCGGATTGGGGGTCAGACGTGGCCGCTTTCCAGGGGCCAACACGGCGGGTGATGCGGGATCCGTCGAAGATTGCGCGCCACGCGTCGACGGCACGAAGCCCAAACCGGGCACCACCGGCCCCCCGGATGAACCATCGCTAGGCGTGGCAGAAAACACTGTGCCAGCTGCATCGATGGCGCAGATGTAGGATGTATCGAGCTGGCTGACTTCGTCTGTCAACGCGGCCGGCGTCGGAGCACCAACGCCCCTACGGGTGGCTCCCTCCGGGTAGCCTGGGTCAGGCATTCCCGGCGTTGCAAGGTCGGGGTCTATAAGCTCTCGACGTTTGTTGAGGTAAAATTCATCCAGCATACCTTCGATCGGCACGTCGACGAAATGCGGATCACCTACGTAGGCATGCCGATCTGCATAGGCGAGTTTGAACACCTCAACGATGGTGTGAATGTAGTCGGCCGAATTGTGCCCCAATACTTTCAGATCAATACCGTCCAACAGCCGCAATGACTGCGCCAACAGCGGTCCCTGACACCAGGGACCGCAGGTGTACACATCGAGTTCGCCGAACCGGACGCGCAGCGGTTCTTCTATCCCGACTTGAAATTCGGCAAGGTCCTCCTCGGTTAACCAACCGCCATTCTCGGAGTGATAGCGCGCCAAGATCTTCGCGATGTCACCGCGGTAGAAGGCGTTCCGCGCCGCCTGCAAACCCGCCGCGCGGTCGCCCACGGATGCGGCTTCTTGGTCAATCATATATTGTATAGTTCGGCCCAGGTCAGCCTGAACAAACAGCTCGCCTACCCGCGGTGGCGAACCCTTCGGCAGATAGATAGCAGCGTTCTCTGGCCAGCGGCGGTAATTTTCAGCGGCGGCGGCGATGATGCGACTGGTTAGTTCCGAAATTGGAAACCCATCCCGCGCGAAACGCACAGATGCTTCTGCCACCTCGCCGAAGCGCATCGTGCCCCACTGTTCCAGCGCCGTGATCCAAGCATCCGGCGCAGCGGGCACCAAGGTCCGCAAAATTCCTGGCGGTATGCGTCCGCCATGTTCGCGCTGGAAAACGTCTGGCGACGCCGCCCTCGGCCAACAACCGAGACCGCTGATCGTCATGACAGTGCCGCACTCTGCAGGCCGGATCATGATTGGCGCGACGCCTCCGAAGCCGACATATTCCGACTGCAGGACTCCTAGCGCCATACCACCACAGACCCCCGCATCGATCGCGTTGCCACCCGCTTCGAGTATCTGGAAGGCCGCCTGGGCAGCGAGATAGTGTCCCGCGGCCACCATGTGCCGTGTGCCCATGATACGGGCGCGGGTCGGCGAGACGCTCAAGTCGCGCGCCTAAAAGCGAGAGAAAAGTTGCGTGAAACCGCGGAACTGGTCGTTGATGCCCAACGCCCGCAAGCCGTGCCAATACGTAACCACATTAATGCTGATGACCGGCTTGTTAAGCCAGCGCTCCGCCTCATCCGCGATGCGTGACATCGGAAGCGCTGCCCCGAACTGCACCAGACATTCGGATTCCGGAACGTCGATTGATTTGATCGCCTCAATCATATCCTGATCCGTCAAATGAGTGTACGTTGCCGGGCTCCTGCCCCGCATATGCTGGTAATTTACGATATCGTACCCCAGTTCGCTCATTACCCCTTCCATGCGCGGTTCGATCGAGGGGAAGTAGGGCTCCATGATCGAAATTTTCTTTTTCACACCATGCAAATTCAGTGCCTCTCGTACCCCGTCAACCGCTGTCGAGACACCAATATCGCAGCCGGCGCGGTTTTTCATGCGCTTCTTCAGGTCTTCCACCGATTGCAGGGAACCGCCCCAAACGGACAGGGCTGAGATGCCAAGCACCAGATAGTCCGGATGACAGGTCATCAAACGGTCGACCGCCCCATCAAGACCTGCGTCGATCAGCCGGATCGATTCATCAAAACTATCATTGTCGAACGTCGGAATATCAGGAATATGCATGCGCCCAATATGGTTGGTCACACCAGGCGGTCGCATAGCGTCATACTCTGGCTGCACCACCGTATTGGTTGATGGTGTCGGCACGCCAATCTTCGCCCGGTACGCCAAATAGTCGCTCACTTCTATCTCCTCACACCTTCGTTTGTTTAAGCAGTCTACAAAATCGCCACGGTAACAGAAAAATCCTAACAACTTGTCGCAAAACCATGCATACGGGACGGATTAATATCGTTCGAAAGTATATTGGTAGGATCATACTTTTCTTCAAATTCTCCTTAACTAACTGAAATTAAATGAAATAAAGTGAAAATAAAGCCAGCCTTCGCCAAATTGTCTTTCAAAAGAAGAAAATCCGTCATTTCCGGTTACCCGAAGGCTGCACGGCGATCCGCCGCCGGTCATAGATAGGGCGTTTTTCTCGGGATAAAGGCGACGGAGCAAGCGCTGTTCGGTCGGGCAAACCCAGCGTTCTTTGAGTCAACGTTCAAAGTCTGGGTAATGCCGACAGCAACAATAAACTAGCCAATAAGACACCTAACAATTGCCGAAACCGGCCTTCGCTCAGGTTTGCGATCCATGACATTCTCCAGAAATTCGTCTCTGCGTGGACGCACAGAAAAACTCCACTGTTTCCAGTGCGAACAAGGTTGTCTTATACCGACTTAGCGCGATAGACAGTAAGAACGCATCACAGCTTTCCGCGCCATTGATATAGGCAAGTTTCCAAAGCCACTGTTATACTAAACACCTAATTTCATTTGCAGAGCCGGAGACATCCGATCAGCGAGCAACTGACATCGGACCAGCAGGCCCGCTTGCAAAACCTGCTCAAACTAGCCAATGAAAGCCCATTCTCAGGCGAGCGAGAGAATGCGCTTGCGGCAGCCGAACGATTGGCCGCGCGGCACGGGTTGACCCTGGAGGAAGCGGCGACTGGTGTCTCGCCTTCGCAAACAGCGCGTGCCAAGGAAAATGCCAGCCAGTTCGCGCGGGACCTCGCAGCCTTCGTTCATATGAACGACTACCAGATTTATCTTGAAAAACAACGGCGCGATCAAGCCCGGCGCGAGGCTGAGGAGCGTGGCCTTGACCGGAAAAATTCAGAGCGGCCCGCGCCACCACGGCCACGCCGTAATCGTAGCAACGCCCGTATGGAACCGCGCAAACATGCGTGGGCCCTGGCGAGCGAAACCAGCCTGTCCTATCAGGAAATCGCCGATATTACCGGGCTGGATATCTATCAGATCTTACTGATGAAAATTCAGCTTTTAAGGGCCGCTTAAGAGTAATTTTCCGATTTGTTTCGACCGTGAACGCTGTATCGTTAAACTGGTCAGCCATGTACTTCGGCAATTGCGCATCCATTCGGCAGAGCAACAAACCAACAGTTTTCACCGATCCGTGGCAGCGTGACGGTCGCAGAGAACGGCGTTCGGAACACCACGGATCAATTCAATACGTCTTATGTTTCGAGACAAGTCCACGAGCAGGCAGTACAGTGCGTGGGTTCATCCGACACCCGGAGTGGCCATGTGCGGCATAGCCGGATTTCTAGGCCTTAAACGCCAGACCAGTGCCCAAACCCTTGCCACATCGGCCGCAGCGATGGGCTACGCTCAAATCCACTGCGGTCCACACAGTGGCGACGTTTCTATAGACAAAGCGGCCGATGGCATCGAAACATGAGCCTCGCTGGCCGCAAGATACTCTATCTGGTTAGCGAGGATTGGTACTTCTGCTCGCATCGTCTTCCCATCGCGCGAGCTGCACAGGAGGCCGGGGCGGAAGTAGTGGTGGCCACCCGCGTCCGCGAGCACGGCCCGAAAATCGAAGCAGAGGGGTTCCGGCTCGTCCCCCTCGAACTGTCGCGCAGCGGCCGCAATCCAATCCATGACGCAACAATCTTGATCAATCTGATACACCTCTACAGGCGCGAGCAGCCAGACATCGTCCATCATGTCGCCCTAAAACCGGCACTGTATGGATCGATCGCCGCCTGGTTGACAGGTAGACCCGCCATGTTAAACGCCTTCGCTGGCATGGGCTTTATCTTTATATCAGAAGGGCTGTTCGCGCGTGCGGTGCGGTCGTTCGTTCGTGTGGCGTTCCATTTCTTGCTCAACCGACGAAGTAGCCATGTAATCGTCCAGAACCCGGACGATTTTTCCCTGTTAACTGATGCCGTCGGCGTGGCACCGGAACGCATTACAACTATCAAAGGCTCCGGGGTCGATATCGAGCAATACCGCCCGAGACCAGAACCGGATGGCACTCCGATTGCCGTTTGCGTATCGCGCATGCTGTGGGACAAAGGAATCGGCGAACTGGTCGACGCAGCACGAGAATTGCGATCACGTGGAACAGCAATCCGCATCCGTCTGGTTGGTCCCAGTGACGACAACCCGGCGGCGATACCGACCGAAACCCTAGCGGCTTGGTCGGCTCAAGAGGTCGTCGACATCGCTGGTCCGATAGAAGACATCGCCGGAGAATTTGCCCGCGCCCACATCGCGGTGCTGCCCTCTTATCGAGAAGGTCTGCCGAAATCGCTGCTGGAAGCTGCAGCGGCCGGCCTACCAATGGTAGCCACAGACGTGCCCGGCTGCCGCGAGGTGTGCCGCCATGAGGAGACAGGTTTGCTGGTCCCACTCAAAGAGAGTGCGCCGCTTGCGGACGCGTTGCAAACCTTGGCCGAGGATCCAGCGCTACGTGCCCGCTATGGCGAGGCCGCCCGCGCATTAACAGAAACTGCATTTTCTGAGTCGGTGATTGTCTCACAAACGATCAAGCTCTACGAATCCGTAATGCCGAGTTAAATTAGGCTATGGCAACTGAGGAAAATGACATGTCGGACCTTGCGGAACGTCTGTGCCGGGCGCGGCTCGAAGGCGGCACAGTGCCAATTGAGCCCGCCGAAATTGGCGAAGATTTGGATGCTGCCTACGACCTCCAGCAGCAAGTCTTACAGCATATCGGCGACGCGTCAGATAGTTGGAAAGTTGGCTCAACCAATGCGGAGGCCCAGGCTGCGCTTGGCACAACCGAACCAGGGGCAGCGCGCGTACCAGCACGGTTTCGCTTTACTAGCCCAGCTGATGTAGCAATTTTTGCCGTTCACGATGCCAAACTCGAAGCCGAATTCGCCTTTCGCCTAGGCAAAAATTTGCCGCCAAGAGCCGAAGATTACACCTCCGACGACGTCGCCGCGGCGATAGATGGCGTCGCGCCATCGCTAGAAATCGTTGGCTCACGGCTTTCGGGTGGGCTCACTGGTTCCGGCCGTGCTGCTGTAACCGCGGATGGCGGCGCAAATATCGCGCTCGTAACTGGTGACTTTATCGCCGAATGGCAAAGGTTTGACCTACCCTCGCACCAGATGACGGTCACGATCAATGGCGAATTGGGTGCGTCAGGCGAAGGACGGCGTGCGCTCGGCAATCCCTTCAACGTAATGGTCTGGCTCGCCAACAGGCAACGCCTGCACGATGGGCTAAGCGCCGGCGAAGTCGCAACAACGGGGACATGCTCAGGCCTGCTCGACCTCGCTGCGGGAGACGTTGTCGTCGCAGACTACGGCACGCTCGGCACTGTGCAAGCTACAATGACCAACGCCGAGGCTTAAACGACACCTGCGGCTGCCAACGCCATATCGAAACGGTCTTGTCCCCAATAGAGCTCACCCTCAATTATGAGAGTTGGTACGGCAAAAACGCCCACCTGATCCGCTTCCTCCTGAATCGTGGCTAACGCTTGTCCGCCTTCGCCCTGCAGGAAACCGACGAACCCTTCGACCGGGCATCCACACCGGTCGAGTTGGATTTTAACGGCGGCAACATCATCCGGCGCCAATTCGCGATTGAAAAAGGCGGCGAAGGTATTCTCGATATAGGCTTCGACATCGCCGCATTGCTTGGCATAAAGCAATCCGATCTGCGCAACCGATGAGTTATAGACTTCTTTCGGACCCCGGATGGTCAGCCCCAGTGGTGTCGCGAAACGGCGCACGTCACGATAGACATATCGCGCCCGGTTTCGCCATCCCGGCGCACCAGTCCTGCTGCCAATATCGAGTGTAAAGGGACGCCAGTCGAACTGCACCCTACCAGCACGTGCAAGCGCCAGGCCACGATGTGCCGCGACGTAGCTATAGGGGCTCTTCAAATCAATATAAAAGGGTATTGCGATCATGTTCTGATCTCCTCAAGGACAGGCAGGATATGATCGCGGAATAGGCCTGGGTTCTCCGACATCGGGAAATGGCCCATCTCTTCCATGATGACCGCTTTCGATCCCTTAATACGAGACGCCGTCGCCTCGGTCCGCTCAGGCGTACAGGAGCTGTCATATTCTCCTGACAGCAGATAAACCGGGCAGCGCGACGTGTCGATCTGTGCTGCCCGATCGTCGAAATGCCCATCCACCCAATAAAAATATAGGTCACCTTTAAAAATACCCGGACCGCCCTGCATGTAATGCCATAATGTCTCATAACGATATTCATCTGGGCTATGCGGTGCGACCTGGCCCGAGACGAATGCAGCGCTCACCATGCCGCCATGGATGTCTGGGCGGTGAAGCCATTCGGTATCGTAATAAGGCTCCAAACGATCGGCTCCTTCCAGGGCAATTACAGCGCGATACGTCTCGGGATATTTAAGAGCGAGATGCAGCACGATACGACCGCCCATCGAACAACCCATGACGACCGGCTTGCTAAGCGCCATGGCATCGCAGAACGTCATCACTGCTTCCATATAAGAGGCAGTGGTCAGTTGATACTCGGTATCCTGCCATCCGACCGGAGGGTTTGACTTGCCGTGCCAGGGCATATCGAAGGCGAGCACCCGGTAGTGGTCGGTAATCGCGGGATCGCACATCAGGTGGCGAAACTGGCGTCCGTCGGATCCCGCAGTATGCAAACAGACCAGCGGGATTCCACTACCGGCTTCCTCGACATAGATCCTTATTGCCTCACCAGCGACATTCATCGTGAAGTAGCGGCCAATTATAGGTTCATAATCCGGCATCAGTTAGGACTCCCCTTGAACTACACGCAACGATGCCAGCACATCCTTAAAATATTGTAGGTTCTGCATCAGCGGCAGCAGGTCCCCTTCGAAGGTCGCCGCGCCATCTGCTACCATGCTGAAAAGATCGTGCCGGCCACGCCGCGGCATCGCCTGCCAATGTTCACTCCACGTGTCCCGCGCGGCACGAACGGCGAATACACCGGAGTGAGTTTGCAATCGGCGTTCTTTGACTTCGTCAATCCGGCCCTCCCGAACACTTACTAAATAGTCGGTCTCACCGATCCCGACCACGAAGTCGAGGGTTACGAACCGGCCGCTCCTCAACAGCGCTTCGTTGCCATTCACTTTTTGCGCAATTTTCTCGATCATCACTCTACCCACTTGTCCCCAGCCTTCGGGGCCCTTAGTACTCTGAGTCGGGCTAACGCACCATACAGGGAGGAACAGCATGTCCATCAAACGGATCGACACAAACAAGCTGATGAGTAAGGCCGTTGTTCACGGCAACACTGTTTATTTGTCTGGCCTCACAGCCAGCGACCGCTCTCAGGACGTCAAGGGCCAGTGCCAACAGATCCTTGACGGCATAGACAAGTATCTGGCGGAAGCCGGCACCGATAAGTCTAAACTGCTGTCCGCACAGATCTGGCTGACTGACATCGGAACCTGGGCCGACATGAACGAAGTCTGGATCGCCTGGATCGATCCAGAAAATCCACCGGCTCGCGCCACCGTCGAGGCACCACTTGCCGCAGAAGACCTGTCGATCGAGATCATGGTCACGGCTGCGATCTAATACCGCAGGCATAAATAAGAAAAACCCTCTCCCCTAGGGGAGAGGGTAATTGCGGTTCCGTTGGCCAGATATGCAAGCTTTGAATCGTCCTTAAAGACGTTCAAGCCCAGGTAAGAGTGAGTATAGGCCAGAGACTTTACTGACTACTGCCGTCCCTATATTGGATCCCAGCTGAAAATATCTTCAGACCGATCTAGTGGGTAGAAGTGCGACTTCATCGCCGGAATTGCGTGCTCAGCAACCGTTTTCGGTGTCCAGCCTTCCCCGCGATGGACCGACCTCAGCGGCCGTGACTGCCCCATCAAAAAGATCTCATTGTTGCGGACGCCAAAGATCTGTCCCGTAACACCCTCCGCTACGTCACTCAAAAGAAAGACACACATCGGCGCAATCTTCTCCGGCGTCATCTCCTTGATCTTGTCTACTCTGGCTCGCAACGCTTCTGTATCCTGCGGCATCGAGCCAATCATACGACTCCAGGCAAAAGGGGTGATGCAGTTCGACCGCACGTTGAAGCGCGCCATGTCGAGCGCAATCGACTTCGATAAACCTGCGATGCCGAGCTTCGCCGCCGCGTAGTTCGCCTGCCCGAAATTACCGACCAAGCCGGAAGTTGAGGTCATGTGCACGAATGCGCCGGATTCCTGCGCGCGAAAATGATCGGCCGCCGCACGGCTAACATTGAAGGAGCCTTTCAAATGGACCGAGATGACGGAGTCAAAATCATCTTCCGTCATGCGGTGGAAAATCTTGTCACGCAGGATGCCCGCATTGTTGACAACGAGATCGATCTTACCGAACTCGTCCACGGCCTGCTGCACAATCCGATGTGCGCCATCCCAATCAGCAACGTTGTCATTGTTGGTAACTGCTTCGCCGCCGGCGGCACGAATCTCATTTACGACCTCGAAAGCCGGCCCCGAATCTTCTCCTTCACCAGCGACAGAGCCGCCCAGATCATTGACGACGACCTTCGCGCCATGGGTCGCCATCATCATCGCGAAGCCACGCCCTATCCCGCGGCCCGCACCGGTTACGACAGCTACCTTTCCTTCAAGCATCTTTCCTTCTGACATCTCTCAATACCTCACAAAAATATTCAAACTGGGGCTAACACGGCCTATACAAACCCTTGCCTGCAACCTTAGTCACGCCGACATGAACGACGAAGTCATCACATACGAAGTACGGAGCAACATTGCAATCGCTGCACAGGAAGGCCAACTGCCATGAAAAAGAAAGCCGCCATCACCGGCGTCGGCAACACCAAAGTCGGTGAAGTCCCGGGCAGCACCTGCATGTCCTTACACACGGAAGCAGCGCTCAATGCTCTCGAAGATGCCGGTCTTAAATTGGCCGATATCGACGGCGTCATCTGCGCCTACGCGCTAAGTGAGACCTACCCGATGTTGAGCTCAGCCTTCTGCGAATATGTCGGCGCCGAGCCAAATTTCAACGCCGGGCTTCATGGTGGCGGCGCGACAGGGGCCATGATGGTCATGCAAGCGGCAGCCCTTGTGGAGTCGGGCACTTGTCAGCACGTCCTCTGTGTTACTGGTGACAACCGGTTAACCGGCATGACCCGCGATAAGACGGTCGCCGCGCTAACCGAGTTCGGCCATCCACAATTCGAACAGCCCTACGGGATTTCCATTCCAGCAGCTTACGCCATGGTCGCGCAGCGCTACCTGCACGAAACCGGCTCCACACTGGAACATTTGGCGGCACTGTCAGTCAGTCACCGAGCCCACGCCGCTATGCATCCGGACGCACACATGACCAAACCGATTACGATGGACGATGTGGCTCATGCGCGGATCATCAGTTCGCCCCTCCGTCTGCTAGATTGCTGCCTAATCTCAGACGGTGGAGCTGCACTAGTTGTCAGCGCACCGGATGCAGGAGCGGACACGCGAAACGGAGGGGTAACGATCCTCGGATCCGGCCAGGGCCACACTCACGAGCATATCGTCGCTGCGCCGTCGCTAATCGACTTCGGCTGCAAGACCGCCTCCGCCCGTGCCTTAGGGGCCGCCGGTGTGACAACGGACGATATCGACGTGGCGGAGATATATGATTCCTTCACCATCACCTTGCTAATCGAGCTGGAATCGATCGGCTTTTATGGCAAGGGCGAGGCTGGTGAGGCAGCGCTGAAGGGTGAGTTAACCCATGGTGGACGCCTACCCTGCAACACTCATGGCGGGCTGCTGTCTTTCGGCCATTCGGGAGCCGCAGGCGGAATGTTCCACGTTGTCGAAGCGGTGCGCCAGCTGCGCGGTGAAGCTGACAAGCGCCAAGTGCCCAACGCGGAACTCGCCTTTGTACATGGCGACGGCGGCATACTCTCCGCACACTGCTCGCTTGTTCTTGGAAGGGCTTGAGATGAAACCAGTACCAACGCCAAACGCCGACACTAAGCCTTTCTGGGATGCTTGCAACGAGGAAAGGCTAATCGTTCAAACTTGCCAGTCCTGCGGTCATAAACAGTTCTACCCGCGAGCACTGTGCGTGAAGTGCGAAGGCCGAGACCTGGTTTGGCGCGAAGCGGTGCCAAACGGCACCGTTCACACCTTCACCATCGCGCACCGGGCACCGACCCCTGCATTCAAAGAAGACGCACCCTACCTACTGGCATTGATCGACCTCGATGATGGCTTCCGTATGATGATGAACATCGTAAACACACCCCACGATGCGATTTCAATAGGCATGCCGGTCCGCATCACATTCGAAGAACGGGACGGGCAGAAGCTGCCGCAAGCGGAAGGTATAGCGTATCAACGGCACGGGTAGGCGTCGTAAAGCGACAGCACGACGATATAGGCGAAATTGTCCTGCGGCTTGGCGATGTCGGGGTGCCCCTTGCGGACAGCATCGACCGTATCGCTAACCAAACCTATGTCAATTTCATGGTCCTTCGGCCAGCAGATCGGGAAAGTCTTACCGACTTTTGAATAGAAACGAAGCGTGTCACGGACACCTGCGAGATAGCCGTCATGCAATCCGGACGCGCGGGGCCTGCCACGCTTGGCCTTGGCCTCAATCTGCTCCCAATTCTGCATAGTAAAATTGTCTTCAGCGAACGCAGACGGAATCGAAAAACTCAACAACGCCAAAAAAACGGCGGAACACAGCAAACGCGGCATAGCAGCTCTCTATAATGCAGAAGGGCCGCACAGGCGGGCCTAACTGGAGACTTAATATGCGTTTACCGGCGGCGTAACAGCAAGCAGCAGATGCCTGCCTTAGGCGGCCATTGATGCGGAGCTGCGGTTCCGGCAGGTTGGGCACAGGCGGTTACCCCAGCCTTCGCTCTTGAACTTAGTCTGGCAGCTCAGGCACGTGCGCTTTGCCGGACGATCTTCCTCATGCTTGAAGCTGTAATCTGCTTCGGGCTTCTTTGTATTATTACTCATTGGAATCTCTCTGTCTGTCTAAGCCGCGTTTTGTAAACGAACCGCAATCAAATGCAACCGTGGAATATGCAAAACAGGCCTGTTTTTATCGCATAACTATAACAAATAACGAAAAGATGCTGTTCTAGGCTCTCGTGCGTCCAGAGGCTTCGTGTTCTAGACTGCCTCAACGCGAAATGAAAGGAGCGAGCATGGCGACGGAAATCGGCTTTATCGGGGCGGGCAATATGGGTGGGCCCATGGTTAAAAATTTGCTGGCGGCAGGCTATGCGGTGGTGGTCTGCGACGCCAGTAAGGCCGCGATCGACGCGTGCCTCGCAGAAGGTGCTACCGTCGCCGAGAGCCCGAAAGTGCTCGCCGATACGGTCGATACAGTTCTGGTCTGCCTGCCTACTCCGGATATCGTGCGGGAAGTTGCCCTGGGCGAAAACGGTCTGGTCCATGGCGGGAAGATCAAGACCTATATCGATCTCTCAACGACCGGCCCGCGCATGGCGATGCCGATCGCTGAAGCAATGGAGGAAGCCGGCATTATAGCGCTCGATGCGCCGGTCAGTGGTGGCGTCGCGGGCGCCGTTGCTGGATCACTTGCAGTCATGGTCTCCGGGCCGCACAACGCGCATGGCCACCACCGGCCAATGCTGGAGAAAATCGGCAAGAATGTCTTCTACGTAGGAGACAAGATCGGCATGGGTCAGCTCATGAAGCTGCTGAACAACATGCTTTCTGGCACAGCACTGGCGGTAACGTCGGAAGCAGTAACGCTGGGCATTAAGGCCGGCATCGCCCCGAAAATGATGATTGATATTTTCAATGCCAGCAGCGGCCGCAATACAGCGACCGAAGCCAAGTTCCCCAACGCGATACTGACCCGCAGCTTCGACATAGGGTTCAACACAGGTTTGATGTTCAAGGATGTCCGGCTCTGCATCGAAGAAGCCGAAGCGCTCGGCGTAACCATGTTCGTCGGCAGCGGAACGCGACAGGCCTGGGCACATGCGCTGGGTAAGGGCGAGCCATCAGACGATTCAACTGTAATCATGCAGCATTACGAAAAACTGGCCGCAATCGAGTGGCCAGAGGACTAACGTCCACTGACATGTCCACCGTAACAGCGCAAAAAGCATCGATCTCAGTCGCCAAAGGCGCTGCAGTGTGGCGACGCGAGAATGTGTGCAATTCAGATTGGCTTCTCTCCTTCCCGACAGACGCGCTGCTAGAGATCGACCGGCTTGTCGAGGCCCTACGCAGTAATCCGATGGATACAACAGCGCTGGAACACCGCGACTACAAACTCGACGCCTGCGAAAACTTTATGGCGACAGTGCGCGCGAGGCTCGATAACGGGGTCGGGTTCGCAATCCTAGACAGACTGCCAGTCGACCACTTCAGCAAGGAGGAACTCACTAAGATATATTGGCTGCTGAGTGGTATGATTGAGCGACCGGTCGCGCAGTCCTTCGACGGGAGGCTGCTCTACGACGTGCGCGATACGGGCGCACGTATCGAAACGAGGGTGCGCGGCGACCTCACCCGACAGGAACTCTCCTGGCACACGGATTACGGCTTCAACCGCCCACCACCCTATATTGGTCTTCTGGTACTGCGCACGGCCAACAGCGGCGGCGTCAGCCGGGTCGCTAGCATGCTGACCGCACACAATGTGCTGCGCGAACGCCACCCTGACTTACTGGAACGGCTCTACCAGCCTTTCTGGTGGAACCGGCAGGGCGAGCACGCCGAGGGGGATGCCCTCGCGCGCTATTACCCCATCTTCGCCCGTGACGGCGACCAGGTTCGTAGTCGCTACATCAAATGGCTTCTCTACAATGGCTATGAGCTAATGGATGAGACCTTTGACGAGCTCGGTCAGCGAGCGTTGGAAACTATGTTTGACATTATGAGTGAGCCGGCGCATCACGTCCCCTTCACACTTGCACCGGGCCAAATCCAGTACGTAAACAATTTTCATATCGCCCATTGTCGCGCGGAATATGAAGATACGGGCAGCGAAGACGAAAAACGCCATCTGGTGCGCATCTTTCTCCGTGACGCCGGCCGGCGTAGCTTCATGGGCTAGACAATCTTGCAAAAATCTAACGTTATTTCCCGCTTTACTTTGCGATCGAATTAACGTTTTTGATTTGTCAAAATTTGCAGGTAAAAACATTAACTAAACCCCCAACGGGGTCAGCCTTTTGACAGCTTCCATCGTCGGTTCGAAGAATATATCCTCCGCCTCGTTATAGGTGGTGCCGTCGGCACGCCGCAGCAAGTTGGAAAAGGACAATGAACCAGATACACGCCGCGACCCAAGAAAAGGTCGACGCACTGCATTCCAAATCGACCGTCCTCGGCAAACTCAACTTCATCGTCCCCCAGGATGAAAAACCTTATTTCAACAGTTCCCATATTAATGGCGGGACGCCTGAGATGTTTTTCGAGACCGAGTATCACCGGATGCCGATCCACGATATGCGCGAAATCGCAGAAAACCTGGATATCGATCGCGAAGGCTTTGAACTGATGCGGCACACGACGCACGTCTCCGACCTTTACGACGACGACGCTCTGGACAGCGTATACAAACCGGAAATCAAGACGCTTTTGAAAGACCGTTTTGGCGCAAGCAAGGTTGTGGTCTTCGATGTGACCCGCCGCTCGGATGGCGGCAAAGGTGCTATCAATCCAGATGGGTTGCGCGGCCCAGCAAGACTCGTCCACGCTGACTACACGGTTAAGAGCGGCCCGCACCGAACCAAGGACATTCTCGGCGAGGCCGAGGCTGGACACTTATTCCAATCTGGCGCCCGGATAATCCAGATTAACGTCTGGCGGCCAATCAAAGGACCGGTGCGACGCGCACCTCTGGCAGTCGTCGACTCCGCAAGCTTACAGCCGAAGGATCTAGTCGCCACCGATCAAATTTTTCCAAACCGAGTTGGAGAAATTTACCACGTGGCCCATTCGCCGCAGCAACGCTGGTATTTTGCACCGGATATGGAAGCGGACGAAGTACTCTTGCTGAAGGGCTGGGATAGCCTAGATGACGGCCGCACGCGCTTCAATGCGCACGGCGCTTTCGAATTGGACGACACGGACGAGACCACACCGCCGCGCGAAAGCATCGAGCTGCGCACGCTCGTCATCGTCGAGTAACCCGTATGTCCGTTAACGACCTTGGGGTAGCCCGCATAACAGCGAGCCAACCTATTTCTATGCGGGATCCGAGAAGGCCCGTGCCATTTCGCCCATGCTAAAGTAAAGAAAATCCACCTCGGGCCGGTTCTGGACAAACGCGGTCGCGCCCCAGTTACCACCTTTGGACAAGTGCTGGCGATCAATCCACGCGCTATCCAAACCCGTTTTCTTGGCCGGGACGAGATCGTGAAATAGGCTCTGCGCCGTATGCAGAATACTATCCGGCGCGATGCCGTGATCGCGGCTTAGTGCGCGGAGCATGTGGGTAAAATTGTCAGGATTAGGCTTGTAGGAGCCGATATCTTGTGCGGTGTAAATAGCGTCAAAAGTGACACCGAGCTTTCGATTCGAGGCAGCGAAGCCGTCGCGGTTCACATTGGATATAATGGCGAGCTTGAAGTGACTTTTCAGCAACCGGAGTGCATCGGCCGTATCAGGAAAGGCCGGCCAATATGGCACAGAAGCTCCAAAGGCCTGGTCCATCTCATCATCAGTCGCTAGTCCAAAACGCTTTGCCAAACACGCATGCACCCGAGTGAGTAGTTGATCATAGACCATATCAGGCGTCTCGGCCTGCTGCAGGCTTTCCACTGCAGCGAACGCTTCCAAAGCGATATCACGCGTGACATCTATGCAGGAATTTCGGTGCAGTAGTGGTTGCAGTGCATCCCAAATTCCACTTTCCCAGTCGATCAGGGTGCCGTAGCAGTCGAAAGTTAGTGTCGTGTATTCCCTAAGCGAACGGGGCATGTCTGTAGTCTTCTTAAATTAAGCGCCTAATTAGTAAAGAATAGCCGCCCGTCTGCCTTGACCCAAACTCCAAACTTTAGGCCTCCCCTTGCCGATCGTCTTCCACCATGGAGAGAACGCACTAGATCAGCAGAACGACCCGACGATGTTAATGGGTATGAAAAGTTACCAGCGGATCGCATTGCTGCACCTCCAACGAGTTCCCAGAAGTCACATCGTCAAGTGTCATTAAGCTCGACATTAAAACCGGAATATCGAGCTCTAGACCAAGAAGTCCAACACCAATTTTAGCGCCGAGATTCGGGGACACCGGATGCGCATCTGTGCTAAACGCCCCCAATGTTCCGAAAGCAGGTCAACAAGACAGCGCTGACGGTCGTCGCAATTGGTTTCGTCGTCATGTTCGTCAGCGGCGGATCCCGGCATGCAATCGGCCTAGTCCTGAAACCCATGGCCGAGGGTTTCGGCTGGGAGCGCAGCGATCTGGGCGGTACCGTCGCTCTGTTTCTCGCGATCACTGCCCTTTGCATGTATTTCTCCGGCCACCTCGCAGACCGGATATCCGTGCGCGTCGTCCTCGGTGGTGGCTTTCTCGTGAGCGCCCTCGGCATTGGTCTCATGGCCTTGGTGACTGAGCCCTGGCATGCCTACATGCTATACGGAGTTGCCTTCGCCGCCGGAAACGGCGTCACGTCGATTATTCCAATTGGCGTCATGGTCTCGCGTCAATTTCCCGACAAGGTCGCTACGGCCAACTCCCTGGCGATATCAGGCATGGGGCTTGGTCAGTTGGCAATCATCTCTGCGCTAACCGGTGTTCTGATTACGATGGGTTGGGAATCTGTCTTTCTATGGCTCGGTCTCATCAATCTGCTGATGGTACCCGCCATTCTGTGGCTCATTCGCGAAAACTCATCGGCGTCGGCACCGACAAACGAATTGTCCTGCGCCGGGTTAAGCGTCCGTGAGGCGATGAGGACCCGACATTTTTGGCTGCTCACCGCTATGTATGCCCTTTGCGGATTTCACGATTTCTTCGCTTCGACCCATGTCGTCGCATTGGCTCTCGACCAGGGTGTCTCACCGCTCTTAGCCGGCAATCTTCTGGCGTTCATGGGCCTGGCGGGATTGGCCGGCGTCATTGCCGCAGGGACATGGAGTGACCGTTTCGGTCCAGTCAGCGCAACCTTAATCTGTCACGCGGTACGGGTCGCTATTTTCATATTGATTATGTTCAGCAAGGACACTGTATCGGTTGTTGTCTTTGCAATGACCTTCGGCTTTACAATTTGGATTACCGCGCCCCTTACCGTGGTTTTCGTGAGGAACGCCTTCGGTTCGCGCCATGTCGGCGCGCTCAGCGGCTTGATCACATGCGTCCACCATATGTGCGGTGGCCTCGGTGCCTGGCTTGGTGCTGCGAGTTACGACGGAACCGGCACATACGACAGAGCATTCATCGCGATGTTGGTCACTGCGACGGCCGCCGTCCTATTGACCCTTGCTCTGCGCCGCGGTGACACAAAGGTTAGTTGAAGGCCGCGATCCCGGTCATCGCGCGGCCAAGGATAAGGGTGTGTATGTCATGCGTCCCTTCCAATGTGTTGATGACCTCCATGTTCACCATATGGCGGATGATATGATACTCATCTGCGATCCCATTCGCGCCATGCATGTCTCGGCAGACACGCGCTATATCAAGCGCCTTTCCGGTGCAGTTGCGTTTCACCAGGCTGATCATTTCTGGCGTCACTTTGTTGGTGTCGCGCAGCCTGCTGACCCGCAGGCAGGCCTGCAGGCCCAGCGCGATCTCGGTTTGCATCTCGACCAGTTTTTTTTGCACCAGCTGGTTAGCGGCAAGTGGCCGGCCGAATTGGTCACGCCCGACAACATACTCACGGGTTTTGAACCAGCAATCCTCCGCAGCCCCTACGGCTCCCCAACAGATGCCAAAGCGGGCGTTCGATAGCGCCGATAGCGGGCCACGCATCGAAGTTACACCGGGAAGCTTATTCTCCTCCGGGCAAAAAACGTCATCCATGTAGATGAAGCCGGTCGAGGATGCCCGAACCGCCATCCTGCCTTCGATCTTCGGCATATCGAGGCCTTCACTGCCGCGCTCTAGCAGGTAACCACCGACTTCGCCTTCCTCATTCTTGGCCCAAACTAGAGCGACATGGGCAATCGGCGAGTTAGTAATCCATTGCTTGGTGCCAGTCAGCCGATAGCCGCCATCGACCTTCTTGGCTCGTGTTTCCATCGCCCCTGCATCAGAGCCGTGGCTTGGTTCGGTCAGTCCCATACAGCCGATTATTTCACCCTCACGCATCGACGGCAGATACCGTTCCTTCTGCTCGTCTGAGCCGTACATATGGATCGGCGCCATCACGAGGCCCGACTGCACGCCCATCGCCGAGCGGAAACAGGTATCCACCCGTTCCATTTCGCGTGCAATCAACCCGTAGGACACGTTGGAAATGCCAGCACACCCGTAATCGGGCAAGGTTGCACCCAAAAATCCGAGCTTCCCCATCTCCTTCATGATCTCCGGGTCGAAGGTCTCTGTGCGGTTCCACTCCAGGATTAGCGGCACTAGTTCACCCTGCGCGAACTCGTTTGCCACGTCACGGATCTGGCGTTCCTCTTCGGAAAGCTGATCTTCAAGCAATAACGGGTCTTCCCAGGCGAAACTGGCCATGGCTACCTCATAGTCTTTTCGCACCAAACGCGACGATGTTCCAATTCATCCAGACGGCAAGGGCCGGAACAATGTTCCGGCCCTTGCTTTTATCTACGATCAGCCCGTTGGGCTGGATCGCTTTAGTCGTCGACACGCTCCATGACGACCGCTGTGCCTTGGCCGACACCCACGCAGAGCGTCGCTAGTGCGTATTTGCCGCCGGTCTTCTGAAGCTGGCGCGCCGCCGTCAGGAAGATACGCGGGCCGGAAGCGCCAAGCGGATGCCCGAGCGCGATCGCACCGCCATTCATGTTGACCCGGCTGTCGTCAAAGGATTGACCGAGACCCTTGAGGCAGGAAAGAACTTGTGCCGCAAAGGCTTCATTTATCTCTATGACGTCCATATCGTCGATCGAAAGGCCGGCGCGCTCCAGCGCCTTCTCGGATGCCGGCACCGGTCCGATACCCATGATCCGTGGCGGAACGCCGGCAGACGCGGAGGACAGGATCTTAGCGATCGGCTTAATACCAGCCTTCTCACCGACTTCACGACTGCCAATGAACATGGCAACGGCGCCATCATTGACACCTGACGCGTTGCCCGCAGTGGTGACGCCATCTGGGTTCAGGGCACGCAACTTGGCCAGCGCTTCCATGGACGTGCCGCGTGGATGCTCATCAACGTCGACAGTAACGTCCGGTTGTTTGCGGCCACCTGGCACTGTGATCCCGGTGATCTCGCCATCGAAGAAACCCGATTCCTTGCCGGCCTGGTATTTGTCCTGGCTGGCGAGTGCGAAGGTATCGGCATCTTCTCGGCTAATCTGATAGTCCTGCGCTAGATTGTCAGCGGTCTGCGGCATAGCCCAGTCCCCATACTCTTCCTTGATCTTTTTGTTTGGGAACCGCGAACCGATCGTGGAGTCGTAAACTTCGAAGCCTCGCTCGAAGGGCTTTTCATGCTTGCCTACGACGAAGGGCGCCCGGCTCATGCTCTCGACGCCACCGGCAATGAAGAGATCGCCTTCGCCAACCGTTACCGCGTGTGCAGCCGATACGACCGCTGAAAGACCGCTGGCGCAGTTCCGCTGCAGCACCTGTCCCGGCACAGTTTCCGGCACACCGCCAGCCAGCAACGCATGGCGCGCGACGCATCGAGCATCTTCGCCGCCCTGATTGCCGCAACCGACGATCACATCGTCGATGTCTGCGGCATTGAACGGCGCCTCATCGACAACCGACTTGATGACATTGCCCAGGAGATCGTCCGGACGAACCGGCGATAGCGCGCCGCCATAACGGCCAAAAGGCGAGCGTTTACCGAGATAGAGATATGCGTCCAACATTGCCTAATTTCCTTCCATCGTCATGATTTCTAGTTAGCTCCGCGCGTTCGGGGTGAGCAGCGACACGCCAAGCTTGGCTCTTCGCGTCAGCCACGGGCTAGGCCGATAACGCGGGTCGCGGGTAAGCCCGTAAATTCCATCTAAAATGCGTAAAATGCACGCAGGTCCGATACGGTCACCGAATTCCAGTGGACCGTAGGGGTAATTCAAGCCCAAGGTCACCGCTTTGTCGATATCTTCCGGCGAAGCGATCCCGTACTGTGCCACTGAGCAACCAACATTGCAGATCATCGCGACAATGCGTTGCGCCACGAAACCAGGGCCGTCATTGACAACCGTCGTCGGCACACCATCCAACGACATCACGCCTTGCGCCACGTCACGAAACAACGGATCGGTCACTGGCGTGGTCATCAGAGTCCGACGACGACCAAATCCCACTACCGTATCGACGGCCACCGTGCGCTCCGGATCCAGGCCCTGATCGACCGACGCCGTCGTCGCGTCGTCGCCGATCGGTGTTACGATAATCAACGAGTCAGTGCTGGGAGCGTGCCCACTGTCGATTTTGGCGCCCACCTCCTTCAGCACACCGACCACGTCGGCTTTACCCTCAGTTTCCACGTCGCTGACCCAGACCGGGCGGCCGTCATAGTTGGGGATGAGTGCTTCGTCTGGCGTCTGCATTTGGCCGTCCGGATAATCGTAGAAACCACCACCTGTCTTGCGGCCAAGACGACCGGCGCGGGTCCTCGCCTCCATCAGCATGGCCGGACGGAAGCGCGGTTCATGATAGCTTTGTTCGTATATCAGCACTGTCGCCGGGTGTGTGACATCAAGGCCGGTCAGATCCATCAGCTGGAAGGGCCCCATGCGGAAGCCAGCGCCATCGCGCATGATGCGGTCGATCGACACCGTGTCGGCGATCCCCTCCTGTACCATGTGCGCCGCCTCGATATTGAAACCGCGGCCGACCTGGTTCACCAGAAAACCGGGTGCGTCGTTGACGCGCACCGGCTCGCGGGTCATTCGACGGCCAATGCCCATCAGCGCCTCGCACACCCATTCGTCTGTCAGCACGCCGGCGATGACCTCGACCAGTGGCATCAAGGGAACCGGATTGAAGAAGTGGAAGCCGGCGACCCGGTTCGGATGTGCGCAGTCGGCAGCGATAGTCGTCACCGAGAGCGAAGAGGTGTTGCTGGCCAGGATAACATCGTCGGCGACGATCGATTCCAGCTCGGAAAAGACAGCCTTTTTAACGTCGAGATTTTCGACCACGGCCTCAATCACCGCGTCGCAGCCGACAAAGTCGTTCATGCTGTTGGCGGGGGGTATCCGCGCCAGCGAGGCGGCTGCTTCATCTTTTTCCATCCGGCCCTTCTCGGCCGCGCGGTCGAACATGCCGCCAATGAACTTGATCGCATCGTCGACGGCTGCCGAATTGGTGTCAAACAGCCGGACCGTCATGCCACCGGCAGCCGCAACCTGGACGATTCCGCGCCCCATTGCGCCAGCGCCTAAGACGCCAATCACATAATTTTCGCTGCTCGGATCTTTCGGCATGGCCCTCGAATTCCTGATGATAAATTGGCGCCGATTTAAACGTGCGACCTACCGCAGCGCAACAAAATATCTTAAAGCGAGACATTTCGTCCCATTCCCACCGGGTCGATGTCAACGCGCCGGTTTCATGCTATGACGCGACGACGCGTAGCCAGTTAAAGGATAAAATGATGACGAGCGTGGTATCCGAAACGGATTTCACCGAATATCTCGATACAATTCGCCGCTTCACCAACGAGAAACTGAAGCCGATAGAACTTGAGGTTGAGGACGAGGGCAGCATTCCTGAGCCTGTTGTGCAACAGATGCGCGAGCTCGGGCTATTCGGCATGACGCTCCCGCGCATTTATGGCGGCCTGGAGCTATCCATCGAGCAGCAGTGCCGCGCAACCTATGAATTCACCCAGACCTCGGCGGCCTTCCGGTCGCGCTTTTCGACAACCCTCGGCCTAGCCTCGCAGTCGATCCTGTTTAGCGGACGGCCAGACCAGTGCAACACCTATCTACCAAAGCTAGCGAGCGGCGAATGGACCGGCTCGTTCTGTCTAACCGAGCCAGGTGCGGGTTCAGACGCTGGCGGCATTGCGACGCGGGCAAGGCGCGACGGTAACGAGTACGTCATCAATGGTGAGAAGTGCTACATCACCAACGCGCCGGACGCCGACGTTTTCGTTGTAATGGCGCGCACCGGTGAAGCTGATTCCGGTAACAAGGGTATATCCGCTTTCATCGTGGAGGCCAACGCGCCCGGTCTTAGCACCGGGAGATACGACCGCAAAATGGGACAACACGCTTCGCGCACCAGCAATGTCTTCTTCGACGACTGCCGCATCCCAGCCACCGCCCTGCTAGGCGAAGAAGAAGGGCTTGGTTTCAAGACAGCCATGGCCGGGATCAACGCGGCACGTATGCATGTCGCGGCCACTTGCGTCGGGCAAGCTACCCGCCTAATCGAGGAAGCACTCACTTACGCCCTGCAGCGCATCCAGTTCAGCCGACCGATTGCCGAATTCCAATCCGTCCAAAACATGCTCGCTGACAGCCAAGCGGAGAACCTGGCCGCCCGCTCAATGATCCTAGAGACAGCGCGACGACTAGACGCCGGCGACCTGGCCCTAGGTGACATGTCCTCTTGCAAGCTGTTCGCTACAGAAATGGTCTGCCGTGTCGCTGATCGCGCGGTTCAAATCCTCGGCGGCGCTGGTTACATGGACGAGAATATCGTCTCACGCATGTACCGGGATGTGCGCCTGTTCCGAATTTTCGAAGGAACATCGCAGATCCATCAAGGTATCATCGCCAAGGAGATGATCAAGGACGCGTCCGGCTAACGGCCCTTAGTCGATATCGAACGCGCCCGACTAGTTATCTTCATCCACGCAATCAACACCGTCGAACATCGCCTCCTAGCCCTAGCTTGGCCGCCCGAACGGAGCGGATATTCTCAACGAGAATGCGCAAAAACTCCCTCAAGTACGGGATCGCCGTTACTGCTTATAACAGTCTCGCGATATCTGTTTGTGAAAAGTAACAAAGGTGGTGTCAATTCTTTCTTAAAAGCGGCATTTACGCGAACCACTCTCCTAATGATCGCGGTCCTGGATCAGCAGCCAGTCTACAGCCACCGCCCGTTCAGGACCGGCCAACACCGGGTTCAAATCGAGTTCGGCAACCCGTTCCGATGCGCCGGCACCAAAGCGGGATACCGCGGCAATCAGTTCGGTTAACGCTTCCATGTTGACCGGCGGCGCGCCCCGCACCCCGTCGAGCATCGCGGCCCCCTGCAAGCTGCGCAGCATATCTTCAGCTTGCGCTGGGGTGATCGGCGCCTTTCGGAACACGACATCGCGAAGCACCTCGACGAAAACGCCGCCCAGCCCAACCATGATAACCATGCCAAAAACGGGATCCCGCTTAAGGCCTACAACCAATTCCAGGCCACCTTTCGCCATCTCCTGAATGATCAAACCGTCGATGGCAGCATCCACTTTGAAGCGCCTAGCATTTCTGACGATCTCGTCATAGGCGCTTCTCACGGCATCCTCATCCGAAAGGCCGAGCAAGACGCCGCCCGCTTCCGTCTTGTGCGGGAGATCCGCCGACTCAATTTTCATTGCGACGGGATAGCCGATGGCGGCCGCCGCGATACAGGCCTCGTCCGCGGACTGGCACAACGTATGGCGGGTCAACGAAACCTCAGCGGCGATCAAGGCCTTCGCCGCTGCTACCGTCGGTACAACCCCAATTTCGGGCGGCAACGGGACGCTAGGGAGCGACGGCGATTGACGCAACATCTTCTCCGCGCGCCACGCATCGCGCGCCTCGCGATACTGTACTAGCCCGGCCACCGCTTCGATCGCAGGGTCCGCGCCACGCATCACCGCCACGCCGACCTCGCCCAAGCGCTGCAAGGCTGTCTCCGAAGCGGCGACCCAGCAAACGATGAAGGGTTTCTGCGCCTTCATTTTGATCTGGGTGAAAAGGTCGATCAGCAGATCGGTATAGCCTTCCATAAGCTGCAGCCACACGACCGCTATATCCACCAAAGGGTCTTCGAGTACGGCATTGACGCTGTTCAGCAGGATTTCCGGTTCCGCCAAGAACTGACCAGTAATATCGACCGGGTTCCCGGTCGCCCCGAAGGCAGGGATCACCTCTTTAAGTGCAGCGGTGGTGTCCGCCGAGAGTTGTGGCACCTCGAGACCGAGTTCCTCCGCCCGATCGGCCATCAAGACACCGGCACCGCCGGATTGCGTTACGATGCCGACGCCGCGGCCAGTCGGGAGATCGGTATAGGCCAGCGCCTGCACAAGATCGAGCATATGCTCTTCATTTCGGCCTCTCAGGATTCCGAGTTGTCGAACTACTCCGTCGAAGATCGCGTCTTCGCCGGCCAGCGATCCAGTATGCGACGCCGCAGCACGCGCACCGGCGCCGTAGCGTCCGACCTTGGTCAGCACGATAGGCTTCTCCAGGGTCATAGCTTTTTCAGCCAGGGTTACCAGTCCCTCACCATCCTTCAGCCCTTCGATATATCCTGCGCCGACGGCAATCCGCGGATCGTCCAGGACCGCCGACATACCGGATACGAAGTTCACATCTGCCTCGTTACCCGTGTTAACGAATAGCCCAAAGCCCAGATGCCGATTACGCGCCAGAGCGTTAATCGCAGTGCCGAAAGCGCCCGATTGCGTCACGAAAGCGATGGGACCAGCCGGCGTGTCGGCGTCCGCATACTGGCTAAAAGTAGCCATCGTCCCTTCGAAGGCGTTGATCAAGCCAAGACAGTTCGGGCCGCAAATACGAACATCGCCTTCGCGTGCCGCCACGGCAACCGCTTCTTCGAGAGCCTTACCCTCTGAGCCCATTTCGCCAAAGCCGGAACTGAAAATGACCGCACTGGCCACCTTCGCCTCGCCAAGCTGCGTAATGGTATCCAGGACAACCTTCGCCGGCACTGCAACGACAGCCAAGTCCACCGGTTCCGGAAGGTCAAGCACCGAGGGGTAGCATTTGATCCCAGCGATCTCTTCATATTTAGGATTCACCGGATAAATCGCGCCCGCATAGCCCTTATCGAGCAGGAATTTCATCGGCCGACCATTTAACTTGTTGAAATCCGATGAAACGCCAACGATGGCAATCGATTTCGGGCTCAGCATACGTTGCAGCGCGTCGCTCACACTTTGTCTCCTAAAATTAAGGCCGGACACCAGCACGGGGTTTCAGGCCCCGATCGGTTTTCAAGCGGCCCTGCGCCGCGTTGATAAAGCGGCACAAGTAGGCGCGCGTCTCCCGCGGGTCGATGATGTCCTCAACACCAAATGCCTCTGCCGTACGAAATGGAGAGTTGTATTCGCGTAGTTCCGCTTCCAGCTCCCCTTCACGCGCCTTGGGGTCATCAGCCTGTTCTATCTCGCGCCGGTAGGCGACCGCGACGCCGCCTTCCACGGGCAACGATCCCCATTCCGCCGACGGCCAGGCAAGTCGCAGGTTGAGTCCCGCCTGATGGCAGGTCGCCATGCCCGCCATGCCGTAGCATTTGCGGATGACAACCGTAACTACAGGCACGCGCGCCTGCGAAGCGACATAGACAGCCCGCATACCGGCGCGTAGCACACCGGCACGCTCCGCCTGCTCGCCAACCATGAAACCCGGAACATCGACAAGAAAGATCAGCGGGATGTGGAAGGTGTCGCACAGCTCAATGAAGTGGCATTGTTTGTTAGATTCGCCGACATCCATCGCACCGCCATAGACCATCGGATTGTTAGCCACCACGCCGACAACATGCCCATCAAGTCGAGCCAAACTCGTGATCAGAGCTTTGCCGTAATCCGGCTGAATCTCGAAAGTCGACCCCGGGTCGACGATCAGTTCGATGATCTGTTTCATGTTATACGGTCGGCGGCGTTCTTCGGGCACAATGCTGAGCAGGCGCTCCTCGACCCGGCCTACCGCATCCCCCGTGGTGTGGCGCGGCGGTAACTCATGCACGTTTTGCGGCATGTAGCTAAGAAAACGCCGGATCATGTCGAAACAGGTAGCTTCATCTGCAGCGGCATTATCGATAGTGCCCGCAGAAGCGACCGCGACCGGCACGCCGCCGAGATCTTCTTTAGTGATTTCCTGGCCAAGCGACCGCTGCACAACGGGAGGGCCAGCAGCGAATACCTGGCTCGTTCCCTCAGACATGACCGACCAATGGGAAAG
>PBDC01000075.1 GCA_002717185.1 Rhodospirillaceae bacterium
CTGCGCGACGTCTTCGGCTTTGAGGATTACCGTGAGGGCCAGGAACCCGTCGTCCGCGCGCTACTTTCTGGACGCAACGCGTTGGCGGTCATGCCAACGGGATCGGGAAAATCGCTCTGCTTCCAAGTCTCCGCTCTCGCACTCGGTGGGTTGACGGTCGTCGTCTCGCCGCTGGTCGCGCTGATGCAGGACCAGGTGGCTGCCCTGCGCTTAGCCGGCGTGCCAGCGGAAACAATCAATTCCACGTACGACCGGACCGACAATATTGCAGCCTGGCGGCGGGTTGCCGCCGGCGAGACGCGGTTGCTTTACCTGTCGCCAGAACGCTTGATGACCGAGCGGATGCTGGCTGCCCTGACGAAACTACCGATCAAGCTGATCGCAATTGACGAGGCACATTGCATCTCGCAATGGGGCCCCGCGTTTCGGCCCGACTATGAAGCATTGACCGCGCTGCGACAGCACTTTCCATACGTCCCCATTGCAGCCCTAACCGCCACCGCGGACAACGCCACGCGCCACGACATTGCTACCAAACTGTTCAACGGCAAAGCTGAGATCTTTGTCGCCGGCTTCGACCGTCCGAACATAAAGCTAGCGGTTGAAATGCGCCGCAACGGTAGTCAGCAGCTGCTCGCTTTCATGGAACGACACGGCGGCGAAAGCGGAATTGTTTACTGCTTATCCCGAAAGAAGACAGAGAAGGTAAGCCGGTTATTGACTGAAAATGGCATTCCGTCCCTGCCCTATCACGCCGGTATGGACAAATGGGACCGCGACCGCAACCAGGACATCTTCATGACAGAACCAGGCCAGGTGATGGTGGCGACTATCGCCTTCGGCATGGGCATTGACAAGCCTGATGCGCGGTTCGTTTTCCATACTGATCTACCAGGCAGTATGGAGGCCTACTATCAGGAAATTGGTCGAGCAGGCCGCGACGGAAAGGCGGCCGAAGCCCATATGCTTTACGGACTGGATGACATTCGCATGCGGCGCGTGTTCATCGAACAGGAGGAAAGCAGCAGCGACCGGCGGCGGCGCGAGCACCAACGCCTCGACGCGCTGATCGGCTATTGCGAAGCCGCCACCTGTCGGCGCAGCACTTTGCTGGCCTATTTTGGAGACATCGGAGCACGGTGCGGGAACTGCGATACTTGCCTAAATCCTATCGACCTTCTTGACGGAGAGGTTATCGGACAACAGGCGCTGACCGCCATCCTGCGAACTGGACAACGGTTCGGAGCGGCGCATATCATCGACGTACTTCGCGGCTCCGAAACCGAGAAGGTTTTAAATGCAAGACATGACAAATTACCGATTTTCGGCAGCGGCGCGGGCCACAATAAAGATTCATGGCGTTCTATCCTTCGTCAACTCGTGGCGGCCGGCTTCTTAAAACTCGATATAGAAGGCTACGGCGGTCTGTCACTTACGGACAAAGGGCAAGCGCTGTTAAAAGGCAGCGAGCGCTTCGCCTATCGCGAGGATCATGCGCCGAAAAATCTAGCACGCAAGGCGCAGCGTGCGGCACCATTGCCGGAATTGGATGATAAAGACGATGCCTTGCTGTCCACCCTCAAGAACCTTCGGTTGCAACTCGCGAAAGAGCGTGACGTGCCAGCCTACGTCGTTTTTTCCGACCGGTCTCTGATCGACATGGCCCGACGCCGGCCGCACGACGCCGCAACCTTCGCTGAAGTCCACGGTGTTGGTGAGGCGAAGCTCCGAGACTTCAGCAAATTATTTCTACAGGCAATCGCCAACGCAGCGTACCGCCACAGCAGTTAAAGCGGTTGGTTTCGAAGAAATGCGTTCATATGGAAGCGGGCTTGCGCGGGCGCGTATACAAGGTCAGACCCGACCGGGCAGGCGCGTCGCGCACGACATCCTTGCGCCATACAGTCGGCGCCCGCTTCCTTTCGTAGGTGGCTGGCACATGCCACAACATCGTATAAGCCGCCCCTAAACGCATCGACCGGACAAGCGGTCTGACATGGCTTTTCGGAACATGTGTAGCAGGGACTAGTCACTGGGTGGCAATCCCGTAACACGAATTTCTCCTGAAACGCCAACGCACCACGCCAAGCGTGCCACAATCCGAACTCTGAATGGATCAGCATGCCAATCGGCGAATCGGCAACCGCTTCCGCACGCCGTGCCCAGGCAAAGAAGGGCGCATAGGGCGGCCCGTCAAACGGAAAGATAGTAGTTGCCAAAAAACGTTTAGCGATGTCCGGCGGGTCCACTCATTCAAAGGATCCTTCCCCGAGCCGCATTCTTTCTGGAAAGCATGCCACATAGCTTGGCCTGCATTGCCAACGAGGATCAAGGTCGCTGTGCCTGACGGCACGTTGTCATCGGTCGTTGGATGAAATCCACCTCGATACAAAGCCCCACGGCATCAAGCGCGGTGCCTAACTCCTCAAAGCGCAGGTCCCGGTCGCTCATTCAGTCATCTTAGCATGAAGTCGATTAATAAATTTGCAAACAAACTGTGTTATAATCCTGGTATGTGGCCTGATGCAGTCGAACTTAACGAGTTCTATCGCCGTCCGCTAGGCGGCGTTGCGCGCCGGATGATCCAGCGCCGGATCCGTGAGACCTGGCCTGATTTGCGGGGTATGTCGTTACTTGGTTTGGGCTATGCGACCCCCTACCTGCAATCCTATCAAGGCGAAGCTGCGCGGGTTTTAGCCGTGATGCCGGCGCAACAAGGTGTGATCCCTTGGCCGAAAGGAAGATCCGGCCTCGTCACTCTGACGGACAGTGGCAACCTGCCGTTCGATGACCTATCGATCGACCGTTTGCTGATGGTGCATGCGGTTGAGCATGGCGAGCAGGTAAGCGCGATGATGCGGGAAGCCTGGCGCGTGCTGTCAGCTAGTGGCCGTATTCTTATCGTCGTACCCAACCGCCGAGGCATCTGGGCTCGGCTCGAACGAACGCCCCTCGGTCAAGGTTTGCCCTACACGAACAGGCAGGCACGACGCCTTTTGCAGGACGGACTCTTCTCACCAGTCGATTCGAGTCGAGCCCTGTATATCCCGCCAAGCCGTTGGCGATTCATACTATCTTCAGCGCCCGCAATAGAGCGAATTGGCAATCGCTTGTTTCCTTCGTTTTCCGGTGTACTGCTGATCGAAGCTATCAAACAGATCTACGGCGCAGCCCCGACCGCAAGTGTCGCACGCGCCCGACGCAAACTGGTAGTCATTCCGGGCAACGCCGCTTCCGCCTGTTCTGCCGTCGAGGTAAATTGATTATTTGCCGTTTAGTTCAGCCTCCAATGTGGCAATGTCCTTCGCATCGATAACGCGAATCGCCAGTTCGTAGCTGAAACCCTGGCGAGCCAGTGCCGCGAGATCCCGTTCTCGTCGTTCTGCACGCTCCTTTAGCCGCCATGGACCTATTCGACGACGACGCGCGTAGTTGCAGGCCGCGTCAAGATCGAGATCCGCGTGGGCATCACGCAATTGCGACAACGCAGCATCAACATCTTCAAGCGCTACCCCCTTCGCAGTTAGTCGCGCAGTAATCCCGTGCCGAGAAATACCGCGTCGATGCAATGATGCCGCACGTCCCTCGGCATATGCCCGGTCATCCAACATGCCTGACCGCACGAAACGATCGACCAACGCCTCAACCAGGGCCGCGCTATCTAATGGATCATTGTCATGAGTGTATGCAGCACGCTGAACCCGCCGCATTAGCACCCTACGCAGGTTCGCCGCAGAGGTGGCATAACGCTGCAAATAGAAATGCGCCGCCGTCTCCAAGGAGTTCGGCGTGATTTTTCGAGGGGTCCGACCCTTCAAGCGAATCGCCATTCTAGAAAATTACGCACCAAACCATGTGTTTGAAATAAAAAACTACGCTTCCCACTCGATCCTGTGACCGGCGTTGCTAAAATTGCTTATCATCGATCAATTCGCATTAAGGCAACACGTGCGCATGTAGCTTAGGATGCGAGAGGCTTTTAGCTGATGTACCGTTTCGGACGTATCCGATGAACGAGATCGTCCGTTCCAGAACTAATGAACTTCGTTCGCGTCCTTTTCAGCGGATTCAGGGGTAGATTCCGGCTCTACTACTACGTCCTGTTCGACACTCTCTTGTCCGACCGATTCCACAGCAGCCTTTGTATCCGTAGCTTCCACAGTGGCAGCTTCGCTTGGCTGCCGACCGTTACTCCGGCGCGACCGGCGTGCCGGTCGTTCCCGCTTGGGTTCGTCAGTGCTCTCATCAACCTCAGCATTTTGCTTTTCAGGTTTCGCAGCCCCATTGCCCCGCTTATCGCCCGAACCATTCAAGCCGGCTGCAGTCTCGCTTTGTGATGCCTGTTCCCCGTGCTGTCCGCCGTCTGATACCGATGGGGAGCCATTTGGCCCATTCTGCGCATTACGTTGATTCTGGCGTTGATCCGCACCGTCCCCGCGATGCTGACGTTGCGAATCACCATCTTCAACGTTTATCAGTCGATAATAGTGTTCCGCATGTTGGTACATATTTTCGGCGGTAATACGATCACCAGCCACATTCGCATCGCGGGCTAATTGTAGATACTTTTCGTAAACTTGATGTGCATTTCCGCGAATACGTATACTCGGACCGTTGCTATCGAAGCTTTGATGCCTAGGGGACCCATTACGGCGCCCCCCGCTGCGGCCGCGTGACCGCTTCGAATTGTGCCCTTGTCTCATGTCACCATCACGTAGTTTTATAAATGCCTGGTCTAATTATCCTGCGAAGGGAAGCGCACCAGAAACTTTCGGATTCGCAAGCCCACACCACCCTATGTTATGGGGCGATTTGATGACTATACCGAGGTTTCGACAGCGCTTATAATGCACTTGGATTTGCCATAACAAACCGCTGTCTTATTCGGGACCATAGTTGGTCAAAGCGAACAATCCAAGATATTTTTTGTTCCTACCCAACAGTTTGCCGCACGTTATGGCTTTTACGGATCCCTAGCTTGCATAATTTGGAGATTCCAAAGAAAGAAATTAAAATACTCTGCTCTTGCTGGCCGGTTTTAAAATGCCTATTTATGGCTAATCGGTGCCAAATAGATGGCAAGACTGGGATCGCCTAATGTTTGAACTGCGCCTATACAATCGCCGACCCTCTTGCCTGATACGCTACCGACACGGAGGATATGCTGCTATCTCACCTCTCGGTCAAAAAATTGTGATGGACGTCGAAACAGCAAAGACTGGCACCAGCGATATAGTAATAGCCGCGGATGCGCCAGAGACCGGGAAAGTCCTGCCATTTCCAGGCCAATCGGAACGTCCTGGCCGCAGCAAAAAAGTCCGCCTAAAAGGCCGCCCGAACAACCGAAACAAAGCGTAAAAGTTCGTCTGTCGACAGTGCGACGGTCGATCCCAAACTAAACCAGCCACCACCGGCTCCAGTGAAAAACCATGTCTGGACTGTTTGTCATCTTCATCGTGATCGCCATGATCGCTACACTAGGAATTCTGATTACTGGCGTAATAGGCATGGCGCGCGGTGGCGATTTCAATCGGAAGAACGCTAACAAGCTGATGCGCGCGCGGGTCGCCCTGCAAGCGGTCGCGGTCGGTTTGTTTGCTATCATATTGCTTTTAATCGGTAAGGGATAACTCCATTGGTTCGACTGACGAAGATCTACACGAGAGGTGGAGATGGTGGCAAAACCTCCCTGGGTGATGGCAGCCGGGTTGTGAAACACGATCTTCGAGTCAGTGCTTATGGAACCGTTGACGAGGCAAATGCGGTTATCGGTTTAGTCCGGCTCCACGCAACCGATACTTCGGACGCTCTGCTTGCTCGGATCCAAAACGACTTGTTTGATCTTGGGGCCGACCTTTGTACTCCAAGTGGGACCAGTCGCGGAGCCGGTGCTTTGCGCGTGGTATCCGAACAGGTGGACTGGCTTGAGGCGCAGATCGACAAAATCAACGAGAAACTGGCGCCGCTAGAGAGTTTTATTCTGCCAGCAGGCAGCCCGGCGGCAGCGCATCTCCACCACGCACGAACGGTCGCCCGACGCGCTGAACGAATGGTCACCGCGCTGGCCGTTGAGGAAGAGGTAAATACACACGCCATCACCTATCTCAACCGTCTATCGGACCTGCTGTTCGTCATGTCCCGCGCATTCAACGACGATGGCGCCGCTGACGTCCTGTGGATCCCTGGTGCGAACCGTTGATTAACGCCAATGCTCCTTGGTGGCATTGACTTGGATCATGACATTAGCCCGTGATCAATCGCGTCAAGCCAGTTACCCGGAAGCATTGATCATCATCCAAACACACAATCGACGCTGCTGCACTTCTGGGAATTAGCATCTCAAGAAATCTTTAAGCCGCAGTCAACGAAGGCAAGGATTGCTGAGACCGACGGGGCCTTGCAAGCGTCTATGGTTCCGGTCTGTTATTAGACATAGCACTGAAATCGCTGAGCCACGCCGTCGATCCCGTCATCTTGGTCGATGTACCCCACCTTCGGTCGATCCACTGCACGGCTTACCCCAGCCGCGACTGAATTATCGTTAATACTGCACTGTTCGTACCACGGAGTGAAGTTTCCTGAGCCTAGGCGATCCACAATTATGTTGCGGAAACCTTTACTATACCAAAATGCGGTGAGAGCGCGGCAAATCGGCGCGGCGCCTCGCCTTGACACACCCGGAAGCCAAGCCTAAACAAAGCTCGCATTACCCAGAGCCATAGGGAATTTTACGATGAAAATCCTCGTACCCGTTAAACGGGTCGTAGATTACAACGTCAAAATCCGCGTCAAGAGCGACGGTACCGGCGTTGAAACGGCGAACGTGAAAATGTCGATGAACCCTTTTGACGAAATCGCAGTCGAAGAAGCGATCCGCATGAAGGAAGCCGGCACCGCCACCGAAATCATCGCAGCATCGATCGGTGTTCAACAGTGCCAAGAGACGATCCGTACGGCACTGGCGATGGGTGCGGACCGCGGAATCTTGATCCAAACGGACAATGATTTGCAACCGCTAGCGGTAGCCAAGGTTTTAAAGGCCGTCATCGACAAAGAAGGCCCGGAGATAGTTATTTTGGGTAAGCAGGCAATAGATGACGACAGCAACCAGACCGGCCAGATGCTCGCAGCGCTGCTTGGCTGGAGCCAGGCCACATTCGCCTCAAACATCGAGATCGGCGAAGGCGCGGCTGATGTCACCCGGGAAGTAGATGGCGGACTCGAAACCATCAACGTCAAACTTCCGATGGTCGTAACCACAGATCTTCGCTTGAACGAACCACGCTACGCGTCGTTACCTAACATCATGAAGGCGAAGAAGAAGCCTATCGATTCGACCACGCCGGACGAACTAGGCGTCGATGTGGCACCGCGCTTGACTGTGCTCAGCGTCGTCGAACCACAGAAGCGGCAAGAAGGCGTAAAGGTCGAGGATGTCGCCGAATTGGTCGACAAGATGCGTAACGAAGCGAAGGTTATCTGAACTATGGGCAATCTGGTAATCGCCGAACATGACGGCGCCGAACTCAAGGGGTCCACGCTGAACGCGGTGACTGCCGCAGCCGAAATTGGTGGCAATATCGATATTTTAGTCGCTGGCAACGGTTGTAGTTCCGTAGCGGAAGCGGCCGCGCAGGTCGCTGGTGTTTCCAAGGTACTGTGCGTCGACGCAGCCGAGTTCGCTAATATGCTAGCCGAAAACGTCGCCCCGTTGGTGGTCGATTTGGCGTCTAACTACAGCCACGTGCTAGCGCCCGCAACCACCAACGGTAAGAACCTGATGCCGCGCGTCGCAGCATTGCTAGACGTGCAACAGATCTCCGAGATCAGTGGCGTGCAGTCGGCAGATACGTTCGAGCGACCAATTTATGCCGGCAACGCGATTGCCACGATTCAATCATCAGACTCTATAAAGGTAATCACGGTCCGTGTGACTGCCTTCGATAGCGCGGAAGGCAGCGGCGGATCGGCCAACGTGGAGCCTTTGGACAGCACTGGCGATGTTGGTCTGTCCTCATTCTTGCGCGCAGAGATTAGCAAGTCCGAGCGACCGGAATTAACCTCAGCTGGTATCGTCATCTCCGGTGGTCGCGGCATGCAGAATGGCGAGAACTTCGAAATGCTGGAAAAGGTTGCAGACCTGTTAGGTGCCGCTGTTGGTGCCTCACGCGCAGCGGTTGATGCCGGCTACGTCCCGAATGAATATCAGGTTGGCCAGACCGGAAAGGTCGTCGCACCTGATCTCTACATCGCAGTCGGTATCTCGGGCGCCATCCAACATCTCGCGGGCATGAAGGACAGCAAAGTGATTGTGGCTATCAACAAGGACGAGGAAGCCCCGATCTTCCAGGTGGCAGATTACGGTCTAGTGGCCGATTTGTTCAAAGCCGTGCCGGAGCTCGAAGCTGAGCTCCAGAAATAGGTGTCGCGTCTGGCCAGCGTTTCCAAAGGTTTGAACGGACAAGAAATGATCAAGACGATTGGCATCATTGGCGCAGGCCAGATGGGCAACGGCATCGCTCATGTAAGCGCTCAGTCCGGTTTAGACGTACTTCTGCTCGATATCAGCGAAGACACGCTGAAGGCGGCAATCGGCAACATCGACCGCAATATGGACCGGCAGGTAAATCGTTCGATCTTAAGCGAACAGGACCGGGCGACGGCGATGGGTCGTATTCGCACCAGCACGGATTACAATGCGTTTAAAAATTGCGACATCGTAATCGAAGCAGCGACCGAGGACGAACTCGTAAAGGTGAAGGTTCTCGAAACACTGGTACCACATTTGCGCGACGACGCGATGATTGCGACCAACACATCCTCAATCTCTGTGACTAGGCTCGCCGCATCGACTGACCGACCGGAAAAATTCATTGGCATGCATTTTATGAACCCTGTACCGATGATGAATTTGGTCGAGATTATTCGTGGTCTCGGCACCGACGACGACACATACAATCAGGTTCGTGAGCTTGCCGAAAAAATGGGTAAGACGGTGGCACTGGCCGAGGATTTTCCAGCTTTCATTGTCAACCGCATCCTGTTGCCAATGATCAACGAGGCAATCTATACGCTCTATGAAGGTGTCGGAAATGTCAGGGCGATCGACACCGCCATGAAACTTGGCGCTAACCACCCTATGGGTCCGTTAGAACTCGCTGATTTCATAGGCCTCGACACCTGCCTTGCCGTGATGCAAGTGCTCTATGACGGTCTCGCAGACTCGAAATATCGGCCATGCCCATTGCTGGTAAAGTATGTCGAAGCCGGCTGGCTCGGCCGCAAGGCAGGGCGCGGCTTCTATGATTACGGTGGCGAAAAACCGGTCCCTACACGTTAGCCCTTTTCGAGATAATACCTTACCAACGCTTTCGCCTCATCCGAATCCCATTCCGCGATACCGGCCAGACTTCCAACAACCCGTCCAGCGCGATCGAGCAGGAATGAGGTCGGCATGCCGGGGACTCGAAGCGCACTAGCGAGTCTCATGCGCTGATCCAGCACCGTCGTCAATTTCTCGATTTCATGTTTTTTGAGAAATGGTACAACCTTCGTCGAACCACCGCGATCAACGCTCACAGCCAAGACCAGAAATTTGTCCTTGTCGAAACTGGCCTGCAGCCGATCAAGCGATGGCATTTCGCGGACGCAAGGCACACACCAAGTCGCCCAAAAATTGACCAAAACTACCTTGTCTTTATAAATGGCAAGGTTTACCGCATTCCCGGTAACAGTCTGAAATTCGATTGCCGGCGCTGGAAGCGGCGGCTCGTTGAGCGTAAATTGCGCCATCCAGCCTTCAAGTGGCGGCTGATCGGCGAGCGACCCAAAGACGAACCAAACGATAACTGGGACGCCTATAACGGTTATGAATATGAACGACAGCAGCTTCATCAACTTCTCCGTCAGGATGGCATGAGCGATTCACAAAACAAAAAAAACGCTATGTGGGGTGGCCGATTCGCTTCAGGCCCAGATGAGATCATGTCGCGCATAAACGCCTCGATCGATTTTGACAAGCGGCTCTACGCGCAAGATATCGCAGGGTCCATTGCGCATTGCCAAATGCTAGTCCAACAAGGAATCGTGAGCAAAGTGGATGGCGACGCGATTTTGGCCGGACTGGCCACCGTCTTACACGAAATCGAAAGCGGCCGCTTCGAATTCAAGACTTCCCTCGAAGATATTCACATGAACGTCGAATCAAGGTTGCGTGAAGTGATCGGTGACGCGGCAGGACGCCTGCACACGGCGCGCAGCCGCAACGACCAGATCGCAACCGATTTACGGCTCTGGGTGCGCGATACTATCGACACGCTTGACGAGCAGTTGAAGGGCCTGCAGGAAACTCTAATAGGACTGGCAGAGGCGAATGCCGATGTAGCGATGCCAGGCTTCACCCATTTACAGCCAGCCCAGCCGGTAACGTTTGGCCACCACATGCTGGCCTATGTCGAGATGTACGGACGCGACCGTGGCCGCTTTGCCGACTGCCGCAAGCGGACGAACGAGTCGCCACTCGGCGCGGCCGCACTCGCAGGCACCTCCTTCCCAATCGATCGCCAGGCAACCTCTGCGGCGCTGGGCTTTGACCGCCCAATGGCAAACTCGCTGGACGCCGTTTCAGCCCGCGATTTCGCTCTCGAGTTCCTTGCCGCTGCGTCGATCTGCGCTACCCATCTATCACGGCAGGCCGAAGAACTTGTGCTGTGGTGTGCACCCCAGTTCGATTTCGTGCGCCTATCGGATGCTTTTTCGACGGGCTCTTCAATCATGCCACAGAAACGCAATCCGGACGCCGCCGAGCTAGCGCGAGCCAAAGCCGGCCGTATCTTCGGCGCGCTGCAAGGGTTACTCGTGGTCATGAAAGGGCTTCCGCTTGCCTATGGCAAGGACATGCAGGAAGACAAAGAACCTGTCTTCGACGCCGCCGACAGCCTGTCGCTGACCATCGCGGCGATGAACGGCATGGTCGGGGATTTGACAGTCATGCCAGAAAACCTTCAGGCTGCGCTCGAGCTAGGGTTCCCAACCGCAACCGACCTCGCGGATTGGCTGGTCCGCGGGCTCGACATGCCGTTCCGGGCCGCTCATCACACAACCGGTGCGATCGTCGGGTTAGCAGAGGATAAGGGGTGTGCCCTTAAGGACCTTTCCTTTTCAGATTTGCAAACCGTTGCACCAGGTATAACAGAAAATGTCTTCTCCGTCCTTTCAGTATCCGCTTCGATCGACAGCCGAACAAGTGAAGGCGGCACGGCCGTCGCCAACGTCCGCGCCGCCGCAGCCGTAGCACGGGAGCGCTTTCTATGAACCGGATACTGGTGCTGGTTATATCCGTCCTGCTGCTTGCTACGCCACTCGGCGCTTGCGGAAAGAAGTCCGACCCTAAACCGCCGAATAAGAACAGCAGTTACCCACAGCAATATCCAATAATACGCTGAAGCCATGACCGCATTCGACTATCACGATGGCGCTCTCCACGCCGAGGGTATCGCCATAACCGATATAGCCGCACGAGTTGGCACGCCATTTTACTGTTACTCGACCGCTGCTCTAACGGATCAGTACGAAGCGTTCGCCAACGCCATGTCAAACCTGGATACAACCATCTGCTATGCAGTCAAGGCGAACTCAAACCAGGCGGTCATTCGCACCTTCGCCGATCTCGGCGCGGGCGCGGATGTCGTCTCCGAAGGCGAGTTGCGCCGCGCGCTCGCCGCCGGGGTACCGGCCGACCGTATTATTTTCTCCGGGGTCGGCAAGACCCGAGACGAACTTACCTACGCGCTGGCCCAAAGCATTCACAAGATCAATGTGGAGTCGGAACCGGAATTGCGAGTGCTCGGTGAACTCGCAGCCGGTCGGGGCGCGGAGATTGGCATCCGAGTCAATCCGGATGTGGACGCCAAGACCCATGCAAAGATCTCGACCGGACGTGCCGACAACAAGTTCGGGATCGATATATCCCGGGCGCGCGAAATTTTCGCAAAAGCGGCCGCAACACCTGGGATCAAACCGGTCTCCGTCGCGGTGCACATCGGATCACAACTAACAGACCTGGCGCCCCTACGAGCAGCCTACACCTCAGTCGCTGAGCTAGTCGGAGTGCTGCGAGCGGATGGCCACGACATCGATAGCATTGATCTCGGTGGTGGTATCGGTATCCGTTACAAAGACGAAGCACCACCATCCTTTGCGGAATATGCGGCGATAGTGCAGGAAACTACGGGCAATCTCGGCTGCCGCCTGTTCGTGGAACCAGGCCGCAGCCTTGTCGGAAATGCCGGGATCCTGGTAACGCGAGTGATCTACGACAAACAAGGGCAAGCGCGCCGCTTCGTGATCGTCGACGCCGCGATGAACGACCTAGTCCGGCCGGCCATGTACGACGCCTATCACGGAATTCGGACGGTTCGCAAAACGGCACCCAGCGCGACCAAAACGACCGCGGACATCGTTGGACCAATCTGCGAGACCGGCGATACCTTCGCTCGCGCCCGCCGTCTACCGTCACTTCAGCCGAATGATTTGCTCGCGTTCGACTCCGCCGGCGCCTACGGCGCCGTGATGGCGTCGACCTACAACACGCGCCTGCTGATACCTGAAATTCTGGTGAAGGGAACGGAATTTTCTGTGGTTCGGACACGGCCATCTTATGATGAATTATTGAAGCTCGACCAGCTGGCCAAATGGCAGTGAATTGAGGAATAATGGTGGCTCGTCGAACCGGTGAAGATAAGGCAATGAGCGATTGGCCTGAAAACGACAAACGCTTAGTGCTATCCCGGCTTGCACTTTTCTGGGAACACACATGGCCCGCGCTCTGGCCAATCGTTGGGATCACCTCCTTGTTCCTAATCTTAGCGCTGCTCGACCTGTTTCCTTTACTATCCGGTTGGCTGCACGCTGCGGCACTTGTCGGATTTTCCATCGCGCTCATCTGGGCTTTGTGGCGAGGCTTAACCTCCCTGCAATTGCCGGATAGCACTGAAGGACAGCGCCGTCTTGAGCAGATCAACGGGTTGCCTCATCGTCCGTTTGACGCAATCGAGGACGATATCGCGACACCGGAAAGCGATCCGAAGGCATTGTGGCTTTGGCGGATACATCGCGAGCGAACAGTGCAACGCTTGAAGAACCTTCGCGTTGGCTGGCCGCGTCCTGGATTGATTCGTCGCGACCGCTTTGCCACTCGCGTTGTCCTAGTACCACTACTGGCCATCGCCGCTATCGTCGCCGGAATGGATAGCAAGGAGCGGTTAGATCGCGCCATTACCCCCTCTCTAACCACAGAAGATACCAAGAGCGTCACCCTCGATGCGTGGATCACACCCCCATCTTATACTAGCAAGCCGCCGCTTTTCCTCTCTCGCAAAGCAAGCGAATCCACTCAACGTCTGGAAGTGTCGGAAAACAGTGTTTTGCTGGCACAGGTCTCCGGCGCTCAAGCAACTCCACGCCTTACCAAAGGTGAAACTTCGCACGACTTTAAGAGTGTTGCGGAAAATAGCTATCGCATCGAGCAGACACTAAAAGCCGATACCGACATCAGCATTTTTTCCATAAAAAACGAGCTGGCACATTGGCAATTCGTGATCATCCCAGACAAAGCACCGCGGGCAGCCCTCGACGAAGCACCGTCACCAACGAAACGGGGGGCGCTACGGTTAATCTACTCGGCATCAGACGATTACGGGCTCGTATCACTTGCAGCCGTCATACGGCGCGATAACGTGTCTTTTAACGAGACGATCACTTACGAGATCCCGCTTTCGGGTACAAACTTAAAAAAGGTCCATACGGACAGCATCCGTGACCTTACGGCACACCCGTGGGCAGGATTGCTGGTCAACATGACATTGATCGCCACAGATGCCGCAGGAAACCAGGGTGAAAGCGACACCCATTCCTTCCGCTTACCAGAACGAAACTTCACCAACCCAGTTTCCCAAGAAATTGTCGCCGCTCGTAAGACGCTAATGGCAAATCCAAAACTCAATCGCCACAATGTGATTGACGATTTGGGTAGCATCGCCTGGAAGCCATCCCGATACGACAACGACAAAGTTGTGTTTATGGCGCTCCATACGGCTGTGCGGCGCCTGCGCGCGAAATCCTACCAAGCCAACCTGGACGAAGTTCAAAAGCTATTGTGGGAAACTGCATTGCGCGTCCAGGATGGTACGTTATCCCTCGCGGAACGCGAGTTGCATCGCGCCCAACAAAAGTTTCTCGAAGCGCTAGCGCGGCACGCATCAGAATTCGAATTGGACTGGCTTATGGACCAATTACAAGCCGCCCTCAGCGCCTATCTCGACACACTACAGAAACAAATAAAAAATTTTCCGCAAGCCAAATCAGATGTCGGTAATATCAGTCCAAATTTGACGATGATGACCCGTCAGGACCTGCAGAAAATGATGGAGAAAATCCGCGAACTGGCCAAAGCCGGTGCTCGCGATGCCGCCCGGCGCATGCTGTCACAGATGGGGCGGTTACTGGAAAACCTGCAGACTGGAAAGCATTTACCGTCACAATTCAGTAGCCAGGCGCAGCAGATGATGAACGACCTTCAGCGGGTCACGAAAGGGCAACGTGATCTGCTGGACCAAACCTTCCGGCAAGCCGAGCGCGAGAAGCCCGCGCGCGAGGGTAATTCACCTGAAGGTCCCGAAAAGGAAACCAAGCCAGAGTTAGGTCAGCAATCCAAGTCCCAGTATATTCCAGGCAAAGGCCAGGCGCGCAGAAGCTTGCGCGACAGTGCCGTCGCACAGGATGCGCTGCGCCGTCAGCTCGGCGATATCATGCAGCGTTTCGCGGAAATGACTGGCAACATCCCGGCACCCATGGGCCGTTCCGAGCAGTCGATGCGCAAGTCTTCCAAATTTTTGCGCGAGGGCAGTGCCAAGATTGCAGTTCCGCCACAAACCCGCGCCCTCGATCACTTGCAACAGGCGATGCGGTCCGTACAACAACAGCTGCAGCAGCGGTTCGGCCAACAGCCGGGCCAAGGGCACGTCCGCAGCCCTGGCCAGACGCCCGGAGATAGGGATCCGTTTGGAAGGACAATGAACTCTGGTATCCAAGGCGTAAATACAAACACAGTCGAGATTCCGAAGAAACGCGACCTGCAGCGCACTCGGGAGATCCGCGATGAGTTGCGCCGACGCGCAGCCGATCAGGCCCGGCCTCGCCGTGAGCGAGACTATATCAAACGCCTACTCAATCGATTCTAGAGCAAACTAAGTTTGAAATAATCGTCTCCGATTTCATTAAAATCGGTAAAATTTATCTATATCTGAGGTGTAGATCAGATTTACATCGTTCTCGAATCGATTAAAACAATTCCGAATGATCAAGATCCGATCTAGTTCGGTTCCGATTCGGCCGCTCTATCCTAAGTCAGGATTACGGCGGCTCCAATCAGGCTCAATGCCGATCTAATTAGTCCGCGCCGCCTTCTTGGCTTCCATTTCCAGCTCTGTGGTGAAGGTGATGCTTACGTTGATGCCGCCGCGTGGCGGGTTGGATACCTCAGTCTCATAAGCCACCGCTTCGCCAGCAAGGACACGCGGCTCCTTCGCGCTGAAGGACCAAATTCGTAATTCCTGGCCTTCCGAGTCCTTGATCGCACCGAATAACAACGGCACGTCGAGCACATGCGCCGTCGTATTCTTAATTTCTCCTTTGATCGATAGGATCCTCTTATTGCCTTCTTGGCGTGAAACGATGTCGTAATCTGGTATTTCCAAGCCGCTGCCCAGCACATCGGCACTGGGACCGAGTACCATGTAAAGTTTATTAGCCGGCGGGTAGAACGCAACTATATCGCGGCGAAACACGAAAAGGCTCCCAACCACCAAGACGACTACAACTAGCAAAACTATCCACCATATCAAGGTGGATTTTTTCTTTGTCGGCAAGTTCGATTGGAAACGGGCAATTTCCTCCTCAGAAGGGATCGGTGGTGGTGACGCGATCGCTTCTTCGTTTGAGGCCTTTTCCACCGGTGGATCGGATGGCACCTCAGCCTCAGCCGAAGGTGGCGTGATTGATGGTAGTGAAACTATCGCCTCTTCGTCTGGTGCTTCCTCCTCCGGTGGTGCAGATAGCTTCTCACCCTCAGCCGATTGTGGCTGCGGTTTTAATGCTTGCTGCAATGCGGCATACCCCGGCGCACCACTGCGTGGAGGCTCGTCACTGAGTGAAGCGAGGTCGGCAAACCAACGGTGATAGCACTTTGTACATTTC
>PBDC01000076.1 GCA_002717185.1 Rhodospirillaceae bacterium
ACCAGCCATAAAGATCATTGGGATTTCAAGACGACTGGCATTCATCACCGCGCAAAGCGCGTTCGCCGTGCCAACGCTGACATGCACCATCACGGCTTGCGGCTCACCAGTGACCATGGTGTAGCCATGCGCCATAGCTACGGCCACGGCCTCGTGTGGCACCAAAACCGGTTCGACCATCGCATCGCTCTCTTCACCGGCCATTGATTCGACTATAGATGCGAAGTCGGTTCCCGCATTGGCGAATAAGTAGCGCACGCCAGCCTGACGCAGCCGGATAAGAATTGCATCTGCCGCTGTGCGCTGTTCCGATTTCGCACAGGTATCGATTTCCATATTCATGTCGCCCCCGTCTCCAGTCGCTATTGGCGTTAGTGTAGACCCGTACCCAAGCAAAAGGCGACGACGTTCATCAAGCCCATCACCCTATCCTTGGTCGACCAATACTCCTCACAATCATGCCTAAGCAGTCAATGAAACACTCCTGGCAACCGCTGCTTGCTGAGCAGGGCCTTTGTCACTCTACAAAATGGGGTTGTTACTCTATCGCGATATCCTGGTAGGAGTGGGCCGCCTGCATGAGGCTGGAAAAAATCGTCAAAAACCAAGTCGAAAATCCGACCCTCACCTAAACCTCATTCGTTCGGGAAGGTCACAGCTTCGACCTTGTTGCCATCCAAGTCGTAGATGAAGGCGCCGTAATACACTGTTGTCGAAACCTTGCGGAAGCCCGGCGCACCAGCATCACGGCCCCCGCAATTCAGAGCAGTCTCGTGGAACGCCTTGACTGCGCTTTGGTTCGGAGCGCGCAAACAGACATGGTTGCCCGAATTGTCTCCTACTGGTGCCATTTCCGATCGTGCGTTGAGCCAGAATTCCGGGTAGCGTTTGCCGAAACCGACTGTCGACCGGCGATCGATCAAACGAGTAAAGCCGATCTTTCGCAGCACCTGTTCATAAAAGTCAGCGCTCTCCGCTAACCGACTAACCGAAATGGAGACGTGATCAATCATGGCGGCGCCTTGGCCACAGCAAGCCGCTGCACTGGCCGCTCCTCGATCGGCCAGTGCAGCGCCGCAGAGATTAAGCCGATCGCAACGCTGAGCCACCAAACAACATCGTAACTGCCTAATAGATCGTAAAAATGGCCAGCCAGCCAAGCGCCGAGGAAACTGCCAATTTGGTGCCCGAAAAATACCAGACCGAACAGCATAGACAGATAGCTGGTCCCGAACATGGTGGCGACCAGCGCGCTTGTCAGCGGCACTGTCCCTATCCAAAGGAAGCCCATCAATGCACCAAAGGCGATCACCGTCACCTCGGAAATTGGCAACAATAGGAACCCGGCGAAGATTGCCGCTCGGCCAAGATACATGAAACTGAGCACGTATTTTTTCGGGAACTTATCGCCCAATACGCCGCAGCCGTAGCTTCCAAAGATGTTGCAGATACCAAGTGCTGTCAGAGATGCAGTCGCTAGCCAAGGTTCAAAGCCCTGATCGGCGATATAGGCCGGAAAATGCACAGTAATGAAGGCGAGATGGAAGCCGCAGGCAAAGAACCCAATATTGAGTAGCCAAAAACTCCAGCTGCGCGACGCTTCGCTCAGCGCCTGAGCAATTGATTGATGATCCGCACCGTCGTCTTGCGCAGGCTTGCCAGACAAACCCCATGCGGCCGGGACGATCAGCAAGGTTGTAATCGCCAGAACGAACAGGCTAACAGTCCAACCATACCCTTCAAGAAACGCATAAGTGTATGGCAAAGCTACGAACTGACCGATCGATCCACCCATGGCGACCGCACCCAACGCCGCGCCACGCTTGTCCTCCGGTGCGGCACGGCCGACCACGCCTAGAACGACGGAAAAGCCTGCCCCGCTCAACCCGCAGCCAATAAAAATGCCACCGAGGATCAACTGGTCACCATCGCCGCTGAAGGTGAAAGCGACTAGCCCAGCCGCATAGCAAAGCCCACCCGCTGCGGCGACACGCCCAGCCCCTAGCCGGTCAGCGACTAAACCGGCGATCGGTGCGGTAAGACCCCAGAACAGGTTCATCAATCCGAGGCTTAACGCGAACATCTCTCGCCCGATCTCCATATCAAGAGAAATGGGCGTCAGGAACAGTCCAAGTGCCTGCCGAAACCCAAGCGTCAGGCCAACGCAAACTCCGGCACTGACGATGAGAATCCAGAGGGGGCGACGCATATGATTAGTTCCAGGATCTTTGTGTGCAAAAACTCTCTGGTCTAATTTTTATCAACTTTCTAACCTTTCACCATCAAGGGCAGAGGGCAGGATGGAAGTCTACGGTGGTGTGAGTCGCCATTAATAATTAGCGCCTCGCTCCTCCACCCTATTGCCGGTTCATCGCAGATGGTAACAGCGGCACCGCTAGCTACCATTCCCAATAGCTGAGCGTCTCTGAGCAGTTCGGTTCTATATTGGTTCACTGAAAATCCTCAATGCTGATGCCTTTTGTGTCAGTGACCGCCTAAAGGCTTCGGGATCCTGCCCGAAGTCATGTTGCAGAAATACCCAAAGCAAAAGCTTCAACGACGTAATCTCCACCGAAAACTGTCCATGCTTGTCCAACATCTCGAATTTTACTGCCTCCCCGCTGTGCGGTCCCGAACCGTAGCGCGGGTCGAAACAGCCTGTCGAATCAGGAATGAGTTATCTGTTACCATTGCCACGACCGAAACGATCGAGATCAAGCAGCATGGACCATATTGCAACTTTTATTGACGACCGCACCGGCGATGGTGTCTTCCGGGTCGACCGGCGGCTCTACACTGACCCGATTGTGTTCGAAGCTGAGATGGATCGGGTTTTCGGGAAAGTCTGGGTCTATCTCTGCCATGAGAGCCAAGTCACAGAGCATGGCGACTATTATGCCACCGACATTGGAAAGCAGCCGGTCTTCGTCATCCGCCAGGAGGATGGCGGCATTGGCGCTTTCATCAACGCCTGCGCACATCGCGGCGCGATCCTGACGCCAAGGCGGCGTGGGAACATGCAGACGATTGCATGCCGGTTCCACGGCTGGTGCTACGACACACGGGGCAACTGCACCCATGTAAAGGACGAAGCGACGGGGTGGCCGGAAGGTCCGCCAAAGAGCGCTCGCCAAGGGTTGGCCGTAGTGCCGAGGGTGCAGACTTACAAAGGCTTTATCTTTGGTTGTCTCGATGCGAGCGTTGAGTCACTAGAAACCTATCTCGGCGAGACATTACTCTTCATCGACCATTTGGCGGACCAGTCGCCGGATGGGATGGAGGTCGTGCCAGGAGGGCAGACCTACATGGTTCGCGGCAACTGGAAGCTGAATGCAGAGAATGGCGTCGATGGCTACCATGTAAGCACCGTTCACAGCGTCTTCGTTCGTGCCATGCAGAAACGAGAGCAGATGGGCGACTACAAAGACATGCGCCGCACGGAGTCCGGCCGACTGCGTGGCACTCAACCCGCCGGCTGTTACGATTTCGGTAACGGTCACAACATGATCTGGTCGCAGCGCGAGACGCCGGAGGTTATGCCACTGTACGAAGCCGAGAAGCGACTGCTGCAAGAATTCCCTAAGGAGAAGGTCGACTGGATGCTACGCCGCGGCCGCAACCTTTACCTCTTCCCCAACGTTCATTTAATGGACCAGCCCTCGACGCAGATCCGCGTTACGCGCCCGATTGCGCCGGACCGCACTGAAGTACGCGTCTATTGCATAGCACCCAGAGGCGAGAGCCGAGAAGCGCGGGCAGCGCGGCTACGCAAATTCGAAGATTTCTACACTGTCACCGGGATGGCGACACCTGATGACCTGGCCGCCCTGGAAGACTGCCAGCATGGGGCCAACGGGGCCCTAACGCGTTGGAATGGACTCGATCGTGGGCTCGGCATGGTTTCCAAGGGCCCAGACGAAGCCGCGCGAGACATCGGCGTCAATCCGCTGACCAGCGGCACAACATACGACCACGAGACACTGTATTACGGCTTCTTCCGCAAATGGCGCGACCTGATGGGCGGCGAAGCGTCATGATCAACGCGAATTGTAGTTACGAAGCGGTACGCGACCTGCTCTACCTAGAGGCGGATTTGCTCGACCAACGCGAGTGGGCGCGCTGGGCTGAACTCTACACCGAAGATTGCGTCTACTGGGTGCCCTCCTGGGCGACTGAAGACGAGCTGATCGAAGACCCTGAAATCTCGGTCAACATGATCTACCTGACAGGCAAACCGGCGATCGAAGCGAGGCTCTATCGGCTGAGCTCTGGCCAGTCATACGCAACCACACCGTTAGCCCGTACCAGTCATATGGTCGACACAGTCCGTGTTGTAGAAAACAAGGGTGACACGATTAAAGCTTCCGCAAAATGGATGGTCCTGTGCAACGACCCGCGCTGGGGAAAACAAATCCGCGGCGGTTGGTACGACTACACGCTGCGACGCGACGAAAAAGATCTCAAAATTCAGCAGAAGAAGATCACGCTGCTGGAAAGCGTAATCGACGGTGCCATCGATATTTACCAAATTTGATGAGCAAACGACGCAAGCAATTTTAAAGACATCCAACAGTGTTGATGGACTTCCTCTGACCGAGCTGCGCAAGAACCAAAGCTCGACGAGTTACGCCTCAAGATCGCGACAGCCGGCAATCGGTAAAGTTAGGGAGTTCGATAAAACTAATTGCCGAAGCTGCCGTCGACCTAACGTCAGCCCTTGTCCCGGATTGATAAATTAGGCGCCACCCACCAAACTCAATTCGATCAGCCTGTCCGCTCTCTCCAATAAATCCAGGCCCCGGCATGCATCAATCAGGTCGTCAAATTGCGTCTCGGGAATTGGCAGGCCGGGGATCAGTTCGCGGACCCTACGTACCTCTTCATCAAAATCCCAGATAAATTCACGACCGGTCGCGACCTTGGTAACGCTGCGGCCGTCCTTGAGGTGAATTGTCACCGTCGGACCGAATAGGGTATGCGCGTGAACGGGAACGATTTCGATCCGCTTCATAAGGTCCAACACTTCCGGCGGATCCACCTCACCAACCTTCCGCGCGACGTTCTTCAACAAAGGGAAGCTGCGCTTCACCACAGCGTATGCCGCATAATAGTGCGGACTATCGATCTTCGGCATGGTGCCACGCGAGGGGAATGCTGGGCTGGGGTATTGCGTTTCCAGAAAGTTAACGTGGCTCACGACCCGCTCGACATCGGCATAATGTATATTATGTTCCTCGCACAACGTCGCAGTCACATCTACATGCGCGATGTTGTAACCCGGCGTCGAATAAATGCGGTAAAGCGTCTCCAGGAACATCCAATCCTGTCCAAGCCCTGTTGTCAGCTTGTCCAGGCTAGTCACGTTATCGCCCGTAAAGCTATACCGAAGCTTGCCGAGATTATTGCCGGTGTAGGAATGATAGAAGCCACCTTCGCCTTCCAGAACTGTCTCACCCCCTGGCGTGCCATACCGTGCCATAGCGACGGCCAACAGAGCGTTGCGGACGGCGCCGCCCTCGCGTAGAGATTTGCCGCCACTACGTGCACCTTCAACATTGCCACTCGCCAGATTGACGCATTGCGCAATCGTGCCGTGCACTTGCTCTTCATCAAGGCCGGTGATCTTCGCCGCTGCCATCGCAGCGCCAAAAATGCCGAAAACTGGTCCGGGATGAAAGCCACGGGACATGACGGTGGGGATAAAGTCCGCCGCCATGCGCTCCATAATTTCGTATCCAGCGACCAATCCGGTGATGTAATCGCGACCAGTCGATTTTTGCAACTCAGCGGAGACCAGAGCTGAAGGAATAATTGCGCACCCCGGATGGGTTAGCATGCGGAAAGTGTCCCACTTGCCACCGGCAAACATCATTTCGGAATTAACCAGTGCCGCGCCTGCTTTGGTCAATTTTGCACCATCTACAATGACCGTTGCCGCTCCTCCGCCACCTTCTTCTTCCTCCCGCATCATGCGCAGTGCCTGTTCCGTATCCGGAAAGCCTCGACCGATTAGCGCAGAGGAAAAGGCGTGCAAAGTGAGACCCTTGGCCCGATCCACGACGGACGGCGGCAAATCTTCATATTTGAGCCCGACGACCCATTCGGCGAACTGACGACTGATCGACGCCATACTGCTTACTCCTTAATTCGATACGTTATCCGGTTACATCAATACGCCGCTCGGCAAGTTTGTCCTCGACAAAATCCATGCCGAGACCAGGGCGGTCCGGCAACCTGAACAGCCCTTTCACCGGTTTCGGAACTTCGTCGAAGACGATGTGCATTCGATCCGACGGATCGTTCCATTCTATCGGCTTTGTAGCGTGCAGCTGGGCGGCCACCACATGCATGTTAGCCAAATGGCCCACCGTAGGTTGGGTCTGATGCGAAACCAATTCTACCCCATGCGCTTGTGCCAACGCAGCGCACCGTTGCAATCCAGTTATACCGCCCATCTTAACGATATCCGGCTGGATCATACGCACGCCCGCATCTATAAGCTCGGCCAAACCACCCAAGGTGTATGTCTGTTCACCCGCCGACACTGTAATTGACAGCCTCTGCGCGACTTCGCCTGTTGCCTGTATATGATAGTGCTGCACCGGTTCCTCAAACCACCAATAGTCAAGTTCTTCAAGCAGCCGGCCGACGCGCATAGCGCCACCAGTCGAGTAACCGTTGTTGGAGTCGAAGGCGAGCGGAAACCCGTCACCAACCTGCCTGCGCACTGCCTTAGCCTTTTCGATATGATCAGGAATCTGGGTATCAAGATCGACGCGGCTGTTGTCAAAGCGGATCTTGATCGCCGCCGGCTGATCCTTCATACGATCCTCCACATGGCGCAGCACGTCGTCGAGGCTGCGCTCAATCCCGTTACCGCCGATAGAGGCGTAAAAGGGCAATTCCGTGCGCCAGCCGCCGCCCATTAGTTTGTAGATAGGCTGATCGAAGCGCTTGCCCTTGATATCCCAAAGCGCGATGTCAATGGCGGCAAGCGCACCGGTTAAAGCACCCTCGGGGCCAAGCTTCACCAGCTTGTGCATCAGCCGGTCCTGCAGTACTGCTTGGTCAAGCGGGTCGGCGCCAATCAGGACCGGTGCTATATCGTGCTGGATCATCAACAAAGAAGCGACACCGCCCTGCATCGGCGAAGCCTCGCCGATACCGTAAAGCCCATCATCAGTCCAGACGCGAACGAAGGCACTGCGTTGGTAGGGGGTCCCTTCCTCCCACTGCACCTGAAAGGTCTCGATCCGATCAATTTTCATGTTGTTGCTCCAGAAGCGGTGACCTTATGCGATCGTATTGATTGCCGCCGCAGGCGCAAACGCACATGATCTGGTTTGTAAGGTCTCCCGTAGACTCCAAGTAACCCTAACGGGATATCGCCATGTCTACTGCCCCGATCTTGCTTTGGTTCCGGCAAGATCTTCGCTTGAATTATAATCGAGCGCTGTCCGCCGCTTGCGACACCGGCCAGCCTTTAGTTCCAGTCTATGTGCTAGACGATGACACTCCGGGCGCATGGCAATTTGGTGGAGCGAGCCGATGGTGGCTGCATCACAGCATTACAGCCTTAGCGGGCGAATTGGCGAAGTTAGAATGTCCGTTGATCCTGCGCCGCGGCCCCGCTTTACCCGTCCTGCAAACATTAATGGCCGAGACCAAAGCGGCCGCGCTTTACTGCACCAGAGCATACGAGCCGTGGGCCCGAAAAACGGAAACCGAACTCGCCAGTTGTGGCATCACGATAAAGCGGTTCGCTGGCAATTTGCTGTTCGAGCCGGAAGCGCTACGGACAAAATCCGGTACGCCTTTCCGCGTATTCACACCCTTCTGGAAGGCATGCCAGGCTGCACCGCCACCGAAACCGCTGTTACCACGTCCTAAGACGATCAATAGCCCGGATAGCCTGCCAGCGAGCGATACAATCGAGGCATGGCAATTGCTACCGACAGCACCAAATTGGTCCGGCGGTTTGCAAGAAACCTGGCAACCCGGCGAAGACGGAGCTCGCACCAAGTTGATCGATTTTCTGGACGGACCGGTAACGGATTATGCGGACATGCGTGACCGGCCAGACCGCACCGGAACCTCCCGTCTATCGCCGCATCTACATTTCGGCGAAATCAGTCCCCATCAGTGCTGGCATGCAGCACGCGCCATAACAGACACAACGCCTGACGCAACAATCGGCGGCCAATCGTTTCTACGCGAACTGGCCTGGCGTGAATTCTCCAACCATCTTCTATTCCATTGGCCTAATTTGCCGGAAACGCCATTTCAGCCGAAATTCGCGGCTATGCCGTGGGTTGACGATCCAGACAGCTTGCGCGCCTGGCAACGGGGTCAAACTGGCATTCCGATCGTCGATGCGGGGATGCGCGAACTTTGGCAAACCGGTTGGATGCACAATCGGGTTCGCATGATCGTCGCCTCTTTACTGGTCAAGAACCTGCAGCTGGATTGGCGCTCGGGCGAAGCCTGGTTTTGGGATACCCTGGTCGACGCAGATCTGGCCAATAATTCGGCGAGCTGGCAATGGGTTGCCGGCTCGGGCGCCGACGCTGCACCTTATTTTCGCATTTTCAACCCCGTTTTGCAGGGCCGGAAGTTCGACCCGGAGGGTGCCTATGTGCGGCGCTTCGTGCCAGAGTTGGCGACGATGCCGGCGAAGCACATTCACGCCCCCTGGGAAGCTTCGGATGCCATCCTCTCAGAGGCTGGGGTCGTTTTGGATAAAACCTATCCCCAACCGATCGTCGATCTGCGAGCCAGCCGACAGCGAGCTCTATCCTCATACAAAACGATGCGAGAGGCGCACCAGGGCTAACAAAATAAGAAACCCCGATTGTCCTGTGACTTCCGGCCAAGCGAATGCCGAGTTCCTATCAAAAATTACCACACCCGCTGCAGCACGCCCAATCAACACGATCCCCGTGCAGGGCACAGGTAAAGTGAATTATCCTGGCTTCGGCAAAATAATCAACAAATCCGCATAGGAAGGCCGTGATGGATAAGCTTACTAAACAACACCGTATCACGATCCTGTTGGCGCTGTTCCTCACCACTCTGATTGGCGTTGCCTTCTTGCCACCGGTTCCACAGGATCCAGACTATCACCGCTTCGCCGATATACGGCCGCTCTTCGGAATTCCAAACTTCGGCGATGTAATATCGAATGTCGCATTCGCCGTTGTGGGTCTGTTTGGCTTAGCGACAATGCTGCGCCGACGCAGCGATATCTTTGTGGAAGGACCAGACGCTGCACCCTATCTCGTATTTTTCGCTGCAGTTGCCCTCGTCGGCATCGGCTCGAGCTATTACCACTTGATGCCCGATACCCCACGATTGTTCTGGGATCGACTGCCTATGACAACGGCTTTCATGGCACTATTTGCCGCAATACTTGCGGACCGCGTCGATCGGGATGCCTGCAACCGCTGGCTTTTGCCTATTGTCATCCTACTGGGCGCCGCAAGCGTTATCTATTGGAACTTGAGCGAAAATGCTGGCACAGGTGATTTGCGTTTCTATGGGTTGGTCAAATTCTTTCCGATGATCGCATTACCCTTCATTCTATGGCTTTTTCCCCACTCTCACTACACACCCACAGTTCCACTTGTCTGCGTTTTCCTCACCTACGGTGTAGCGATTGCGCTTGACAGGCACGATGTCCCCATCTTCGACGTCCTCGACGGTACAACCAGTGGTCACACCCTCAAGCATCTAGTTGCTGCTATTGCAGTCTACCAAGTCTTGTACATGGTCATGGGCGCGCCAAAGCGGATCAAGCCATAACCGAACGCTAAATTTTGGGATAAATGCTGTTTTGGGCTACGATCTGTCAAATCAGTTCAACCGACGATGGAGAGGAATTCGCGTGACCTACAATCGTATCGAGGTGAAACCACTCTCCGGCACCTGCGGCGCAGAGATATTCGGGATCGATCTATCAGAGGATCTTGGCAACGAGACCTTTGCGGAGGTGCAGCGCGCCTTTCATGAGAACCTTGTTATCTTTTTCCGCGATCAGGATATCAACGAAGAACAGCACAAGGCATTTGGTCAGCGCTTCGGCAGCCTGAACGTGCATCCTCGCTACGTGCCACTCGAAGGCCACCCAGAAATATTTCCGATCCGCAAAGACCCCGAGCACACCAAGATCGTCGGTGGCAGTTGGCATCAGGATTTGACCCATCTAGAAAAGCCGCCGTTGGGCTCAATTCTTTACGCGCTGGATGTGCCACCGGTTGGTGGCGACACGCTATTCGCCAACCAATATCTTGCCTACGAGGCGCTAACCGAAGGAATGCGCGCGATGCTAGACGGTCTGGTCGCCGTGCATGACAATCGCATCCAGGCACCCAAAGCGACGCCACAACGCAACGCCAAGATGACCACCAAGCTTCGAGACGACCCCGAAGAAGAGGACGAGCCCGAGATGGAGCACCCGGTGGTGCGCACCCACCCGGAGACCGGCCGCAAGGCGCTGTTCGTCTGTCGCCCGCGCACGCATCGCTTCAAGGGTATGACGGAGGCAGAAAGCAAACCGCTTCTACAATTTCTGTTTGAGCACAGTCATCGTCCTGAGTTCACTTGTCGCTTTCGCTGGGAAAAGGGTTCGATTGCCTTCTGGGACAACCGATGTGTCATGCACAAAGCACTGAACGACTATCCAGGCTATAAACGCTACATGAACCGTGTCACGGTAAACGGGACACGGCCGGTTTAGCGTTCATCTCAATCAGCCATCTCGGACAAGTTACTCAGCGCTGTTAATCGGGGATCCATCGTATTGGTCAACCTTATAACTAGGCTTGACCACGGCTTTTAAGCCGGTGTGGCGCGAATACAAGCGACCCTCATTACGGTCGGTATCAGACCAAAACAAATGTGTGACAATTTTGTTACGCGACTTGTATTAAAAGCAACCTGTCGCCGCGCGTTCCTGGCCACCAAATCGTGCCAATCGACGCATTGGAGCCTTTGCCCGTTGCGACTGTCTCCTTCCATACCATAGCATGCTGTTACAATCGGGAGTTATCGGAAATAAGAGCAAGACAGCGCGATGAAAGCGGCAAAGTTCGAATACAAAAAAACGAATGCTTTGGTTGATGCACTGTCTGCACTGTCAACAAAGGGTGGCGATTGCAAAATATTGGCAGGAAGCCAGTCGCTCGGCCCCATGATGAATTTGCGGTTGGCACGGCCAGATCGATTGATCGACATTCGCGCCCTCAGCGCGCTACATGAGGTCAAACAAGAACCCAATTACCTATTCGTCGGAGCATTGGTAACCCACGCGAACATCGAAGATGGCGCGCTTCCCGATGTGACCCAAGGTATGATGACACATGTGGCCGCAGGGATCGCCTATCGCGCTGTACGCAACCGAGGGACAATTGGCGGGAGCCTTGTACACGCAGATCCGGCCGGCGACTGGCCAACCGCTTTGCGCGCGTTGGGCGCGTATGTCGTCATTGACGGACCGACAGGGCCTCGGGAAGTAAAGATAGATGCTTTTCAACTGGGCGCCTTTACCGTCAGCCTCGAAGAGAACGAAATCGTGCGCGGAGTTCGTGTGCCAATCCTCTCCAACGCCGCACGATGGGGGTATCACAAGATTTTCCGCAAGCCCGGCGAGTTTGCAGAATCGATCGGCGCCTATGTATGCGATCCCTCATCCGGCATCGCGCGACTTATACTATCCGGCACCGATGGCGCGCCAATGGAACTGGTTTCAACCGCTAACAAAATCGCACAAACCAACGGCGTCGATTTTAATTTTGAGGCCGCTCGTGTAGCGTTGACGTCAACTGGGGAGGTGTTCGAACCGTTCAAGCTGCGGATGCATGCGGTGGCTCTCCACCGCGCTGTCGTGCAGGCATACGGCGCATGATGGAACTTTCCTTGTCGGTTAATAGCGAAACGGTCGTCGCCAAAGTCGAGCCGAGAACAACCCTTGCTGACTTTCTGAGGGAAAAACAGCGGCTAACTGGCATTCATCTTGGTTGCGAGCATGGGGTCTGCGGCGCCTGTACTATCCTGGTCGACGGCGAACCGGCCCGCCCCTGTATCATATACGCAGTGAGTTGCGACGGCGCTGATATTCAAACAATTGAGGGCAGTAACTCGGATCCGGTAATCACAGCGCTACAGGAAGCTTTCACTGCACATCACGGCCTGCAGTGCGGGTACTGCACGCCCGCTATGCTCTTCACCGCACGTGACATCGTCACCCGGCTGCCAGAAGCGGACGCGGAACGGGTCCGTCTTGAGCTAGCGGGAAACATCTGTCGCTGCACCGGATATGCCGGAATCGTTCGGGCCATCATGGCAGTGTTAGAAGACCGTCGGGCCACCCTCGAATGAAGGAAAGATAACTTTGAGCCTGCAAGAACATCGTCCGGAGAAGGCGGCATGAAATCACCAAAACTGACTTACGTGCGCACCAGGAGCGTTGCGCAGACGTTAGAATTACTATCAAAACATGGCGATGGCGCGAACATCCTCGCCGGCGGGCAGAGCCTGATGCCGACCCTCAACATGAGGCTGTCGAAACCAGACCTCCTGATCGACATAAATCAGCTCGACGAACTCTCGGGGATTACTGTCGAAGGAGACATGGTGCGGATCGGTGCGCTAAGCCGGCACGCGGCGGTATTGGGGTCACAGATCGTCACCGAACGCCTTCCAATGATCGCGGAGGCAATGCCTCATGTGGCCCATGTCGCAGTGCGCAATCGTGGCACCATCGGCGGCAGCATCGCGCTGGCCGATCCCGCGGCGGAACTGCCGGCCTGCGTCGTGGCACTCGACGCAACCATAACGGTCGAAAGCGTCCGCGGGCAGCGGAACATCGCAGCTGCGGATTTCTTCAAGGGGTTGTTCGAGACCGAGCGGCAGCCGGACGAGTTATTGACCGAAATTCGTATTCCCTGTCAAAAACCGGGAACCGTTCACGCTTTTATGGAACTCAGCCGACGGCAGGGGGATTTTGCCATCGCGGGCGTTGCCTGCGCAGCTGACATCGATGGGGATATAGTAACGGATGCAAAGCTGGTCTACTTTGCCAGCGAAGACCGACCAACACTCGCTTTAAATGCCGCCGCGGCAATCGTCGGGAGACCCTGGTCAGAGCAAAGCCGATCTTCGGCTATGGCAGCCCTGTCCGATGATCTAGATCCCATGGACAATCTGCAGGGCAGCTCAGCCTTCAAATTGCATCTGCAACGCGTGCTGAGTGGCCGTGTACTGGACCAAGCAATCGATCGTGCGAGGGCGCAATGAGCGACGAGACTAAAACAATTACCTTGGTAGTAAATGGCGAAACAGTGACCCGACTGGTAGATGCGCGGCAGCATCTGGTTGATTTTCTGCGCGGCGAACTTGGCCTAACCGGATCCCATCTCGGCTGCGAACATGGCATTTGCGGAGCTTGCTCAGTGCGCCTCGATGGTGATGTTATCCGCGGCTGCCTGATGCTCGCGATCCAGGCGGACGGTTCCACAATCGAGACCGTCGAAGGACTGACAGCGAGTGGTGAAGTCGCCGATCTTCAAGAAAATTTTGTCCAGCGCGACGCGCTGCAATGCGGCTTCTGCACACCCGGCATGCTCATCACTGCGGCGGAACTCCTGCGCGACATAACACCGAGGACGCGCACTGAGATCCGCGAGTTTCTGTCCGGCAACTATTGCCGGTGTACCGGCTATCACGCGATTGTAGATGCCGTGGAAACCACCTTGAACCAGCGGCTTGAGACGACGTCATGAGCAATAATGATTATGCCAGCGTCTTCGACGGACCGAACAGCCATATCGGCCGGTCCCTTTCAAGAGCGAGCGCCCGGCGCACGGTAGCTGGCCGTGGTCGCTATACGGACGACATCACTTTACCACGCACCGCTCAAGCGGCCTTTGTACGCAGCCCACACGCGCATGCGAGAATTCTCAAGATCGACACCACCCACGCTGAGACGATGCAGGGTGTCGTTCTGGTGATGACCGGAGCAGAGCTGGCCGAGCGCAGTACCGGCCCGTGGATCGGTACACTGTCCTGCTTCGAAGGCATGAAATCCGCACCGCAATATGCGATGGCTGTCGATCGGGCATGCTGGCAAGGGGAACCTGTAGTCATGGTCGTGGCGGAAAACCGTGCACTGGCTGAGGATGCTTGCGAACATATTGCTATTGAATGGGAGGTAATTCCACCAACGACGGAAGCCGAAACGGCCCTTGACGCGAGTACACCGGTTCTGCATCCCGACCTTGGAGACAACCTTGCCTTCACGAAGACAATTGACCGGGGTGCTGTGGATGATGCCTTTAAATCAGCAGATATCGTACTTGAGGAGTCTTTCACTTTCGGCCGCCACACGGCGGTCAGTTTAGAACCGCGCTCGTTGCTCGCAGACTACGATCCAGGCACGCGGCGTTTGACTATCCATACCAGCAACCAAGTGCCACACATGATCCAAGCCGTGTTCGCCAGAACGCTCGGTGTCCCTGAACACAATGTAAGGGTAATCGCGCCCGATGTTGGCGGATCCTTTGGCCTAAAAATCCACCCTTTCGGTGATGAGGTCGCCGCCACCGCGGCATCCATCGAACTAGGCCGGCCAGTAAAGTTCATCGCCGATCGTCTGGAATCTTTTGTCTCCGACATTCACGCACGCGAGCATCAGATCTCTGCTCGCATCACGGTCAACAAGGACGGGGATATCCAGGCTTTAGAGATAGACGACCTGGCGGGTGTGGGCGCCTACTCCGCCTACCCACGAACCAGCGTATTCGAGGCCAATCAGGTGCTCAACATCACCGCAGGCCCCTATAAGTTCGAGAACTATCGCGCCAAGACCTCGGTGGTCTACCTCAACAAGGTGCCAACTTCACAGTACCGGGCCGTCGGCCACCCGATCGGCATCTCTGTGGGTGAACACATGGTCGACCGTGCGGCCGAGACTTTGAGCATGGATCCAGTGGAATTTCGCCGTCGAAACGTGATGCCGGACAATGCATATCCAAACGTTGCCCCGTCGGGGGTACCGGTCAACGACCTGTCGCACGAAGCCTGCCTGGAAAAGCTAATAGGCATGATGGATTACCAGGAGCTGCTTCAGGAGCAAACAGCGCTCCGCGAACAGGGCATTCATCGCGGAATCGGCATCGCCGGCTTCATAAAAGGTACGGCTCCCGGTCCACAAGGTTATTACGGTTCGGGCGGGGCGCCAATCGCCTCGCAGGACGCCTGCACCATCAAACTGGAACCGTCAGGCGGAGTTATCTGTACCGTCGGCGTCACTGACCAAGGCCAGGGCGTCGACACGGTTATGGGGCAGATCGCAGCTACCGCAATTGGCATTCCTCTCGAAAGCATCCGGGTCATAGAAGGCGACACGGATGCGGTGCCCTATGGCGGCGGCACCTATGCATCGCGTGCCACCGCGATTGGGGGCGAAGCGGTCTATCAGGCGGGCCGCGACCTGCGGCAGGAAATTTTGACCATGGCCGGAATTCTGCTGCAGTCCGATACCAAGACGCTAGATATCGTCAACGGTAACGTCGTGTCTAAACACAGCGGCGAGGTGCGCGTACCCCTGTCAGAAATCGGCCGGATAGGGCATTTCCAACTGGGCGAGTTACCGAACGACTACCAGCCCACTTTATCGGCGACCCGGCGCTTCCGGCTCACTGAACTACCCTACATCTTCACCAACGGCATCCACGGCGCCTATGTCGAAGTCGATACTGATACCGGTTTTCTTCGCCTGCTAAAGCATTGGGTGGTCGAAGATTGCGGCCGTCTCATCAACCCAAATCTGGCTGACGAGCAGGTGCGCGGCGGTTGCGTTCAGGGACTTGGTGGCGCGCTCTACGAACATTGTCTGTACGACGAGAACGGCCAGCTGTTGAACGGCTCGATGGCGGATTACCTGACACCAATGGCGGCAGAAATGCCGGATATTGAAGTCGGTCACATCGAAACACCGACCAGCGAATCGGAGCTTGGCGCCAAAGGCGCTGGCGAATCCGGTACCGGGGCCGCACCGGGTGTGGTCATGTGCGCTGTCAACAATGCGCTTCGCCCGTTTGGCGCGGTGGTCACGGCGCAGCCTATTACGCCTGAGGTCGTGCTGCAGGCGCTAGGCAGAATCTAGGAGAACCGAAATGGCTGACCGTGCGGGACGCAACTGGGATCAAGATTTACGGCACTGGATGGAAGCGGTCGAGGCAGAAGGGGCGCTCAGAACCATCACTGGCGCCAATACAACGGAGGAGATCGGCGGGATACTGGATCTCTATCAGCGGCAGATGGGCAACCCGGCCATACTGTTTGACGAGGTTACCGGTTTCCCAAAGGGCCATCGTGTCCTCGCCAACGTCCTGACGTCAGTGAAACGGATCAATATCGCACTTGGACTGCCAGCCAACGGATCGGAACGCGACCTGGTGCTCTGGTGGCGAGACTACATGAAACATGCACCCAAATTCGCTCCGGAGGTCGTGACTACCGGCGCGTTGCAAGAAAACGTGGTTGAGGGCGATTCTATCGATATCACCTCGATCCCGACGCCGACCTGGCACGAACATGACGGCGGTCCGTTTATCGGCACCGGCTGTATGGTAGTGATGAAGGACCCGGACGATAATTGGGTCAATTACGGCGCCTACAGGGTGCAGACCCACGGGCCCAAGACGGCGTCCGTCATGATGTCACCAGGACGGCACGGTCGCCTGATCATGGATAAGTATCATAGCCGCGGTGAACCCTGCCCGGTCGCAGTAGTCGCCGGCATGCACCCGGCCCTGCTGATGATAGCGGGACTGGAGATACCGCAAGGGGTAAGCGAGTATGATGCGGTCGGCGGTATTTTCGACGAACCGGTACGCACCTTGGAGATGCCACGCACCGGCATCCCCGTTCCGGCCAACGCGGAAATCGCCTTCGAGGGCTTCATCCACCAAGACGACCTTGTTGAAGAGGGGCCTCTTGGCGAATGGACCGGATACTATGCCGGAGGCAAGCGGATGCAGCCTGCCATCCAGATAGAGACTTTCATGCATCGCAACGAACCGGTTCTGCTAGGGGTGATCCCCGCCGTGCCACCAAACGACAATACATACTATCTCGGCAGCTACCGAAGCGGCGCAGTTTGGAACCAGCTAGAAGCGGCGGGCATCCCTGACGTCCAAGGGGTCTGCGCGCACGAGGCAGGCGGAAGCCGGCTGTGGCTAACCGTATCGATAAAGCAGCGCTATGGCGGCCATTCCAAACAGGCCGGTCTAATCGCTTCCCAGTGTTATGCAGGCGGTTACACCAACCGCTGGGTCATTGTCGTCGATGACGATATTGACCCGGCCAATACCAACGACGTGCTGTGGGCTATGTGTACCCGCTTCGATCCACGCATGGATATGGAACAGATCGACGGCTGCTGGAGCACTTCACTCGATCCGATGTGCTATGATGGCGATACTGACAAGCGGAATTCGCGCGTCGTCATCGATGCCTGCCGGCCCTGGGACCGCATGGAGGATTTCCCCATCGTCGCCCGCTCCAGTCGGGAACTCGACGACCGTATTCGGGAAAAATGGGCGCATGTGCTGCCCAGCAACGTTTAAGTGACCGGATGGCCAAGTCCGCGGAAACGGGGTTCGGCGTCGGCGCGTCTCTGCCACGCAAGGAAGATGCGCGGTTTTTGCGCGGTAAGGGGATGTACGTCGCCGATGTGGAAATCTCAGGAACTCTAGATGTTGCCTTCCTGCGCAGCCCTTATGCCCATGGTCGGTTGCTTGGAATTGAAATACCGGAAGGGGAAGCAGGTAGGGTCTACACCGCCGCCGAATTGACAGGCGTCAATCCGGTCAGGGTGGAACCGTCCGTACCGGGTTTCAAACCAGCCGATCACCATCCACTAGCCAAGGACAAGGTGCGCTTCGCAGGTGAATGTATCGCCGCCTGTCTGGGTTCGACCCGAGCAGAAGCGGAGGATTTAGCCGACGAACTTATCGCCGATATTGAAGAATTGCCCGCCCTCCACGAACCTTTGATGGCGCGCGACGACCCGCCTGCCCTTGTGCACGACGAATGGGGTGACAATGTTTTCGTCCAGCTGGACATCGACGGGGGCGATATCGACAGCGTGCGCACCGCACCTATCATTGTCACCCAAGACTACCGAATGAACCGGCAATCCACCTCGCCACTGGAACCCCGGGCAGTGCTTGCGCATTGGGACGAACGAGCCAGTGAACTAGTCGTCTACCTATCGACGCAAATTCCGCATCTTATGCGCACCGGTCTGTCGCAGATGCTGAACATACCGAACCATCAGCTGCGAATAATCGCCCCCGATGTGGGCGGCGGCTTTGGCGGCAAGGCACGACTGATGCCAGAAGAAATCATCGTCTGCGCCATCGCGTTGGAAACCGGCAAGCCGATCCGCTGGCTTGAAGACCGGCGCGAACATTTGATGGCCGCCCCACAGGCGCGAGAGCACGTTTACAGGGTAACCGCCTATGCAGACAGCGACGGGATCATTCAAGGCATCGATGCGGAACTAACTGTCAATGCCGGCGCATACGCGTTGTGGCATTCGGGTCCCTTTATGGAAACCGGGATGGCGGCTCGCAATCTAACAGGTCCCTATCGGATTGAGCACATGCGCTGTCGCACATGGACGGTCGCGACAAACAAGCCGCCCCTGGGTGTCTATCGTGGCGTGGCACGGCCTGGTGCCTGCTTTGCGATCGAGCGCACGATAGACAAGGTTGCCCGCGCCGTCGGCCGCGACCCTCTAGAGGTACGCGTGGACAACATGGTGCCCGCTGACAAGATGCCCTATGAGACGGTTGGTGGCATGAAGTTTGACAATGGCAACTACCCAGAAAGCGTGCGCCGCGCCGCAAATTTGGTTGACTATGACGTCATCCGAGCACGGCAGGGCCGGACAGAGGACGGTCGGTTCTGGGGTGTGGGCCTCTCGAGCTACACCGAGCAGACGGCGCATGGCGCAGCGGAATGGACCCGTCGTGGCTCGCCGATCATTCCCGGCTACGAAAGCGCTACGGCCCGCATCAATCCAGACGGAACCCTCGTCCTGCTGGTCGGCATCCATTCGCATGGTCAAGGAATGGAGACAACACTGTCACAGGTAGCGCATGAGGAGTTGGGCATTCATCCCAATGCGATTACAGTAAAGTTCGGCGACACTGCAGTCTCGCCGTTCGGCTTCGGAACCTTCGCCTCGCGCTCCATGGTTATGAGTGGCGGTGCCGTCTCCAAAGCCTGCATCATCCTTCGGGAAAAGTTAGCAGCCATCGCCGCGCATCATCTGCAATGCACCGTCGAACAGGTGAGGTTTGCCGACGGCGACGCGCAAGGCGGATCCGGTTCGATCGCCATTGCGGAGCTCGCCCGCATCGCACATCTGCGTCAGGAAGGTCTGCCGGATGGCATCAATCCCACGCTTGATGCGACAGCGACTTATGAACCAGATCAGTCGACTGGCGTATTTTCCTACGCCACACATGCCGCTGTGGTGGCAGTCGACCCGCAGTCCGGATCCGTCGAATTGTTAGACTATGCGGTGGTGGAAGATTGCGGCAATGTTGTCAATCCAATGATCGTCGACGGGCAAATCGTCGGCGGTGTCGCGCAGGGAATCGGTACCGCCCTGTATGAGGAAAGTGTCTACGATGCAAACGGCCAACCCCTTGCCACGACTTTTGCAGATTACCTACTGCCAGGCGCAACGGAGATCCCCGACCTCAAGATCGGCCATATGGTGACCCCCGCCACATTCACCCGGTTCGGCATAAAGGGCATGGGTGAAGGCGGCGCCATAGCTCCACCGGCAGCAATCGGCAACGCGCTTAGCGACGCCTTTGCGGCGATAGGTGCAGAATTCAACGAAACCCCTTTCACACCACGCCGCATCGTAGAAGCACTGGAGCGGGCAACGAAAGGCTGACCTTTCACTAGGGGATCGGCACACACCCAGCCTAAATGCCAACGGGCCATAGCAGTTCCAATCTATGCCGCGTCGTCCTTTACTATTCAGCTCTAAAAGCCATGAGCAAGCCTGAGTTGGTGAAATTTATTGGCGCGCCCAGCAGGGCTTTTTACTGCTTAATCTCCTCTCGAAAACATCATGAGGCCGAGCAGAAATGCTGTCGTATCGAGGGCAACTTTACAAGCTAGGTTCTAAGGGTTGGTATCTCGGTAGTAGCCGCTCGGCGCGTCGGCAATGCGGGCACGTAGCCACTCGACGTCGCC
>PBDC01000077.1 GCA_002717185.1 Rhodospirillaceae bacterium
ACCAAAAATGCATGATTTAGGCTGGGAATTTGCGCAGAAAATCTATAAAACTCCGTTGTTTTTAAGGGAGGTAAACGGTTTGTCTGCGATGATAGAACTAGATCGGTTGACCAAAAGATTTGGGGCTCTGATCGCCGTCGACGACGTCACTATGACGGTCGCGCGGGGCGAGGTGTTGGGATTTCTCGGCCCGAACGGAGCGGGTAAATCAACGACGATGAAAATTGTCGCTGGCTTCCTCGAGCCGACCTCTGGTGGCGTTACAGTCTGCGGACACAATATCATGGCTGATCCGGTAGCGGTGAAGCGGAGCATCGGGTACCTGCCGGAAGGCGCGCCAACCTATGGCGACATGACGCCCACATCTTATCTTGGCTTTATCGCCGAAATTCGTGGCTTCGACGGCGCTGAAAAACGGAAGCGCGTCGGCAATGCTGTCGAAAAGCTAGGTTTGGAGCGGGTTCTGAAGCAGCCGATAGAGACGCTTTCGAAGGGTTATAAACGACGGGTCGGTTTCGCGCAGGCGATCTTGCATGATCCGGAAGTGTTGATCATGGACGAACCGACTGACGGGCTCGACCCAAACCAGAAGCGCCAGGTCCGCACCTTAATCCTTGAAATGGCTTCTGATAAGGCGATCGTTATCTCGACTCATATTCTGGAGGAAGTTGACGCGGTGTGTAACCGGGTTGTGATGATAGCAGGCGGGCGTCTGCTAGCCGATGGCACACCGGATTCTATGCGCTCTCGAGCTCGTGACCACAACGCTTTGCTGCTGCGCGTGGCTCCGGACAGGATGCAGCTCGCGCGTGACCGGATGCAATTGATTGACGGTGTCGAGACAGTCGAAATGGTCACCCGCCGCGATGGCGCTGTTCTCCTCCGCGCGCCGGCGGGTGCCCGGGCCAAAACGGCAGAGATCGTTGCCGCCCTGGGGACGGAAGGTATCGTGGTTGAGGAACTGATTAACGAAGTTGGCAAGCTGGACGACGTATTCTTCGACATCACCGCCAATGTTGCGCATCGTGAGACCCCGTATGCGTAATATTTGGATCATCGTGAAGCGGGAAACGGTCAGCTATTTCGCCACGCCGCTGGCCTATGTTTTCATTGTCATTTTTCTCGCACTCAGCGGTGCGCTGGCTTTCTTTATTGGCCGCTTCATGTCGCGCGAACAGGCGGACCTGATCCCGTTTTTCGACTATCATCCCTGGCTTTATTTATTGCTTATCCCGGCGATCGCGATGCGGTTGTGGGCAGAGGAGCGAAAGACCGGCACGATCGAGAATTTGATGACTCTGCCGGTCTCCACCGGCGAAGCGGTAATCGGCAAGTTTCTAGCTGCATGGGGGTTTGCGGGGTTGGCGCTGTCGCTGACTTTCCCCATGTGGATCTCGGTTAATGTGTTAGGCGATCCGGACAATGGCGTGATCTTCGCCAGCTATGTTGGCAGCTTCTTGATGGCCGGCGCCTTTTTAGCCATTGGATCCTGTATCTCGGCACTGACCAAGAACCAGGTTATCGCCTTTATCATCAGCGCGACGGTGTGTTTTCTGTTCACCATGGCCGGGCTTGAGTTGGTGCTAAACTTTTTTCGTCTCTGGACGCCTGACCTGCTGGTCGACACGATCGCGTCGCTTAGCTTTCTGACCCATTTCACGGCGGTGACCAAAGGCGTTATCGAACTGCGCGACATCATCTATTTCGCTTCGATGATCGCGGTGTGGCTGTTCGCTAATGTGGTTGTCGTGGACCTTAGGAAGGCGGCTTAGCGATGCTGGGTAAACTGAACGCGACCGATCGTTCCAGCCGCGCCCTGATCGGGCTCGGCCTCGCCATCGTTCTGTTCTTCGCGGTGAACATATTCTCTAACACCGCCTTCAAATCAATGCAGCTCGACTTGACGGCAGACAAGTTGTTCACCCTTTCGGAGGGCACAATACGGGTGCTGGCCTCATTGGACGAATCAGTCGATATCCGGCTGTTTTTTTCCCGCGCGCTAGGCGACCGGAGCCCCGATAATGCGCGCTACCATAACCGTGTCCGCGAACTGTTACTGCAATATGCTGAAATCGCTGGCGGTAAGATCCGTCTGACGTTTGAGAACCCAGAGCCGTTCACCAACAGCGAGGATCAGGCCGTCGCCTTCGGGCTGAAAGGCATTCCGGTAAATGACGCAGGAGACCAGGGATTTTTCGGCCTCGCTGCAACTAACAGTACCGATGATCAGGTGATTATCCCCTTCTTTGCAACTGAACGGGAAACTTTCCTGGAATATGACTTGACTAAAATGATGCAGCAATTGGTCAATCCGACACAGAAGACGGTCGGGCTTTTAAGCACGATACCGATTGCTGGCGGCTATGTGCCGGAGTTCGGAACGACGCAGCGCTGGCCTGTTGTTGAGCGGATCATGGAGTTCTTTCTGATTATGCCTCTGCCGACTGAGATCAGGGAGGTCCCGGAAGAGGTCGATATTCTTATGCTGGTGCATCCGGTGGGTTTGAAGCCGCACACCATGTACGCTATTGACCAATTCATGCTGCGCGGTGGTAAGGCCTTGGCCTTCGTCGATCCTGTGGCGGAAGCGGAGGCGGCCAGTATTCGCAAACAGGGCTTTCGGCCGCGCGGCTCCGATTTTAACAAGATCCTTGAAAGTTGGGGCGTGCGCATGGTTCCGGGAAGGGTTGCAGCTGACCTTGATGCGGCGAGGCGTGTAAACGTGCGACAGGGTGCGCAGATCAAAGTGGCTGACTATATCGCCTGGTTATCCCTGACCGAGCAGAATTTTGACACCAGTGATGTCGTAACTGGTGATATGAGTTTGCTGAACGTTGCTTCGGCTGGTGTTCTCGAGCTGGTAGAGGATGCTGACTTGAAAGTGACACCTCTAATCAAATCAGGCCAAAGATCGCAGCGAATTGATGCCCTAAAAATTCGTAACGGCGCTGACGTTCTGGCACTTTTCCGTGATTTCAGACCGGAAGACCAAGACCTCATCCTCGCGGCGCGCGCGACCGGAAGGGGGGCCAGCGCCTTCCCCGAGGGGCCTCCGCTGGATCGGGCTGCTCTGGGTCCGCGGGCCGCGACGGCGCAACAAAAATCGACACATCTCAACAAAGCCAAGGATCCAATGACTGCGATTGTGATCGCCGATGTGGATATGTTGCACCAGCGGTTCTGGCTCGAGATCAACGAGTCGATGGGGCAGCGCGTCATGGTGCCGAATGCGAACAATGGCGATTTGGTTATCAATGCGCTGGATTATTTGAGTGGCAGCGATGCCCTGATCGGTTTGCGCGCCCGGGGTAAGTCGAGCCGCCCCTTCACTTTGGTCCAAGAAATTCGCAAAGAGGCAGAACAGCACTTCAGCGATAAGGAGACGCAGCTGCAGGAGAAGCTAGTAGGGGCGCAGAACCGGTTGAATGAACTGATGAGCCGCGAGGCTGACCAGTCGGACAGCATCCTGCAAAACAATCAGAAGCGAGCGCTTGATGAATCGCGCACTGAAATTGTAGGGATCCGCACTGAACTGCGCGACGTTCAGCACGCGCTGCGCAAGGACATTGAACGTCTTGACAGTTGGATGAAGTTCTTAAACATCGCAGCCATCCCTCTTCTCCTTGGCATCGCGACATTGATTTTCACGGTCGTTGGTCGTATGCGCCGGCGTGTCCGGGTAATGGCGTCTCGTCTTGTCGCTGAAACAGAGGCTGCCCGATGAGCATTCGAGCAATTCTGGTCCTCGCGCTTCTAACCGCTGCAGCGGTCGCCGCCGCGGCTATCGCCCTCAGTACCGGCCGAAATGCCGAACAGGATCCGCGTATCGGCGCCTTAGTCTTTCCGGGTCTTAACGACCGGGCGAACGACGTCGCGACCCTCAAGGTGGAGAGCGGCTACGGGGTATTGACCCTGCAGCGGGCAGCGGGCGCTTGGACCTTGAAGGAGAGCGGAGGTTATTCGGTTATGCCGGTTAAGGCCAACGGGTCGATTCTCGACCTTGCGACCTTGCGTTTTCACGAACCTAAAACCGTCCGGCCGGAGAAATATGCCAAGCTGAACCTGCTTGATTTCGATGCGCCGGGTTCTGGGTCCACGCGAGTTACGGTTCGGGACAATGATGGTGCGATGCTGGCTGAGCTTCTCGTCGGCAACAGTAAGTTCAATCTGCCTGGTACGAAAACCGGTGGTATCTATCTGCGACTGCCAGTCGAAAAGCAGACTTGGCTAGCGGCTGGCGGCCTGAACCTCAGCGGTATTCCCGGAAAATGGCTGGAACCCGTGGTGCTGCACGTCGCCGGCGAGCGGATAAAGCGGGTCGAAATCCGTCAGCCGCAGGGGCGGCCGGTCATCATCACCAAGCGCAATCCGAGAGTTCTAGTCTACCATCTGAACGCTGTGCCGGCCGGCTATAAGGTGCGCTATGATGAAGAACCCAAGTTGATCGCCACCAACCTCGAATCCTTTGAGCTTGAAGATGTGCGGCGTGCTGGTGCGGTTAAATTCGACCCGGCGCAGACCACGCGCACCGTTTTCGAAACCTTCGATGGACTGAAGGTGACCGCGGTGTCGGCGGTAGTTGACGGTAAGTATTGGACCCGCTTCGTGGCGGTTGCAACGGCCGGAAGTCAGGCAGGAGGCGAAGCTAGGGCCATTACCAAGGCCACGAAAAACTGGGTCTATCGAATCGCCGACTATCGCGGCGAACGCTTAACAAAGCGTTTCGCGGCTATGGTTGTCCCCGGCAGTTAGGGCTCGATTAGCTCATTAGTAAGCAGCTGATTATAGTTATATCTGTCCCTCACTTGTTCGGTGGGTTCAGTGGACGATGGATATACGATGCTTGCGATGCGTTGATTTTCGCCCTGGCTCGCATCAGCTATTGGGGGGAGCATACGCACCAAGGCGCACGAAAATTTCAAATGTTGGCCGATGTTATGCCGCTAAACGTGCCCTCTTTACACCGAGATTGATATACTTGGATGTAACAATGCGGCCGCGAGCAAGTGTCACAATCGCGACTACTACATAAAGAGCCGTTCTCCTTTTATTTCCTTGTACAGATAGGCGACGAGTTCTCCATATCCATTGAATAGTGATGTTGGAACCCGTTCATTCGTGCCCAGGACGCGTTCGGTCGCCTGGCTCCAGCGCGGATGATCCACTTTGGGGCTTACATTCGCCCAGAATCCGTATTCCTGACTGGAAAGGGTTTGCCAGAAACTAACCGGCCGCTCGTTAGTAAAGTGAAAGCGGACGATCGATTTCAGCGACTTGAACCCATATTTCCACGGAATTGTGAGCCTTAGTGGGGCCCCGTTCTGCTTTGGCATCGGTTTCCCATACAATCCAGTGGCGATGAAGGCCAACTCATTGGTCGCCTCGGCTATCGTCAATCCCTCGGTATAGGGCCAGGGATACCAAGTTTGTTTAAGGCTTGGCATTGTATTGGGATCCGCCAGTGTCTCCATGCGCAAATATTTTGCTTTCCCGAGCGGTTTTGCGAAATCCACAAGCGCTTTCAGCGCGAAACCGCTCCAAGGCACTGTCATCGACCAAGCTTCCACGCAGCGGTGCCGGTACACGCGCTCCTCCAGCGGCATGCGGCGTATGAGATCATTGAAGGTGATCGTCATTTCCTTTTCGACCATGCCGTCTATGCGAATGTTCCACGGTTGAAGCTTTAGGGCCTGTGCGGTTTCGGCGATCCCTTTGTGGCTGCCGAACTCGAAAAAATTGTTATAGGTCGTGGCATGTTTCTCGTTGGTAATCGGTCGGTCGTGACGATAGCGGTGATTGCGTTGCACTGGATACAGATCGGTGTTCAGGTCGTTCGCTGACCGTACTGGCAGCCCAGCTCCAGCCAGTAGCATCGTCCCGGTACCCAGTACCTTCAACATACTCCGTCGGCTCCGATAGATCGTCTCGTCTGTCGTGGCGCTATCCGGAAGTGCCCAGGGCTTCCTGCGGATCACATGCAAATCGTTTCCTCCGTCCCAATCTCAATTCACTTAACCGAAATAGAGCGCTTATGCCATCATGCAAAATGAACTTCGGTTAATCCGAGACGGAGTTAAGCGGTAAATGGGAGATTTATTCGACTGTCAAAACCGAAAGCGGCGATCGCTGCATTGTCGGGCCGCGCGGGGCGTATATCAATCATGCTGCAGGTTGTTACCAAATCACTCTCCTCAACCCTTTGCCCAGGATCCGAAATATTTGTGACCTAGCTCAACGATAGTCGTGGGTCGCCCAAAGCTTGTTGTCGACGCGTGTAACAAATTGCTCTCCATTTATACCAAGGATGAATTTGGGAGCGGCGAGAATGAGGCCGCGCTGTTTAGTCGTCCTCCTACAATGGATAAAGCCACTGTTCCACAGAGGTGGGTGGGCACGACGGGGGTGCCATGCGGGTCACTTTTGGCGACCGGCACATCGACCATCGGATGCGATGACGCGACTGTGGCGAGGGTCTCATCCGCGATGTAGGGCTCTGTGCATGCTGGCAAATGTCCACCCGTGCGGAACGCTAGCTTGAATTCCAGACCTCGACTGGGTCCGTTTGCCAGGTTCAATAGCTCCGGCCTTGCTATGGTATAGGGCTGAAACAGCGGGCTTTCGTCGGCGCATCAGTGTTAATTCGCTTCATCGCTGCCTGGTTGCTAGGTGTGACCTTGCAGCCGTCGGCGCCGGCCTGTGTCAAGCCACATAGCCTTCTGCGGCATTGACGAAATGGGTGCCACTGGTAAAAGTCTCGGACACGGAGTGGTCGATCCGCAGCTGAATCAGGGCTGCGGCATCAATTATTCGGCTTCTTTGCGCGCCTCAATCACCATGTTCGCTTCGCGCCCCGCGAGTTCGTTAAGGTGGTCGAACTCCCACTCGAAGGTGCCGACACCCTGCGATAGAGAGCGCAGCTCAATGATAAGATCATGTAGTTCCGACTGCGGCATGAATGCGCCGACCTCGTCCCAGCCGTCCCAGCTTTCCTTCGGATTGAAGCCTAATATCTGGCCGCGCCGCTTGGTGATAATTCCCTGTGCATTTGCGGTGAATTCGCTTGGCACTGATAGGGTTACCTTGCAGATCGGCTCCAGCAGGACCGGGGCACATTGCGGCAGCCCGTCCTTCATCGCCAGAATGCCGGCGCGCCTGAATGCCATGTCAGAACTGTCGACCGCATGGTGCTGGCCGTCGAACAGATTGACCGACAGGTCGACGACGGGGAAGCCGAGTGGGCCTTCAGTGAGATATTCCTTTACGCCGGCTTCAACAGCGGGGATGTAATTTCTTGGAACGGATCCGCCGTGAATGGTCTCGCCAAACTGGAATCCGGACCCGCGTGGCAGAGGTTTGATCTCGACATGAACGTCGCCGAATTCGCCATGGCCGCCACTCTGTTTCTTGTGGCGTGCGTGCTGCTTGACCGGTTTTCGAATGGTCTCCTTGTAGGGTACCTCCGGCCGTTCGGTCATGACGGTCACATTGTAGCGTTCCTTAAGCTTATCAGCTGCAACCTGCAGATGGATGTCGCCTTGACCCCAGAGCAGCATCTGATGCGTGTCGTTATTGTGCTGGATCTTGAGAGATTCATCCTCGTCAATGAGCTTGGAAATCGCCGTCGAGAGTTTTACCTCGTCTTCGCGATTTTCCGACCGGATGGCTGCGGAATACAAGGGCGATAGCGTCTCCGGCCAAGGCATCGCTTTTGGATTCGCGCCCTTGGGGGTCAGCACGTCGCCGGTATTGACGCCGTCCATCCGGCCCATAGCGACAACGTCACCAACGACGGCTTCTTTAACCTTTTCTTGATTGTAGCCCATCAGCCGATAGAGACCGCTGACCCGATGCTCGCCGAATGTCGAACCGTCTTTAACCGAACCGGTCCAGACCCGCGCTACGGACAGCTTACCCGATCGGGGTATGTGATATGTCTTGAAGACTTCTGCAGCGGGATCGCCATTGACCTGACCAAGCCGCTCCAGGGTCGCGGTGGGCTCAGGTGCCTCGTGCCGGAGCGCTTTCATTAGGCGCAGGACGCCAGAGACTTGTTCGGCAGCACCGATGAATACGGGCACCACTGTGTTGTCCTGTAGATCCTTTGTCAGGTAGCCGTAAATGTCTTCTTTAGGCGGCACTGCATCTTCAAGCAGTGTCTCCAAGAGGGTGTCGTCATTATTCGACAGTTCTTCCAGCAGTTCCTGCCGGGCCATGTCGTTTTCGTCCTTCATGTCTGCTGGAATCTCGATCAGCGCGGATTTTTCTCCCGGCTGGTAGGCGTAAGCCCGTTCAGACACCAAATCAACATAGCCGCTGATGTTCTCCCCGTCGCGGATCGGCACGTGGCGCAGCACTAGTGAGAGCGCAGACACCGATTGCAGCGCTTCCATAACGTCGGCGATCGGGACGTGCGGATTGTCAGCTTTATTGATGAAGATCATGTACGGTACGCCGTTTTCCTTGAGATAGTGCAAGGTCGGTGCGACGACGAGCGCTTTATTCGGTTCTGGATCGACCACGACGACAGCGACATCTGCGACCATCATGGCGTTGCGCGCTTCCTGGAGGAACTCGATCGAACCGGGACAGTCGAGGAAATGCCAACGTTCGCCGAGAAATTCGCCTGAAGCGACGGAAAGTTCCGTGCTCATATTGCGCTTCCGGGCCTCTGGCGAGGCATCACCGACCGTATTTCGTTCTTTTGCAGACCCCCTCCGATGGATTGCGTCGCAGGTGCTCAGCAGCGCCTCAAGTAACGTCGTCTTGCCGCTTAAATAAGGGCCGACGAGGGCAACGCAGCGGGGGGCGGAAACCGATTTGGCAGGCATGTTCGACTCCTTTGCAGATTTTCGTCATCTGTCCGGCACCCTCTTTATGTCGGGGCGCCGCTCCCTAAATAGAACCGACCTGAATTTTTGAAGCCTACGCACAATGACGCAAGCAAAATCGTTCGTCACGAATTACGCGCCGTTGATGTGTGGTTTTAACGCGTTGTAGCAGAAGGCTTGCGTCGGGGTAGGGACATTAGCGGCGGCGCCCAACCGCACTGTTGCGCCGCCCAATCGTTCCAGCTCCAACGGTTTGCGGGAGTTCAAATCATGTAGCATCGAGGCGACCATGGAGTCGGGTAGACCGTCGAGCCGTGTGACGCATTGTTCGATCGCATCGTTCGCTAACGCGACGTTGTGTGCGCGCGCGACAGCGATCGCTTCAGCGACGCAAGCATGCAGCATTGCGCGCGTTTCCGGCGTTTCGCGCAAGCGCCCAATAGGCAGACGAGTGACACAGGTCATGTTGCTCAGCGCCGACAGCATCACAAATTTCATCCAGATATCGGCGTCAATATTTTCCGACAGAGTCGCGGTGGTGCCCGCCAGATTGCAGGCTGTGACCAGTGTCTCGCCGCGCGCCGAATGCGCGCCGTCTTGTTCGCCGACGGTAATGAAATTGAACGTACCGGTCTGGGTGATCACGCCAGGTTCAGAGATTACTGTGGCGACGCCCACGGTGCCACCCATCACGCGATTGCGGCCGAAGACGCCATTCAGGATACCTACCGCCTCGACCCCGTTTTGCAGCGACACGACTGTTGTATCAGGTCCGACGATAGGCCGGCAGGCTTCCGCTACCGCTTCCGTGTCGAACAGTTTGACAGCGAAAAACAGGTAGTCTGGCGGGTCAATCGCAGCAACATCGTCCGTAGCTGTGGCAGATTTAACCAACATGTCGCCCTCCGGCGACTGGATAGTGAGACCGTTTTTTTGGATCGCGTCAAGATGCGCGCCGCGAGCGACGAAGGTGACATCGACCCCGGACAGCGCCAGCTTGGCGCCAAAATACCCCCCGACCCCACCAGCACCGAACGCGACGATATGCATCTTCTTTGCTCCCGTCAGGTCAGAGCGGCACAGGCACGCTGGATGCGCTGACAAGCATCCTCCAGCACCTCTGTTGACAGGGCGTAGGAAATCCGGAAGAAAGGTGACAGGCCAAACGCTTCGCCATGAACGGCGGCGACTCCCTCGGTTTCCAAGAGATATATGACGAAATCTTCATCTTTCTCTATAACCTTGCCGTCCGGCGTTTTTTTGCCGATTACGCCGGCGCAAGACGGGTAGACATAGAAGGCGCCTATCGGCGTGTTGCAGGTGAGTCCGGTCGCTTGGTTTAACATGGAGACCACCAATGCGCGCCGTTCCTTGAACACTTCGTTGTTGCGAGCGATGTGACTTTGGTCACCGTTAAGCGCTTCTACCGCGGCCCATTGGCTAATCGTCGAGGTACTAGTGATGCTTTGCGACTGCAACATGTTCATCGCCTTGATCAACTCGACCGGCCCCCCGGCATAGCCGACCCGCCAGCCGGTCATGCAGAAGCTCTTAGACATTCCATTCAGAGTCAGAGTGCGGTCGTAAAGTTGAGGTTCGATCTGGGCGATGGTCGCGAATTGGGCGCCGTCATAGAGCAGGTGCTCGTAGATGTCGTCGCACAGGACCCAAACCTGCGGATGGAGCAGAAGTACCTCCGACAACGCTTTCAGTTCTTCCGGCGAATAGGCTGAGCCGGTTGGATTACACGGGCTGTTCAGCACTAGCCATTTGGTCTTTGGCGTGATTGCCTCTTCAAGTTGTCCCGGTGTTATCTTGAAACCCGCTTCGACTGTCGACGCGACGATCACCGGCGTGCCACCGTTCAGCAGCGCCAGGTCAGGATACGTCACCCAGTACGGTGCCGGCACGATGACTTCGTCGCCTTCGTCCACAGTCGCCGTGAAGGCGTTATAGATAATTTGCTTGCCGCCTGCGCAGACCGCGATCTGATCGATGCCGTAGTTCAGCCCATTCTCTCGCTTGAACTTGGCACAGATGGCCTCGCGTAGTTCAGGAATTCCAGCTGGTGCGGCGTAGCGAGTCTTGCCCTCTCGCATCGCTTGGATTGCGGCTTTCTGGATGTGGTCCGGCGTGTCAAAATCCGGCTCGCCAACGGCAAGGCCGATGACGTCTTTCCCCGCCGCTTTCATTTCCTGCGACTTGGTGTTGATAGAAACCGTTGCGGATGGGTTGATCCGGGAGAGACGGGAGGCAAAGAACGCCATGATATCGACTTTCGGTTCGTGAAAAGGCAGCGGCACGAAACCACCAAATTTGGGCGGACCTTACGCTGAAGCTTGGTTCGGTTCAACGGCCACAAAACACCAATTTGTAGCGACATTTTGGACATGACGGCTTTTGTCCTTCGCGACTTTTTTTTGGAGATGCTCATGACGAAAGAAGTGGGTTGCGAATGAAACCGTGTTGTGGTTTTTCTGCCGGTTTTCTGATAGCCTAAACAGCGCGGGCGGGCGGCATGTCCCCCATCGATGGGTCCATTCAGGTTGATCGTTATTTCGACTCGGCGGACATTTTGAATTCTGTCGATTAGTATGGCTTCCCATATGTGTTTCTGTTTACGGACTGCAAGACCAAGGCTTTGACGGTCACCGAGCTTCCGGAGGAGAAGGCTCGCGCAGTCGCACATCGCAGCTCTGGACGGCTGAGGCGTATATAAAATAGAGCGAGTGGCCGAGGGGCGACTGGTTGACCGGACTAAAGGTGCTCGCAGATAATCGTGCCATGACTACCTCTCTCTCCGAAGCAGCTCAGCAGCACTATCGCGATAAGGGCTATTACTTTCCGTTGCGCGCGCTGAGTGCCGCGCAGGTATCGGAGAACTGCGTAAAACTGGAGGCTTTTGAGGCTAGTCAGGGTGGTCAAATTTCTGGCCGTATGCGCCAGAAACTGCACCTGTTGCTGACCTGGATGGATGATTTGGTTCGCAACAACGCAATCCTAGACGCAGTCGAGGGTATTCTCGGCCCCAACATTCTCTGCTGGCAGACCAGCTTCTTTATAAAAAAGGCGCAAGATTCTGGCTTCGTTTCCTGGCATCAAGATTCAACTTACTGGGGTTTGAGTGAACCTGACGTGTGCACCGCCTGGGTCGCGTTGTCGCCGTCTACCTCGAAAAGCGGTGCTATGTGCGTTATGCCAGGCACGCAAAATTGGGATCAAATCGCACACACTGACAGTTTTGATAAGAACAATTTGCTGACCCGTGGTCAGGCGGTGAACGCTGAAATCGATGAGGGTCAGGCCGTCGAGCTAATATTGCAGCCGGGCGAATTCTCACTGCATCACGTTCGCCTTGCGCATGCTTCGAAACCGAACAGGACCAACGCCCGTCGTATCGGGTTGGCGATTCGCTATCTCGCGCCGCACGTGCGTCAGGTCACCGGTGTGCCTGACAGCGCGCTGTTGGTGCGCGGCGAAGACCGCTACGGCCATTTTGAGGCGGAGCGCTCGCCGCTCGCCGACATGCATCCGGACGCGATAGCTCTGCACGAGCGTATTACCAAAGCCCGAGAAAATTTCATCTATGTTGGCACCGAAAAGAGGTCAGCCAATTAAATAAAGAGGATCGATCATGAATAGGCCACCGGGCGTTGAGTTTCATACCTTCACTATCGTCGGCCGCTGCGACCGAACTGGTATGTTCGGCGTCGCGACAGCGACGCGCTCGCTCGCCGTCGGTGCTCGCGTGCCGCATGTCAAATCACAGACAGGCGCAATCGCGATCATGGCGATCGCCGATCCGCGGCTGGGGACTGCTGCGCTGCAGTTCCTGGAGCAGGGCTACAAAGCGCCCACAGTGATTGATCAGCTGGTAGCGATGGACCCTTATGCCGAGTACCGCCAACTCGGTGTCATCGATGATGACGGTTTTGCCGCCGCACGCACTGGCAAGATGAATCGTGATTATGCCGGCCACCATGTCGGTGATAGCTATATTGCACTTGGTAATGTGCTGGTTGGTGAGCACGTTTTGGATGCGATTGAGGAAGGATTTCTGACCGACCCAAGTGACGACCTGGAGGGCAGGCTGATGTGCGCCCTGGAGTTTGGCCGCGACGCTGGCGGCCAGCATGGCGGGCAACAGTCTGCGGCCTTGTTGGTATGCGACACCAAGCCCTTCCCGCGGGTCGATTTGCGGGTAGACGTGCATGAGGAGCCGGTCGGTGAATTGCGCCGTGTCTTCGATGTCTTCCGGCCGGCAATCCCCTACTACAGTCTTCGCCTGGTCGATGCACGCGTCCCGCCGCTCGACAGGTGGCTTGAGAAAAATCTAGGGGAATAGACTGCTCAGTTTCGGGTCAGGCTTGCCAGGTTTTATAAGGCTTGGCGGATACTCGCCGGATCGCCCGGTATGATAATGCACGCGCCGGCAATGCCAGAGATCTCTGCAATCGCCAAAATCTGTATGCTGCAGATCCGGATGCCCTTCGCTATGGAGCCCCTAGCCTATTACAGGCGGTCACGATCGGATCATGGATCAGGTCTTTCTGTTCGTGCGAAGGCTGTAACTTAAGGCTTTGGGGGCTGCTAGATCGCGACCGATCTGCTGACGTATCAGTTGACGGCATCCTCCAGCACCATCGCCGCGCATTTTTCGCCGATCATGATGCTGGGGATGTTGGTGTTGCCGGAGGTCAAGGTCGGCATGATCGAGGCGTCAGCGATTCGCAGCCCTTCGATACCGCGAACTCGAAGCCGTTCGTCTACCACCGCCATGTCATCCTGTCCCATCCGGCAGGTGCCGACCATGTGGTGCGTGATCTGCCCCGTGTCTTGTATGAATTTAAGAATCTCTTCGTCGCTCTGGATGGAGGGTCCGGGCTGCAGTTCCTCAGCAATGGTTTCGGCGATCGGCGATGCCTCTACGATCTCACGAGCCCGACGCACCGCGGCAATCGATGCCATCCTATCGTTCGGGGTCTGTAGGAAGCGGAAATTTATCGCCGGGGGATCTGCCGGGTCGGCAGACCGGATATGGATGCTGCCGGTGCTTTCGGTGCGCTGAACATGCGCACACATGAAAAAGCCTTCAACCGGAGACAGGCGCCGCCCGCGCCCCTCCTTCGATTCGGTCATATAGGGGGCGACCACCATCATGATGTCCGGGTTTTCCAGATCGGGCCGTGACCTGGTAAATACGCGTACTGTCCCGATTCCCTGCGAAATGAAACCGTCGCGGAATAGGCTGAAACGCAAAATTTCCAGCATCAGGCGCCAGCCACGGCCGCGCTTTGCCAAGGAAATGCCGGGACGGTTGAACCGCCATTTCAGAATAGCTCCGTAATGGTCACGCAGGCTCTCACCGACACCCGGAAGAGCGTGGATCGGTGTGATTCCATGTTCGGCGAGCCGGGCTGGGTCGCCAATTCCGGAAAGTTCTAGTAGCTTTGGCGAATTTGCCGTCCCGCAGGATACAATGACTTCTCGCGTCGCCCTGGATTCTTCGGTTTTGCCATTCCTGTTGTAGCGCACGCCGCTGCATCGTTTCCCGTCGAAGAGTAGCTTGCTGGCCTCGGCGCCTGAAAGAATCGTCATGTTCGGGCGCTTACGGGCTGGCTCGAGATATTGGGTTGCCGTACTTTGCCGGAGGCCGCGCCTGACGGTTTGTTGTGCCATCGCGACTCCATCTTGGGTCTCGCCGCTGTAATCTTGATTGTAGGGAATGCCGACTGCATTGGCGGCGCTGATAAAAAGATCGTAGAAGGGCGATATCTTTGAGGCTTGGTTGACTCGAATGGGGCCGGAGCGGCCGCGGAATTTGTCATCGCCGATGTCGGTGTTCTCCATGCGCTTCAAGAACTGCAGGACGTCGTCATAGCCCCACCCACGGCATCCCATTTGTGCCCAGGTGTCGTAGTCGATCCGCTGTCCGCGATTGTAGATGACGCCGTTGATTGCACTCGATCCGCCAAGAATTTTTCCGCGAGGAACGTAGATCTGCCTGTCGCCGTGTCCCTCGTGCGGCTCCGACTCGTAGCGCCAGTTTGCCGCTGGATTGTCAACCAGATTGGCGGCGCCCGCCGGTGGCCGCGTCCAGATGTAACGCGCGCCCTTCGTTCCGGCTTCGAGGCACAGCACCTTATATCTGCCGTTCTCGCTCAGGCGGCCTGCTACAGCGCCACCGCCGGAGCCCGAACCTACCACGATGTAATCATAGGTCGTCATAGCCCTTACACTCCTTTCGGCGATGTCCCGCTTTCCTGCGATCCAAGTCCGTTTTGGGCTTTTTGCCTATCATTCATTCAAGATCCGCGGATCAACGCAGGAAGCCCCACAGATGTATGGCAGAACGTGGGTCTGCGGCGCAAATTTGTCCCTTCCCGGGATGAGATTGGCATCAGTTTGTTCGACGAGAAAGAAGTTGGGCCAGGGCTGAACGCTGTCAATTAAACGTACGCGAAATTGCCGATACCGATAGAACTTTATTCCGTCTTCATTTAACACGGGCTCCCTTCGTCGATAGGATGGCAAGGCCAAACAGGTCT
>PBDC01000078.1 GCA_002717185.1 Rhodospirillaceae bacterium
ACTCTGCAACAGACTATTCGGCGCAGGTGACATCGCTCATAGGAATATCAATTCCTGAGTTTTGGTTTGCCATCATGTGCGTCATTTTGTTTTCACTACATCTCGGTTGGCTGCCATCCTCAGGATATGTCAGTCCGCTCGAGGACTTGGGCCAGAGTATCTACTACCTCATCTTACCAGCGCTGGCGGTCGGGTTCCGGCAGGCGGCCTATACCACGCGGCTCACCCGGTCCAGTATGTTGGATGAAATGAACAAGGAATACGTGGATACGGCGCGGTCGCTCGGTTTTTCCGAACCGAAAGTGATATACAAATACACGCTCCGGAACGCACTGATCCCGACTATCACGATCAGCGGTCTGCAATTGGCTAACCTTCTCGGTGGCACAGTTGTGTTAGAAACCATATTCGCCTGGCCAGGTGTCGGACAAGCGATCTACCTTGCAATCATCGATCATGATTACCCACTCATTCAGGCAGGTATTCTCGTCCTCGGCATAATTGTCGTTGTGGTTAATCTACTGGTCGACCTCCTTTATCGCGTCTTGAACCCGCGCGTAGCGCTGGGCTAAGAGGGCCGAGATCATGGCAAGCACAGAATTTCAAAACGGACGCCGCTCGATTGAAGAGGCGATCAAACCACCAACAATCGGCGAGCGACTAGCACGTTATCGCGTCATTTTAGGCGATGCCCTTTCAGAGCTTTACAAGAGCAAGACCGCGTTCATCGGTTTTATGATGCTCGTGACGTTGTTCACGATTCTGATTCTGACACCTGTACTTACGAAATATGATCCGATCAAGCCGGACTACAATGCGTTCCTGCAGGAACCTAGTGCCGAGCACATCATGGGGACGGACCGGTACGGCCGGGATATCTATTCTCGCGTCCTGTGGGGCGGCCGACGGTTGGTGTCTATAGCTATATTCGCGGTGATCTTTGGGCTCGCCATCGGTATTCCCTACGGTGTGCTATCGGGATATTACGGCGGTTGGGCCGACTCAATCGCAATGCGAATATGCGACGGATTATTGGCATTCCCTGGAATCCTCTTATACCTCCTAATCGTAACTCTTGCGCGGGAGTGGAAGCTCGAAGGCTTCTGGAACGACCTCATATTGATTTTCGCACTCGGGTTCGCCTTCTTCCCGGAAGCCGCACGGCTGGTGCGAAGTACTGTCCTGACCGAGAAAGAAAAGGAGTATGTCGAGGCGTCGCACACAATTGGTGAGGCGAACCTCTATATCGCGATGCGTCAAATTCTGCCTAACTGCATCTCGCCTTTAATTGTGAACGCGACGGTTCGGTTGGGCTTTGTCATTCTTATAATCGCCGCCCTTTCGTTCCTGGGATTAGGCTCGCCGCCACCGACACCCGATTGGGGTGCTGACCTCAGTTCGTCCCGAGACCATATGGAACAGAACCCGCTACTTGCTATCTTCCCTGGCCTGGCGATCTGTTACACAGTCCTGGCGTTCAACCTGTTCGGTGATGGCCTGCGCGATATCCTCGACCCCCGGTTAGCCGAGCGGTAGAAAATAGAAAAAGGGAACGATCCGATTAGACCCTTCCCCCAACGAAAAATCCAAACGCCGGTGCAAAATTGCACCGGCGTTTGTCTTATTAGACTTTATGGCAAGCCACGTAGTGACCAGTTCCATCATCGATCAGGTCCGGTGCCACTTCCGCACAGTAGTCATCGGCCAAAGGACAACGAGCGCACAGGCGGCAACCAGGCGGCGGATCGATCGGTGTCGCCACTTCACCCTTTAGCACCAGATGCGGCGGCGGTTTATCCGGATCGGCCTCTGGGACCGCTTCGAGCAGAGCCTTTGTATAGGGGTGCTTTGCCCGTTCGAAAATATCCGAAACATCTCCAGCTTCCACAATCTTGCCTACATACATGACCGCGACACGATCGCTGATGTGACGGATCACACTGAGATCATGAGCGATGAACAGATACGTCAGTGAGAACTGCTCCTGCAGATCGCGAAACAGATTTAGGATCTGAGCCTGAATCGAAACGTCCAATGCGGAGACCGGTTCGTCACCGATAATCAATTCCGGATCCACCGCCAGTGCACGGGCGATAGCTATCCGTTGCCGTTGGCCACCACTGAATTCGTGCGGGTAGCGGTCCGCGTGTTCCTCACCAAGGCCAACGAGGCCCAGCAACTCCAGTACCCTACGCCGTTTCTCCGACCAGGACTTGGCCAGATTGTGAACCTCAAGCGGGCGACTGAGGATCTGCATGATCGTTTTACGCGGGTTTAACGAACTATAGGGGTCCTGAAAAACCAACTGCACTGACTTGCGCACATCTTGCATCTGCGTCCGGTTGAAGTTCAAAAGGTTCTCGCCCTTGAACATAACCTCGCCTTCACTAGGCTCGACCAGTCTGGTGATCAACCGAGCCGTAGTCGATTTACCGCACCCGCTTTCGCCAACAAGGCCCAACGTTTCGCCGCGTTTGATGAAAAAATCGATACCATCGACGGCCTTAAGCGTCCGAGTCTTGCCAGCAATCCGCGAAACAATGTCATTGTCGAGCATAAAATGCTTGGCCAGGCCGCGGACTTCGAGAAGATTTTCGCTCATCTGTATTTCTTCCAATTCTCGCCGATCAATTATGCAGATGACACGCCGCGTAGTGACCAGGCGCAATTTCTTTCATCTTCGGAATTTCTTTCTGGCATATATCCATCGCATGATCGCACCGCGGATGGAATTTACAGCCAGTCGGCGGGTTCATCATGTTACAGACCAAGCCTTTAATAGGCGTTAGATATTTGGACTGATGATCAAGCCGCGGGATTGAGTTCAACAGTCCTTGCGTATACGGGTGTTGCGGGTTTTTAAAAATTTCCTGCTTAGACGCCAATTCAACAATATGAGACGCATACATTACCCCGATAGTATCGCAGGCATGTGCAACGACGCCCAAATTATGGGTGATGAAAATCAGCGACATGCCAAACCGTTCGATCATGCTTTCGATCAGTTCCAGAATCGTTGCCTGGATCGTCACGTCTAGCGCTGTCGTCGGCTCGTCCGCAATCAAGAAAGTAGGATCGCAATTTAGCGCCATCGCGAGCATAACCCGCTGGCGCATACCTCCACTGAATTCGTGCACATAGCTGTCCAAGCGTGAGCCCGGCGATGGGATGCCGACCAGCGACAACAATTCGATAACGCGTTCGTCAGCTTCCTTCTTGCTCATCCCCATATTGGTGCGCAAGGCATCGCCAATCTGACTGCCGACAGTGAAGACTGGGTTCAGCGCACTCATCGGCTCCTGGAAGACCATGGCAACCTTTTTGCCACGCATCTCTCGCATCTCACTGTCGGACTTGTCGTAGACGCTATCGCCTTCAAATAGGACTTTTCCTTTGACAATTTCACCCGGCGGCATTGGAACTAACCGCATTATTGAACGGGCGGTCACGGTCTTTCCCGACCCTGATTCGCCAACCAGACCGAATGTCTCGCCACGTTTCACCGAGAAGGAGACCCCATTGACAGCAGTCAAATCGCCTCGCTTCAATTTAAATCGGATTGTCAGATCGTCGAGTTCAAGAACATTGTCCGACATACCTTACAGTGCCCCCCTATTCTAACTTCCGCCTTGTTTGCTTCTCGTTTTCCCTCTCAGGGATGGCGGATTGTGAGCGCACCTTAACAACCGCGCCCCGTAATAAAAAGCCACAAATCACCGTGGCTTAGTCTCCTTCCCGCTTTACGATAAGCGCATCTACCACTGACAGGCCTTTCCCTTGCGCGTGGACCAGCACAGGGTTCAAGTCGATCTCAGCAATCTCGTTCCGCCAGTCATCAGCGATTTGTGACACGGTGACCATTAGGTCCACCAGCGCTGTAATGTCCGACGGGGGTTGACCCCGAACGCCATGCAACAAAGCAATGCCTTGCAACTGCTCCAACATCGCCCGCGCTTCATCTGAGCCCACCGGAGCAGGTGCAAATACCACATCACGTATAACTTCGACATAGATGCCACCAAGTCCAATCATCAGCATCGGACCGAACGCCGCGTCATTATTGACGCCGAGGATGATCTCCCGGCCCGTTGGTGCCATGGGCTGCACCAGCACGCCGTCAATTTGCGCCTTGCCCCGATAGGAGCGAGCCTGCGCCATAACTAATTCGTATCCCTCGCGCACCGCTTTCGCCCCTTCGACCCCAAGCGCAACGGCATCGGCCTCGGTCTTGTGCAGAATATCCGGTGATTGAATCTTAAGAGCAACCGGCCCGTCTATCACCGTCGCGGCCTCGACAGCAGCGGCGGCGTTGGCCGCTAACACTTCTTCGGGAACTTCCACGCCATAGGCTTTCAGAACCTGCTTTGCTTGGAACTCGGTCAAAGTCCTTCTGCCCGATAGCAGCAGTTCAGCGCCCCTGGCCGAGCGTCGCGACTTTGTTAAGATCTCTGGCGCTTTAAGGAAATTCTCGCGATAAGCACGATAATCCGCCATACATCCGACCACATGGGCGCAATTCCGCATGTTGGTATACAGTGGATATCCCGCGCGTCCGATGATCTCGAAACCTTCCGGCTTCGGCATCGTATAGGAATTAAATACGATTGGTTTCTCGGTCTCGCGCGCCACCTGCGCCATGGCGTCGAATTCAGCCTCGTAACGAGACGCATTGCGCGCCGAACTTATAGCGATGATCGCGTCCACTTCGTCGGACGTCGCGACCATCTTCGATAAATTCGCATATCCCACCGTGCGGACCGCCTGCGCTGTTCCATCCACGGGATTTTGCGAGGTGCCGTAGCTTGGCAAGTGCGCGTCAATCGCCGATCGCGTCTTATCGTCAAGCGTTGGTACGATCAGACCCTCAGCACTCGCCGTGTCTGCCATCCAGCCACCGGCACCGCCGGACCCTGTAATGATCCCAACCCGTTTGCCCTTCGGCAACTTGTCTCGCCAATAGGAGAACCCTGCCGCGATATCGACAATCTCCTCGATATCTCGGCCCTCGATCACGCCATAACGTTCGAACATCGCATTGTAGGCGGCATAGGAACCGGCGAGCGCTGCTGTATGCGAGGCTGCCGCCCGCTGTCCTGCTTGGGAATGACCGATTTTGGTAACGATAATCGGTTTGCCGGCCCGCATCGCCTTCTCGGCTACGGTAGGGAAAAGCGACGGTGTCTTAATATCCTCGATGAACATGACGATGACGTCAGTACCGTCCTGATTCAGCATGTAGTCGACAAGTTGAAACCCTTCTAGGCAAGCTTCGTTGCCAGTCGTCACTACATAGCTGAAAGGTAGTTGTTTTGGACGGCCGCGATCGTAGAAAGCAAAACCCATGCCACCGCTTTGCGCGACGACACCGATGCGGCCCTCCTTTCGGAACTCCGGAAGCAACGGCGTATCCGGATCGTCAACCGCCGGACTGAAAGTCGGGCAGAAGTCGAGCGCCATGTTGGCGAACCCCTCGGAGTTCGGTCCACATACCGCCATATCGTATTTCTCAGCTATCTCGCGGATACGACGTTGCTGCTTTTCACCCTCACCACCGACTTCCTCCGCGAACCCCGAAGTAATGATCTGCGCCGCCTTAACCCCCATGGCACCGCATTCTTCCAATGTATCGGGTACGTAGGCGGAGGGGATAATCAGCACGGCCATATCGACAGTTTCGGGCAGGTCGGACACCTTACGATAAGCCTTCAGCCCCATCACCTCGTCATGGCTGCGGCTGACCGGATATACTTTGCCCTTGTAAGGGTGGCAGCCTAGCACATGCATGATACGGCCACGCAAGATATGAGTGTCGGGAGACGCGCCCACAACGGCAATACTCGTCGGCGAAAGAAGAGCTCCAATATCGGGCATAAGTGATCAAATCCGCTTGTGACGTCCTACCGCAGGCCCAGTCCACGGGCAATTATGCCGCGCAGTATCTCACGTGAACCGCCCTGGATGGTAAGTTTTGGTGCGATCATGGTGGCGAAGCGCAGCAACTCGTCAAAATCGGCCCGGTTACCAGCATCCTCGTCAACAAAAGCCGCCAATTGCCGCGCCTTAGCCGGCAGGTCCTGCTCCCAGTTCGTGCCAAGATCCTTAACAATCGAACCTTCAAGGGTAGGTTCCTTGCCCGCCTGTAACATGCCATTAACCGAGACGGACATTCGCCGTAGTGTGTGCAACTGCGCCACCAGGCGGCCAATCCCTTCCGCACCGCGCGTGTCCGGCTTGTCTCCCAAGGCGCGCACTAATTCGGTGAGAATGTAAATCGTTTCCAGGAAGCGTTCCGGCCCGCCGCGTTCATAAGCCAATTCGCTGGTCGCTTGCTTCCAAGCGAAATCGATTTCACCCAGCACATTTTCTTCTGGCACGAAGGCATCCTCGAAAACCACCTCATTGAACTCGTGGATACCGGTCATGTGATGGATCGGGTTCACGGTTATACCTTTGGTGTTCTTCATATCCACCAAAAATTGTGTTAGCCCGTGCCGGCGGTTCTCCTCTGTCGAAGCGGAGGTCCGGAACAGCCCTATCATGTAATCAGCAAGGTGCGCACTACTGGTCCAAACCTTGGCTCCGTTGATCAAAAAGCCGCCATCAGTCTTAGTCGCCCGCGTGCTGGCCGCGAATAGGTCGGAACCGGATCCGGGCTCGCTCATGCCGATGCAAAAACAGCACTCGCCTCGGGTGATACGTGGCAGGATATCGTCTTTGATGTGGTCCGGCGCGTATTTGATCAGTACCGGGCCGCTCTGCCGATCAGCGGTGAAATGCACCCGAGTTGGCGCGCTGACGGCACGAAATTCCTCGGTAACCACGTAGCGCTCTAAGAAACTTCGCTCCTGCCCACCATATTTCTTCGGCCAGGTCATGCCGATCCAGCCGCGTTCGCCGACGCGGCGGCTGAATTCCGGATTGAACCCGTCACGATAGGGCGCGGTGACCGGATCGAAGTTACCGGCCGCTATTTCCTCGTTCAAGAATTCACGCACTTCTATGCGCAGTTCCTCGGCCTCGGGTAACAGGCGGATCGGATCGAACTGAATTGCACTGGACATTGTCTGCTCCCGTTACTGAACTGCCACCATTGGCCATACTTCATCGGCGCCGCGCGCCGCTACCATGTGGCCAAGCCGCACCGCCCAGGTGCTCTCACTGCCGAAATCGTCCCGCCACGACCACAGCCGTGTGGTGAAGCGGTGTAGGATATGTTCCGCTGTGAACCCGATCGCGCCATGTGCCTGATGAGCAATACCAGCTCCTTCACCCGCCGCCTCGCCAACTCGGATCTTCGCCGATGCCACTTCGAGAAATACGTGATCATCGAAGGCTTCGGCGTGCCCCAAAGTGTAAGCCACCGACCCTGCCGCCGCGATCGCCGCCGCCGTTTCTCCACCGAGGCGCGCCAAATTGTGCTGCACCGCCTGGAACTTTCCAATTGGCCTCTCAAACGCAACGCGTTCCTTGGCATATTCGACAGAAATGTCGAGGATAGCCTGCAACGCCCCAGCCATCTGAGCCGACCGCGCCGCCGCCCCCATCTGCATCAGCGCCTCCTCGTTCAAACCATCAACCGGCTCAGAAATTTCTTCCGGTACCACGCCATCGAAGCCGACCCGGCTTCGTGCTTCGAGAGCAAGGCTACTACCCTCACCAACGGCGCAGGTATTCCGGTCGACAATCGCAACTACATAATCGTCGCCACGACGTGCCAAGACGGCAATTCTTTCAGCCTCATCGGCAAATGGAATGTCACGTACAGAGCCGGATAAAGAGCCATCCTCACTCAAGGTCAAGCTTTCTCCGGCTCGTACGGGCGCGATCGTCATCGCACCCATTGGGACGATCAGGCCGGCCTGGGATAACAGCCATCCGGCCAACAAGGTCTCGGCCAGCGGGACCGGCACAGCGAATTCACCGGAGACTCGCAGCACGTCGAAACCGTCGACGATCGTCGCGCCCGCCCCTCCCAGTTCGTCCGGCGTCCAGGCCTGTGTCAACCCCGCTTCCTCTAACGCGGACCATAGTGGCGCCTTCCAGCCGTCATCCGCCGAGTTAGTAATTGTCTGCGGGTCACAGAGATCTTGGAAGATCCGGGTTGTCGCATCGATGATAATATTGTCGTCGCTCATTGTTGTCCGTTTCCCCTAGTGTGGCCGGTCGCCGGTAATCGTAGCTCGGTGCACACGTCGCCGCTCGCCATGATAGTCGTTGATCGCGAAATGCTGGACGCAGCGGTTATCCCAGATCGCCATGGTACCAACCTCCCAGCGAAAGCGGCAGGTAAATTCGGGTCGTACAGCGTGGGTTATAAGGTAATCGATTAGCGGCTTACTCTCAGCTGCGGTCATGCCGACAAAGCTCACCGTATGGGCGCTGTTCACATATAAGGCCTTCCGGCCAGTCTCCGGATGCGTACGGACGACTGGGTGCTCAGCCGTAATCTCGTCCGCTTTATCCAGATTTGTCGCCGTCATGCCGCTCTTATAGTCCATTCCCGCAGCGCGGCCACCGGTTCGGCGCAACGCCGCGCTGCTAACCCCTGTCAGCTGATCGATTAAGTGTTTCATGCCGTCAGACAGCGTGTCATATGCCTCATACATGTTCGCGAACATTGTGTCACCGCCAGTCGAAGGCACTTCCAGCGCGTATAACGCGGTCCCCAGTGGGGGGGTTTCAAGGTAAGTCGTGTCCGAGTGCCAAACACCGCCGAAGTTCTTCGTCTCGTGCGGTTCTTTGATAATTTCGATGATCTCCGGCGCCTCGTCGAGGCCCTTGACGAAAGGATAGTCGTTTAGCGGTCCGAAACGACGTGCAAAAGCGGCCTGTTGTGGCGGGGTCAGTTTCTGATCGCGGATAAAGAGGACCTGATAGTCTAGAAAAGCCTGATGGATTTCGTCATAGACCTGGTTCGTGAAATTATCCGCGAGTTCGGCTCCCAAAATTTCCGCGCCTAGAGAACCTGCTATGGGCCGCACATCGATAGTTTGTTCTGCCATTTTGCTCCTCCCGGCTTTCCCTTTTAGAGCCATTCTGTAATCGAAATATTCGTTTTATCCTTAAGCACAAAATCAGCTTTAGTAAAACTCAACTAGCATGACCCCAAGAATACATGCCGAATTTCCATTTGAACTCCAGGATACAATATTTTTCAAAAACACCTCGCCCATTTCAATTTCAATAAAATCAAGGTAGAGTTGAGAATTAATCAAAACGTGATTAGCTATGCCTAATAGGTTTCCACTCTTAAACGCTTTACGCGTTTTCGAAGCTACGAGTCGGCACGGCAGCCTTTCAAGCGCAGCGTCCGAGCTTTCGGTCACTACAGGCGCAGTTAGCCGTCAAATCTCACGTCTGGAATCCTATCTCGACTGTCCACTGTTTACGCGCAACCCGCGTGGTATCGAGCTGACAGAAAAGGGCCAAGCCTACGCCAACGCGCTGACCAACGCGTTCGACAGTATTGACGAAGCGACCAACATATTGCGCGGTGGTGCCATTCCTGCCAGCCTCTCGGTCTTCTCTTTTACAACGCTGGCTATGGAATGGCTGCTACCGAACTTGGAATCCTTCCGTGAACTTCATCCAGGCATCGATTTAAAGCTCGTCGCGTCCAGTGAGCCTGTCGGCCTTTATGACGGTCAGGTCGATGTCGGCCTATGGATTGGACCGGAACAGTGGCGCGGCATTCATTTCGACGTGCTGTTTAACTCCGACCATTTTCCGGTCTGCAGTCCAATGCTGTTGGAGAATGGTCCACAACTGCGCGAGCCAGCAGACCTCCGCCATCACACTCTGCTCTACTCGACCGCCCGAATTCCCAACTGGCCGGACTGGCTCAACGCAACAGGGACCGGCGACTTGAACATCACGCGGGAGATGCGGTTTGAAAACTCCTCTAATGCCTACCGAGCGGCGCGTGACGGCCTCGGCATCGCTTTGGGACAACGGCTATTTGTTGCCGAAGATATCGCCGCAGGAAGACTAGTGGTACCGCTGCCATTCAGCATCCGACTGGAGCAAAGCTATTGTCTAGTCTGCCTTGATTCACGGCGCTCAGACTGGAAAATCGAATCGTTTCGTAGCTGGATTAGCACGCGCGTCGCAGAATCCGAAAAGCTTTCAGCTTCGGTATTACCGCCCGATATGAAGGTAATATCAATCAAGGCCCCAACAGTGTCCTAGACTAATCAGCTCTTGCCATGGCATCAAACGCGAGCTTTCAATTTTAGCACCGAGCCACCGCTTCAAAGAAACCAAGACGTGAGGGATCATGGATTTTTCCGACACGCCAGAAGAAGCTGAATACCGAACCGCTGCGCGCGCCTGGCTCAATGAAAATGCTGAACCGAAGCTTCCTGGCAGTACTTTTAATATAAAATACGGTGCCGACGACCTGGTACCGCTGGCCAAGGAGTGGCAGGCGAAGAAATTCGCAGCTGGTTACGCAGGGATCACCCTTCCGAGGGCATATGGCGGTCAAAGTGGTACGCAGCTTCAGCAGGTTATATACAACCAGGAAGAAGCTGATTTCGTCACGCCGCGCGGGGTCTATGAAATCGGGCTCGGCATGTGTATTCCGACCATGCTGGCCTACGCAACTGAAGAACAGAAAGCGCGTTTCGCGTTACCGGCACTGGAAGGGGATGAAATCTGGTGTCAGCTCTTCTCCGAACCTTCGGCTGGGTCCGACTTGGCAGGGCTGCGTACCCACTGTGTACGTGATGGCGACCACTGGATCATCAATGGACAGAAAATCTGGACCTCAGGCGCACACTTCTCTGATTACGGCGTCATTGTAGTGCGCAATGACCCAAACGTGCCAAAACATAAGGGGCTCACCTACTTTTTCCTGGACATGAAATCACCAGGGATCGAGGTACGCCGTATCAAGCAGGTCTCCGGCGTATCTAACTTTAACGAAGTGTTCTTCACCGATGTCCGCATTCCAGACGCACAGCGTCTTAGCGACGTGGGAAATGGTTGGCGCGTATCGATTACGACCCTGATGAACGAGCGGTTAGCAGTAGGTGAACGTCCGGCGCCAGATTTCGACGAAATTTTTACCCTCGCTCATAATTTACAGTTGGAGGACGGCCCCGCAATCAATAACAAGGCGGTGCGAGAGCGGCTCGCTCGGTGGTATGTAGAACAGCAGGGCCTGAAACTGACCCGATACCGCACGATCACAGACCTGTCGCGCGGCGGTGAACCAGGACCGGAAGCCTCCATCACCAAGGTGGTCGGTGGCAAAAAACATCAGGAAATAGCTAATTTCGGCATGGAGTTGATGGATACGGCCAGCATTATGATGGGTGAAGATGCGATGCCGATGCGGGCCCTTTTTCAAGAAGCCTTGCTATCTTCTCCAAGCGGCCGCATCGCCGGTGGTTCCGACGAAATCCTGCGCAACATCATTGCGGAACGCGTGCTCGGCCTTCCACCAGACATACGTATTGACAAGGAGATGCCATTCAACACCCTGCCCAGGGGGAATTAAGCCTGTTCAGCATCATCGGCTCCAATTGCGGCATTTGCCAGAAAACGCCCGTAGGACATTTTGACCTGGACAAAGCGGCACCTTCCTATTCGATTGGCCGACCGCTCGAAAGGCAGCGGACGCCGCCTAGTGACCCCTAAAGGCAACCGCTCAACCAACCTCTGCATGGGGGCATTGGGGCGCGATAACCTGAAAATGTCACTCAGTACACCAAAGCCTAGAAAAACCCGATCGTTATCGTTCAATGTGAACGCGAGTAGCCTAGTTTTCCGAAAAAACTGGTGCGCTTTTCAAGCCGAATGCGCAAGGATGACGCAATAAACAGAGTCCAAGTCAGGGACAACAGCGTATCGTATACCTTTACAAACCGTATCGCGCTCAACGCCAGTCTTGCCTAAACTACTCCCGACGCAAACATAGATAGGGCCTGAAGCATGGCGATCAATTACGACCACATCATGTCACTGAGAATGACTGACCAAGAGTTCAGCTATGGCGACCGGGAGACCATGCTGTACGCATTGGGCGTCGGTATGGGACGCGACCCGCTGGATGAAAACGAGCTCGCCTACACATTTGAACGAGATGCGCTCAAGACCGTTCCGACAATGGCTGCAGTGCTGACGCGGATGCCGCTACTCAAGGACTGTGGTTACGATTATTCCAAAGTGCTGCATGGCGAAATGGGATTGACATTACATCGGCCATTAGCACCTGAAGGGGAAATCCTCGCGGATGCGCGGGTCGTTGAGGCATATGACAAAGGTGAAGGACGAGGCGCACTGATCCTGACGGAAACGGTAGCGCGGGACAAAGGCGACGGTACTCCACTCTTCACAGCGCGCAGTGCCACCTTCGCGCGTGCCGATGGTGGCTTCGGCGGCCGCACTGACCCCAGCCCGCAGCCACATGCGGTACCAGATCGAAACCCAGATGTCTCCTGCGCGCTGCAGACTAGGGCCGACCAAGCGTTGCTCTACCGGTTGAACGGTGACCGCAACCCGCTACACGCTGACCCAGCGCTAGCGCAGAGCGTCGGTTTCCCGGTACCTATCCTGCACGGGCTGTGCACCTATGGGACCGCCGGCTTGGCAGTCCTAAAAACTTTATGCGATTACGACCACACGAAGATTACTAGCTTTGACGCGCGCTTTTCCGCTCCGGTTTATCCGGGCGAGACAATCGTCACTGATATGTGGCAAGAAGGCGAAACTATCTCCTTCCAGTGCCGTCTGGAAGAGCGGGACGTAACGGTAATCCGAAATGGGAAATGCACGCTGGCCAGCTAGTGCCTGAATCAACACACTGCGCTCACCCCTTCGGCGCTTCCATGCCTTTCGGATCGGTCGAATGAACTCGACGTGTCATGAAAGTACCGAGGCCAGCAGCACACACCTGGCCCTCATTGTCAGCGACCTCGCACCGGACAACGCTGGTACGCGACCCGGCACGCACCACATCCGCCGTGGCGGTCAACCGCGGGCCGTTCGCGGCAGCGACATAATTGACTTTCATCTCTAATGTCGCCATCGGGCGCTTGCGTGTGTCGTAGTTGCCGCCCGCTGCAGCCGTCGCCATGGCAATATCGATGATAGCAGCGACGATACCGCCCTGCGCGACGCCACGCAAATTGCGCATGTCTTCGGTCAGGGTCAGGCCTACAACGGCGTGACCGTCTTCCATGACCTCGTAGTCAACACCCAGCCACTTTCGAAACCCTTCATCCGGCATGCCTATCTCCGCAACTAACATGTTTTTTTGGTACACTATCCAAGACCGCAGGCTCAGTTAGGTCAACGTCTCAGCTCCTAACGAATGCGCGGCGAAGGTTTCGTGGATGGCTTCGAAAGCAAAAAGGGTGTCAAGGTCCCTATCTAGAGGGAAAATCTTGCTAATCAAACGCGACAACCGTATTGCAAGGCCAGGTTATCCCATTAATGCAATACGCATGATATGGGGTACTTTATGACACAGTACAAATCGATTTCTTTAGTGATCTTAAAATTCATCGCCCTTACGATCACCATTTATAAGACAACGGCCAAAAACCAAGCCTACAACCTATGGTCCTTCGGCGCAGCTTCAGAGCCGCAGGTGAAACAGACGTAAAGAAGGTAACAACCTACCTCCACTGCGCATCACGAAATAACGCCAGGACGCGCCGGTGCGATAACGATGTGCTCCCAATCTCGCAAAACGTCGACGCCGGCCGCAACACTATCGCAAACTCTGGGCAGTTTCGTGTGATACCCACGTGGCACGTCCCATTCTCAAAACGGATAATCCAATCTAAAATTAATCGCGGACCAGCCAACATGGGAGATGGCATGGAGATCCATATCGGCGTAGATGTCGGGGGAACCTTTACCGACCTAGCAGTCAGCATTCCGAGCGAAAACCGACACATTCGCCACAAACTTCCGTCGACACCGGGCCGCCCGGACGCTGCCATTATCGAGGGCATTGCGGCCGTGCTCGAAGAGCACAATCTGGACGCGGCCAATATCGTTCGCCTGTCGCACGGCACCACGGTCGGAACGAACGCACTGATCCAGAGAAAGGTCGGTACTGTCGCCGTCGTTACCAACGACGGTTTTCGCGACCTCCTGGAAATCGGGCGCCAAATACGACCAAAGGTCTACGATATACACCTCGATTTTCCCAAACCATTGGTGCCGCGATGGTTGCGTTTGGAGGTAGAGGGACGGCGGCGCGCAGATGGCAGTGTCCACGTCCCACTCAACGAAGAAGCCGTCCGTCAGGCTGGTCTCAGCTTGGCGTCTGAAGGCGTCAACTGTGTCGCCGTTTGCTTTCTGCACTCCTATGCTTATCCGGAAGATGAGGCACGAGCCGTCGAGATCTTACGAGAGGTCATGCCCGACGATGTCTATGTCCAATCTTCGACCGAGGTCTATCCCGAATTCCGCGAGTATGAACGGTTTTCCACCGCGGTCCTGAACGGCGCATTGTTGACGGTCGTCGACGCTTATCTGAACCGTTTCTCAGATGCCGCCGCACAATTGGGCGTTCCTGCCGAACCGAAAATCAGCCAAAGCAGTGGTGGTCTTATGTCCGTGCATATGACGCGCAAGTTGCCAATCCGCGCTTGCCTGTCGGGGCCCGCTGCCGGCGTCATCGGGGCGGCCAACTTTGCCCCGGCGGCAGGTTTCCAAAACGTCATCACGCTCGACGTGGGTGGCACCAGCGCCGATGTAAGCGTGCTAATCGAAGGCGAGGCAATGGAGGTTCATAACCGAACATTAGCCGGGTTCCCCTTGCGGCTACCGGCCCTCGACGTCAATGCAGTCGGCGCCGGCGGTGGATCGATCGCCTGGATAGATGTGGACGGTTTATTAAAGGTCGGACCGCAGAGCGCGGGCGCACATCCAGGACCCGCCTGCTACGGGCTGGGTGGCGACGAGGCTACATTGACCGACGCCAATGTTCTGCTTGGCCGCCTCAACGATCAGGTACTATTGGACGGCCGCATGGATATCCACCGCGACCTGGCGGAAGCTGCCATAGGCAGAATCGCCGAACTGCTCGGCCTTGACCTTATGGAAACAGCGCAGGGAATTATCCGGGTCGCATGTGCGACGGTAGTCAAGGCAATCCGGCCGCTTTCGGTAGAGCGTGGCTACAACCCCGCGGAATTTTGCCTATTCCCATTTGGTGGCGCCGGTCCATTGCTAGCCACAGAGACAGCTCGAGATCTTGGCATCAAAACTATTATCGTGCCCCCCAGCCCTGGAATTTTGTGCGCAGAAGGTCTGTTGAACAGCGATCTGACAGCGGATTTCGTAATGACGGCATTGATGCCTCTCAATGAAAATTCTTTTGGCACCCTCAATACTGTGCGGGCAGAACTGCAAAACAAGGTGGATGACTGGTTCGAACACGAGAATGTTCCGAGTGACCGACGCGAGCTGAATTGGACCGCCGAAATGCGTTATCGCGGCCAGAATTACGAGTTGGCAATTCCGCTCGAGGACGGTCAGTTGACTGGTGCGGATTGCGCGGCGTTGGGCAAGACGTTCCACACCACGCATCGAAGGAGCTACGGGTTCGCTTCCGAAACCGAAACGGTCGAATTCGTAAACATGAAGATCAAGGCGGTGGGCCTATACGATAAACCGCCGCTCCCTCGCCTCGAAGCGGGACCGTACGCCGAACCAATATCCCAACGGCGAGCACTCTTCTCCGGCAACGTATGGCACGACACGCCAGTTTATCGACGCGATACGCTGGTTGCCGGACAGGCCTTGGCCAGTCCGGCAATAGTAGAGCAGTTAGACACGACGATCCCAATCTTTCCAGGAGATCACGGTATCATCGATGTATGGGGTAACATCGTCATCTCGCTGGCGGAAGGAAACCAGTTATGACTGCATTAAGCGCCATCGACATCGAGTTGCTTCGCAACGGTCTGACAAGCATTTGTGACGAGATGTATGTCGCACTGATGCGCAGCGCATATTCGACCAATATCAAGGAACGCAAGGATCACAGCACTGCAATATTCGATATTAAGGGGCGGGTCGTGGTCCAAGGCGAAAGCCTGCCGCTGCACCTCGCCTCCATGCTCGGCCTGGTCGAAGTCGTACTAGAACGCGTCGGCACTGAAAATCTCAGTCCCGGAGATATGTTCATTTCAAATGATCCATTCGTCGGCCGTGGTTCGCACCTGCCGGACGTAGCGCTCGTTGCTCCAGTCTTTCATGGCGAGGAACTCGTCTTTTTCGTGGCAGATATCGCTCACCATGCCGATATCGGCGGCATGGCGCCGGGCAGCATGGCCGGTGGAATGACAGAGGTTTACCAGGAGGGACTGCGTATTCCGCCCATCCGCCTGATGCGTAACAATGAGATTATCGAAGATGTGTTTGATGTGATCCTACTCAACGTGCGGGTTCCGGAAGAACGGCGCGGCGACTATCTGGCGCAGATCGCAGCGAACCGGCTGGGCGAACGGCGCCTGCACGAACTATTTCAACGCTGGTCCGTATCACAGTTGGAGGCAGGGTCGGACGCCCTAGTGGAAGCGGTCGCGCGGCGGATGCGGGCTGGGATAACGGCCCTTCCCGACGGCGAATACCACTTCGAAGATATCATGGACGATGACGGCATGGGGACGGAGAACATTCCAATCTGCGTGCGTATTGTCATTGAGGGCGAAGAAATTTTGTTCGACTTCACCGGATCCGGGTCGCAGGTAAAGGGCAATATCAATGTCAGCTATGCCGGTCTTCAGGCGAGCGTGCTATTCGCGCTCAAGGTTCTGGTTGACCCAGAGGGCCCTACCAACCACGGCATGTTAGATCCGGTACGCATCGAGGCCGATACTGGCAGTATCACCAACGCAGTGTTCCCGGCGGCAACAGCAGCCCGGGCGCAGACCTGCCAACGCATTATCGACGCCATCCTAGGCGCACTGTCTAAAGCCGTCCCCGACCGGGTCATCGCGGCCAGCAACGGCGCCAACGGCGTTTCAGCCTTCTTCGGCGCTGGGCCGGATGGGCGCTACTACGTCTATATGGAGACGATTGGTGGCGGTGGAGGCGCGCGCGCCTATAAGGACGGCAAGGACGGGGTTCAGGTCCACACCACTAACACCTCCAACCTTCCCGTAGAAGCATTGGAGAACGAGTACCCGTTGCTCATCGAACGATACGAACTAGTGCCGGACTCCGGTGGCCCCGGAACCTGGCGCGGCGGCTGCAGCCTGCGCCGCATCTACCGGCCGGTGGGCCATACAACAATTTTCAGTGGCCAGGGCGAACGGTGCGTCAGCCACCCCTGGGGCTTGTTCGGCGGCGGTGAAGGTGGGCTCGCCTCCTTCTCGATAGACCTTGACGACGGATCGAGCCAGCCACTGCCCGTCAAACCGATGACGGTCGAGGTTCCTCCAAACGCCACGATTACGGCGATCACACCGGGCGCGGGAGGCTACGGGCCGCCACAAGGGCGGAACGAAGCGGACATCGCCAACGATCTGGAAAATGGGCTGTTCTCCGCCACCTACATAAACGAACATTACGGCTACAAAGCCAAGGATGACAAAACTGACAACATCGGCGAGGAAACAGACAAATGAGCCGAACATACGATGTCATCGTGGTAGGCGCAGGCATTACCGGCGCCAGCACAGCCTATCATTTGAAACGCTGTGGGGTGGAAAGGGTCGCGTTGTTCGAAAGGCGCAGTCCGGCCGCCGGCGGTACGGGCAAGAGTGCAGCCATCGTCCGCCAACACTACTCAACGGCGTTGCTGGCGCGACTGACCCAAGAAAGCATTGGCCTCTTCCTCGCTATGCCCGACGGAATTGGCGCGGATAGTGGCTATGTCCAGTCCGGCTGGTGTTTCCTTGTGCCGGACACAATGATGGATGCAGCCCGCGGCAATATCCAATTACTTCAATCCTGCGGGATCGACACTAGGTTCTTGGAACCAGGCGAAATCGCGAAACGCATGCCCTGGCTCAACCCAGAAGATGTCGCCGGCGTCGCCTACGAACCTAATGGTGGGTATGCCGATCCGGTGCGCACGACAGAGGCTTATGTTAAAGGATTCCGAGACGTCGGCGGAACACTTTACAACAACACACCGGTGCGGGCCCTACTGCGCGTAGGCGACAGGGTTACTGGCATCCTCACCGATGACGGCCCTATCGAAGCCGGCAGCGTGGTAAATTCGGCCGGTCCCTGGTCGAAGTTCCTAGCCGAAAGCGCGAGCATCGAGCTGGAATTGCGCACCGTACGTGAACAGGACACTGTCTGGGAAGCGCGCAGCGACCGGCCCATCCCGGAGGTTTCCATCTCCAATGCCATCGACGCGATCTATCTAAGGCCACTAGGACAGCGCCGCTTCGTGGTTGGGCGCGGTTTTCCAAAGGAGTACATCGACGTCGACCCTTACAATTATAAGGAAACCGCGGACGAGGAATTCGTATCCGATGTGCAGGCCCGCCTGGAGCACCGCTTTCCACCCTTCGCCGGAGCGCGACGGATCGATTCCTATGCTGCCCTCTACGACGTAACCCCAGATTGGTACCCCTTCGTCGGACCGCGCAACGGGCTGCCCGGATATTACGATGCCTGTGGTGGCAGTGGCCATGGTTTCAAGATAGGCGCTGCAATCGGACGACATCTGGCGTACTGGATCAGTGAAAATACGGTCGACGACGATTTCGCTGGCCTAAGCTACGACCGGCTGGCAGTCGACGAGAGGTTCGTGGGCGCCTATGGCGGTAACCGTGCTTAGAGCATACGTATGCTATTAGTGAATTAACGTCTCGTAGCTGGTTGATTGTTCGGAAATTGGTGTCCTTAGGAGCGCGCTCCGATGCTCTAAACGGAAGCCTTTCAGCAAACTAAATTTATTAACATCAAAGCTTTAGTAGGATACTTTTTCAGTTCAAGTATCATAGCCTTCCTCGAACTTTTCCCGGAACACGGTTAACGATAAATTAAGCATTAGGGCGAACCCCTTCCAGCTAAAGACGAGTGTCAAAAAAACTGATGTGACATTATCTCCGGGCAGGTTATGTAAAATGAGCAATAAGCAACTAATGGCAAGGCGAGTAATACGCTCAAGAAACAGGATCCCGAAATATGGAATTAAGCGGTAAGATTATTCAACTTCTCCCCGAGAAATCAGGGGAATCGGCCAGAGGCCCTTGGCGCAAGCAAGAGTATATTCTTGAAACCGAGGGCCAGTACCCGAAACAAGTTTGCTTTATGGCCTGGAGCGACAAAATAGATGAGTTCGCAATCAAAGAGGGGGAAAACCTGGTTGTCTCTATCGACTTAGAAAGTCGCGAATACAACAGCCGTTGGTATACGGATGTAAAAGCATGGAAAGTCGCACGAGCAGATTTTTCAGCAGAAAATACACCTCCTTACGCAAGTGAGAAACACAATTACACAAAGTCTGAAGAACCGCCCATTTTGGATGATGACATTCCGTTTTAGGGTTCACGGCTTCGTATGACGCCAACGCATTCAAGGCGAGTGGCGTTGTCGGTCTATAGCAGAATGTCCAGCACGCAGACCTGCAGTCGGCGGTGAATTGGATTTAGAAAATTGCAGTAAGTAACTTGCCAATTGATTGACTATGGGTTGCGCTCAGAGGAGGCTTCTCGTGTTCCGGATTGCTGTTTTGTTCGTCACAGCGTTGCTGGTTGGTGGCCCCGCTGTTCAGGCTGACGATACGATGGTAAAGAGGCTAAAGGCTCTCAACGCCTGTCCAGGCTGTGATTTAACAGGAGCTGACCTTTCCGAGGTCCACCTTGAATACGTGAACCTCAAAGGGGCAAACCTCACCGGGACAGATCTCACCAACGCAAACCTCTCCTATACCAACCTGATCGGGGCAGACCTCTCCAATGCAGACCTCTGGGGGGCAAACCTCGCTGGGGCAGATCTCATAGAGGCAAACCTCTCAGGGGCAGACCTATCCGAAGCAGCCCTGAATTATGCAAACCTATATAAGGCAAACCTCAGCAACGCTGACCTAACCGGGGCAGACATGACCGGCGCGATATTAAAAAATGCGAACTTTCGTTCCACAAAGTTCTGTCAGACGAAGACGCCGTATGGGCTAGACAACTCAGGGTGTCAGAAATAACACGTTCCCGCACCCATACCTCTGTTCGTCGTAATCCCTGGCCGGCTGCGGCGTTGGGCCCATCAACTTGTTGCTCCTCTGTGACAAGACACTTAATGGATAGCCTTCCCCATAAGCCTCCCCAACGCTTTCGATAGACCACCCACCAACTCTATCAGTGGTATCGGGTGATACGGTCCTCAGGAACCATGGGTATATGTGTGTTGTGTTTGGTAGCCATTGTTGTGTGCTTCCAGTAATTGACACCCAACGGACGTTACGGAGGATTAGATGCAAAGCCACTTAATCAATTTCGATAGTAGGCTTACCATTGATGGTTACGTTTAGGCGTTCACCCTCTGTTAAGCGCATCCACCAGCCGCCGTATAATCTTCCGCCCTTCTTGAAGCTGCATTCGTTGAATCTTGCTGCACCCATTTGTGTTCGTCTAACCAAAGCTTCCTAGCAGGATTCTGGCAGAATTTTGCCAATACCCTGTGCGACTAATCCGTTCTTCGCCATCGCTCTGAAGATTCACGTGGAAACCGAAGCTCTCGCTATGTGCAGCTTTTGATGAACGTTTCGTATACGTCGAGAATACCTTCCCGTTGCATCTGTTCAGCCCCCATGTCGCGTTCGTGGACCGGTAATCCAACCTGTTCGCGTAATTTCTGGTTGCTAATACTACGAGCCCACTTGGGATCGTGCGCGGCAAGGCGCTGGAAGAAGGCGGCGCTGTCGTCTGCAGTACCGGCATAATATAGCCGTGAAATCCCAACCTGATACATCGTCGCCACGCACATTGAGCACGGTTCACCAGATGTATAAAGTTCAGCGCCCTCCAGCGAGGTAAGCGAAAGCCGGCGACAGGCGTCCCGTATAGCCTCGACCTCGCCATGCGACGTGGGATCACAATTGGCCACGCTCCGGTTTAACCCTTCTCCGATAATCTCGCCATCGAGGACAACAATAGCGGCATACGGCAGTGTACCATCCGTATCGACGGCCTCCCGGGCAATCTCTATCGCGCGGGCCATGAATTTTTTCTGCATTCGCCTACCTCTACAACCAAGTGTCTAGTTTTTCCTTGATAGACCCGGTCAGGTCGGCAGTCAGTGATCAAGTTGATAAGTTGGGCGTACGCGCCTGAACCACAAAATTTTGTAATGGTTCAACAAGTTCATCGCCTCGTCTATAAGCTTGCATCGACTCAAAAACTTCGGATGCGATTGCCGTTCTTACCTCTTTACTCTCACTTGCAACTTCCTTTGAATAGGCTGACCGCTCAATCACGTCTAAAGCAACATTAGGTGTTGCTGGGAAGCGCCGTGAAAACTTGATATTCTTGATAGTTATTTCGCTAAAACCTGCAGACATTAAAAGGCTTTCAATCGCCGAACCATCACGATATGAAAATGGTGCGAGAACACTCTTTACGAGTTCTTCACCAATATGCCGCCTAACTGATCTAGCAATAGCAAGCATCATCGGTGCCTCCGCGCTCCAAACAGAAAACCCGAGCCGTCCGCCCTTCACCAATACGCGTTTAATTTCATTTAAAGCCTCTAATTTATCGGGCACAAATTGGAAACCGTGATTACACAAAACCACATCGAACTCTGAATCAGTAAATGGAAGTTTGCACAAATCACCTTGTTTCCAGAAAATTGGAAAGTTTGTATCTGGTTCGACCGATCGAGCAACGGCTAACATGCTTTCATTCAGATCTAATCCAGTAGCTTGGGCGACTGTGGTTTTCTTCTGAGCGATTAGGCGTATTACGATCCCAGTCCCACACGCGGCATCAAGAACGCGATCTGTTGCTCGGAGTTCGATATGTTCGAGTAAACGTGCTGCCGCAGGTTGAGCGCCTGTAGGAACAGTGTATTTCTCGTAAAGTTCTGCCGCATTGCCTTCAAGTTGGTAACCCGTACCCGCCATTATTTTATCCTCCAATACTGGCCAACAAAGTCCAGGCGCGGCGCAAAAAGAGACAAACCTAGAACAAAAAGTCCCTCACCTTGTAAATAACGTAACAATATCAATAAATTAGTAAGGTGTTGGTGCCCCCGGGGAGACTCGAACTCCCACTTCCGTAAGGAAAACAGATTTTGAGTCTGCCGCGTCTACCAATTCCGCCACAGGGGCCCGGGCGGCATCATAGTCGGGCGGTGCCGTGGGTCAATGTGATCCTGCTTGCCCGCTATTTACTGTTGCTTCTGACGGTGGCCGGCGGGGTGAGCCGAGCGCCCAAACGTTGACCCTGTCTGGGCAGCTTTGACAATACTGTTGCAGCATTGGAGAGCTGTGAGTTGGTCATCGCATTTGTAACTTGGTCAGCACACGTGCCAACGGGCTAGGACGCTCTGTTTGGCCGCGGCTGAAATAATCCCATGACAAGCGCTGGGTGGTTGGCCGCAACCACAACCCGTGGTATTCGACAATCCGTCTGTTCCGGCAAGCCGCGCCGGACAATAGGTCGGCGACATCAACAGTCTCAAATTTGCGCTGACCATCTGGATGGAGAAGGATGCTACGCCGCCTATATGATTGGACCATGGGGCTAGCGGCTCACCGCCACGCAACCGCGTGCATCGCCGCCATCGCCTTCCTGGAAAGCTCTGTATTCCCAATCCCCCCGGACGTCCTATTGATTCCAATGGTGTTGGCCGCGCCCACTCGCGCCTTTCGCCTAGTCGCCATCGTCACCACTGCGTCAGTGCTGGGTGGCATAGCCGGTTACGCAATCGGTAATTATTTGTTTGATGCAATCGGCTACGCAATTCTCAATTTTTACGGCTATTTCGACAAGTTTGCGACATTCCAAGGCTGGTATCAGGAATGGGGCAGCTGGATCGTCTTTGTTGGCGGCTTCAGCCCAATCCCCTACAAGGTTATTACCATCGCTAGCGGCACAATGCAGCTCGATTTCTGGACTTTCACCATTGTCTCAATAATCAGCCGGGGCGCACGCTTCTTCCTCGTCGCCGCTCTGCTTTGGAAGTTTGGCGCACCAATCCGCATCTTTATCGAGCGGCGACTCGGCCCACTCACCCTTGCCTTCATCTTCCTTTTGGTCGCCGGCTTCGTCGTGCTTAAATATGTTATTTAGACAGAGCGCACATGACCGACCGTTCCTATAGGCTCCCCCTAGCTATGCTGCTAATTAGCGCCGCGGCTCTCAGTGGCGCCTACGCATCCCAGCATTTGGGTGGGTTGCAGCCCTGTTCGCTCTGCCTCTACCAGCGCTGGCCCTGGTGGATCGCGGGCGGCCTGGCGATCTTGGCTCTGCTCTTTGACGGCAAACGCCTAATTTTCCGCGCACTGATCGCGTTCAGCGCCCTCACGGTTCTCGTTGGCACCGGCATTGCCGTCTACCATGTAGGCGTCGAAGAAGGCTGGTGGATGGGACCGACAGCCTGTAGCAGTGTGGCAGCGGCACCACAGACACTGGAAGAACTTCGCGCGCAGGTTCTCGGTGCCCCGGTGGTGCGTTGCGATGACATCGCCTGGTCACTGTTCGGCATCTCCATGGCCGGATATAATGCTTTGATTTCCTTAGCCACGGGTCTGACCGCCCTGGCACTTTTGCGACGGAGCACGTGATCAGCGACCCCAAACCCAAGGGCCCGGCTTATCTTCCGGGCGACCCTACACCGCGGCAGCAACTCGATCGCGTTGTCCGAGTGGACCAAGCCGGTGAGTTCGGTGCAGTGCGCATCTATGCAGGCCAGAAAGCTGTGCTGCGGCGCGGTCCCGAAGCCAACGCTATCCGCGAGATGGCGGAGCAAGAAAAAGGGCATCTCGATACCTTTGACCGTATCCTAACAATGCGCCAGGTCCGTCCAACTGCGCTCAGACCGCTATGGCACGCAGCCGGCTACATGCTGGGCGCCACGACGGCACTAATCGGGCCGCAGGCGGCGATGGCATGCACAGTGGCGGTCGAAGATGTGATCGACGAACACTACGCCAAACAGCTTGACGAGCTTTGCGAGGACGAGCCGGAACTACGCAAGACAATCGCAGAGTTTCGCGAAGACGAGCTGGCTCACCGCGATACCGGTCTGGAACACGGTGCCGAAGAGGCTCCCGCTTACGAGGCGATGTCAGCCGTTATCAAGGCTGGATCCCGTGTTGCCATTTGGCTGTCAGAAAGAATTTAGTTAGGATCCAGCTCCGTATCCCAATAGAGGTAGTCGCGCCAACTCTCATGTAGAAAGTTGGGTGGGAACTGGCGGCCATTTTCCTGCAACTCGTAGGAGCTCGGCCGGGCCGGCGGCCGCTTTGGCTTCAATCCGGCGCGCGAAGGCATACGCCCGCCTTTGCGCAGATTGCAGGGCGCGCAGGCGGTCACTACGTTTTCCCAGGTTGTTCGCCCACCTCGAGAACGCGGGATCACATGATCGAAGGTCAAATCATGAGACGGCAAGGCAACACCGCAATACTGGCAGGCGAACCGGTCGCGTAGGAATACGTTGAAGCGGGTGAAAGCCGGCATGCGCAAGGCGACGACGTATTCCTTGAGCGAAATCACGCTTGGCAGACGAAGCGCAAAGGAAGGCGAATTCACAACCTGATCGTATTCGGAGACGACATTGACTCGATTGGAGACAACCGCCTTAACCGACTCGTGCCACGACCAGAGCGAAAGCGGGAAATAACTCAGCGGCCGAAAATCCGCGTTCAGCACCAGCGCAGGCCAGTCATTGACTCCGACGGACATACTCAACTTCCATCAATCAGTTGACGAATTGATATCCGAAACGCCGTATTCATACAAGATGTTGTGGATTTACCGGGGTATTCTTCATTGGGATGTCGTGTTAGTAAGATACGCTAGGGTGGAGGACAGGACGATATCCAGCGCGCAATGCTGCGACGCTGGAGGGCGGTGTCAGCACCACAGTCGTACCCCTCGGGCGCGCGACCAAGGCCCCATAACCTTGCCACGACCACCCCCTCAGCCCGACTGTCAGCACGACATGCGGCTCCCCTTCATGTAAGACCAACGTCCCGTCCGGCATATCGGCGCAATCGGCATTCCAGACCCGTTGCGTTCGGCTTTGGGATAAGATCCGTTCCTCATGCAAACATGCATCGATTTCCGGCGCACGCGGCAGTTCTCGTAGCCCCTTCGCATCCCGCCAGGCCGCCTGCCAAAGACGGAATTCGGATCGGCGACATTCGTAGCATGGTCTGTGCCCTGCCGCGATCGCCACCGCTTCGTCGAGGAAAAATAGTTCGGTGTATCGCCGTGGCGTCATCACCGCGCGCCGGCGGCCTTTAAAATTGAGCTTGCAAATTAGCCACGCCTTGAGCGCCCAACGCCGTTGGCAAGCCGCTTCTTCTCGTCATGCAATAGGCCGCGATTACCTAAGAACAGACCACGGGCGCACGCCGCCACGATCTCTCCAGTCGGCATGACACGGTTCTGCAGCGGCATCAGCCAGAAAATGCAGCCCTGAGGAAAGCGCTGCCCTCCTGCAGCCCGCTCGGATCTATGCCGTGGCCAAGACCGGGGCAGGCTAGCGTCTGAACCGAGAAGCCTGCGACGGCAAGACCCGCCTCAGCTTCTGCCATGGAATCAAACGGAACCAGATCGTCCATTTCACCATGGATTAACATGATCGGCGGCTTCGATACTGCCTCCATGGCCAGCAGTTCCGGCGCCAACAACCGCCCAGAATAGCCGACCACCGCAGCAAACTCTGCGTCGCGGCGAGGTGCGACATACAGGCTCATCATGGTACCCTGGCTGAAGCCAACAAGGGCAGTGTTCTCCGCCCCAACACTAGCTTTAGCCATCTCGCTATCAATGAAGGCGTTGAGAGTCGGCGCGACCGCCTGCGCCGCCGCGAGCCGTCCCTCGGCGCTGCGATCCTGAGCACTAAACCACTGATAACCCATTGGGGCCATATCACAGGGGAACGGTGCGTTCGGCGCCACAAAAGCAGCGTCCGGCAGGGTCTCACCCCAATGCGGCGCCAGCCCTATCAGGTCCGCCCCATCTGCGCCCAGCCCGTGCAGCAGAATAACGAGTTGTTTTGCTATTCCGCCTGACCCAGGCCCCCAGCGTGGCCCGTCCAATTCCATGAAATTCACCATCCAACTTCCTTCCAAGCCTATCGGCAGTTCTAACAGATCGGTTTTACTTTCTTCTGAGAAAGAGGCTACTTCAGCGTGAACAAAATCGACTTACCTTCTCTTTAGGGAGAGGGAGAGGGAGAGAGCTAAGCCGCAGAAGGGTCAGAAGCAAACCCCACCGTCCCGCATAAGACCGCCTCGATAATCGTAAAAGTAATCTACAAAGCCGCCTTCCTATAAACATGCCACATTAGTAAAGCTGCGGCACCGCGATAGGGCCGCCAGGGCTCTGCGAGCTCGTCCATGAGCGTCCGATCCGGGCGCCTATCCAGTCCCTTAAGGTGTTGCAAAGCCACCTGCACCGCGAGATCGTCAGCGGGCCAAGTATCAGCCCGGCCCAACGCGAACAATAAATAAATCTCCCCGCTCCAGCGGCCGAGCCCCTTTCGAGCAACGATTTGGTCAAGCGCCTCTTTTTCATCTAACGATGGCAGTCTGTCCAGATCGAAGCGGCCCTCCCGAATGTCCTCGGCGAGCAGACGGCCATATTCAATCTTGCGGTGGCTGAACCCCACCCCTCGCAGCACGTCGTCGTCCAGCACCAAAAAGGAACCTGGCGTCAGTGGATGAGCGACATCCCGCAACCGGCCCCGAATGGCTGCCGCTGACTGCACGGAAATTTGTTGACCGATAATAATGTTTAGCAGTGTCCCAAAACCGGGTTCGCGCACCCGCGGTTCCGGATAGCCGAACTCAGCCAATGTGCGAGCAATATCTTTGTCGCGGCCGGCCAGTTCATCTAAGGCGGTGGCGATCGTTTCCGGTGTCGTGACCATGCATATTGACTTAATGCGTTACGCGGGATACCGCCAGTGGCATGTCGCCAGAATCACCTATCGTGACCCGCTTTGCGCCGAGCCCGACTGGGCGGCTCCATCTGGGCCACGCCTATAGCGCACTGTTCGCCGCAGATGCCTGCGGACCAAGCGGCCGCTTCCTGCTACGCATCGAAAATATCGACATCGACCGCTGCAGGCCGGAGTTCGAACAGGGGATCTTCGAAGACCTAAGCTGGCTCGGCCTCCAATGGGAGACGCCGGTCTGGCGCCAATCTGAACATATGGCGGATTACGCGGCAGCCCTTCATCGCCTCGAAAGCGAAGAACTACTGTTTCCCTGCTTCTGTACGCGCAAAGATTTGCAGCGCCAAGCAATGGAATCCGCATCAGCCCCGCACGGCCCCGACGGCGCGCTCTATCCCGGAACCTGCCGCGGCCTGTCGGCGGAGGTAGTGGCGGACCGAAAAGCGGCCGGTGATGCATTTGCAATGCGGCTTGACATGACAGCAGCGGCAAACCGGGTAGGGCCTCTTACCTTCTACGACCGTAGTCGCGGTGAGATCACCGTCGACACCACCAGTTGCGGCGACGTGGTGCTAGCGCGCAAGGACGTCGCAACCTGTTATCATTTAGCCGTGACCCTGGACGATGCCGCTCAGGACGTAACCCTAGTCACTCGTGGTGAGGACCTACTGCACGCCACCCACGTACATCGCGTACTGCAAGCGCTGTTCGACCTCCCAGTGCCCGAATACAGTCATCACGATTTGCTACGATCGCCTTCCGGCAAACGCTTCGCCAAGCGCGACAAGGCGGAAACGATCCAAGCCTTGCGCGAGAGGGGCAGAAGCCCAGATGATGTACGAGCCATGGCTTCGATTGAGGGGTAATCGTTATGGAACACAAAACCGTCGCCGCCGGTGTTCTAGAGACTGCCTATCTAGAGTACGGCGCAGCGGATGGCTGGCCTTGCATCATGCTGCACGGTTTCCCCTACGATGTTCAGGCCTATGCCGAATGTGCTCCAATCCTAGCGGAGGTCGGGGCGCGGGTCGTTGTGCCTTACATGCGTGGCTACGGGCCAACGCGGTTCCTGTCTGACAACACCATGCGCTCAGGCGAGCAGGCGGCGTTCGGCAATGATCTTCGGTGCTTGATGGATGCGCTCGACATCGAGAAGGCGACCCTCAGCGGATACGACTGGGGAGGGCGCGCTGCATGCGTCGTCTCCGCCCTGTGGCCAGAACGGGTGACGGCGTTGGTCTCCGGCAACAGCTACAACATCCAGAATATCGCCCGCGCCTATGAGCCCGCCCCGGCATCGCAGGAAGCGGCCTACTGGTATCAGTATTATTTTCACTCCGAACGCGGTCGGCGCGGCCTGACCGAAAACCGCCACGACATTGCCAAGACACTATGGAGTATGTGGTCACCAGATTGGAATTTTGACGACACGACCTTCGATCGCTCAGCCCCCTCCTTCAATAATCCAGACTTCGTCAATGTCGTGACCCATTCCTACAGGCATCGCTACGGGCTGGTCCCCGGCGACCCCGCCGTCGCTCATATCGAGACGCAGCTCACCGCACAACCGCCGATCACGGTACCGACGGTGACGATTGACGGCAGTACCGACGGGGTCGCCGTGCTTACCGCCCGCCACGCCAAGCAGTTTACTGGACGGTACGACTACCGTGTCTACAGCAAGGCCGGGCACAATCTGCCACAGGAACGGCCGCGGGAATGGGCGCAAGCGGTACTGGACGCGCGGGCGATGGTAGCGTAACGAATGGCAAAATATTACCCCGGTAATGAGGCCACGGGACATACACTGCTTCGCAACAATACCAAAGTACCTTTCCCCTTTTGTGAGAGAAGGAGGCCCCCGCCCGAAAGAAAAGAGAGATGGGCGATAACCAAAGAAAAGCACCAATTTACCGCCGTACATTTCTTGCCGAGTGGCGAGCGAAAATAGAGCGAAGGCCGAGACAGTTTCAGTAGCCGTTCCAGCGCCACTTGCAATTCAACCCCGCCAAATCCGATGATACCTTCATGGCTCTCACCATCACCAAGCTGCATCCGCTGTTCGCCGCCAGGATCGAAGGAATTGACATCGCACGCGGGTTCAACGAGGCCGAATTTGCCGAACTGCGTGCGGCGTTCGAGGAACACTCCGTCATCGTTCTGCCCGACCAGGACCTTGACGACGAGGCGCAGGTCGCCTTTAGCAAAAGCTTTGGCCCATTAGAGATGATGCTGCCGCACGCCGGCAACAATCTGAACCCAAGTCATATCTCGCGCATGTACAATTCAGAGGCTAATGGTGCGATCATCCCGCCCGCAGACCGGCGCATGATTTATTTGGCCGCCAACCGTATCTGGCACACGGATAGCTCGTTCAAGGAAACGCCTTCGCTGTGCTCGCTGCTCTACGCATACGAAGTGCCACCGGAAGGCGGCGAGACTGAGTTCGCCTCGATGCGGGCCGCATACAACGCGTTAGACGAAAAGACAAAAAAGAAAATCGACGGCAAGGTGGCGCTGCACCATGCAACGCGCACGCGTGACATGGTCGCACCCGGCTTAGTGACACCGGAACGCAGGGCCACACCACCGGTTCGCCAGGCGATGGTGCGCTCCAATCCGGTCAACGGCCGGAAAGCGCTGTACACAGGCGGCCATGCGGGCAAGATCGAAGACATGAACGAGGAAGAAAGCGATGCGTTGCTCGCCCGATTACTCGACCACACGACCCAGCAAGACTTCGTCTACGCACATAAATGGACCGTCAGGGACATTGTCATCTGGGATAATCGGGCGGTATTGCATAGAGGCCGCCCATGGAACGACTTAGCCCATAAGCGGACACTACACCGGACAACCGTCGCAGGAGACGGACCAACGGTCTAAGGATTGTCTGTAGCCTTCGCCCTCCCTGTCCCAGTTTGACGTGACTGCTCTGTTCGCAAGTCCTAGGCGTTTCATCCGTACAGCACGCCGCCATGAAATAATGTGCTTCCTGCTCCAGTCCGGCCACCAAGACCTGTACCCGACAAATGCACGTGTCTTGGGCGGCACCAATTCGTCCTAATCCGTCGAGAATTCCCGTCTAGCAGGTTCGATTTCTGGTCAGACCAATTGTGTTCGTCGGGCGCTGCAAAATTACAAAACTTGTGGTAGCAACTGGAAAATCTCACTCTCACGATTTCGGGTGGATGCAGCGTACACCTAGTCGAAGACCTTGGCCTTCATGACCTCTTGCGGCATTAAAATAAGTCTCGTCCAACGGATCCTCCTCATAATCCAGGCGATCGATTGCGGCCACCGACCGCAGGGACAATAACATCCGTATATGTCTGAATTTTTCCACGCGGACCGGCAAGCCTGCAGCTACGATAGGCATTGTGGCTCGTTCTACTAGCACTTATACGGTACCGATATCTTTGTTTGGTCTAGCTGTATCGGCGATCAATCCGCTGATCCGAACCGACACAGCAGCATCCGTTTCAAAGGAAAGCGTACCGCAGGTTCAATGACCCCTGACAAGCCTCTGCGACTTGGTGAGTTCGTCTCGCTGATGGCGTTGATGACGTCTTTGCTCGCACTATCGATCGATGCAATGCTGCCCGCCGTTGGCGATATCGGGCGTGAATTGGGAACCACCGCCCCAAACCAACCGCAGCTTGTCGTCTTAGTACTCTTTTTTGGTCTGGCACTGGGACAATTTATCTACGGTCCCGTCTCCGACAGCACCGGCCGCAAGAAACCCATCTTCACAGGCCTCGCAATCTATTTGGTCGGCACCGGCCTCTGCATTTTATCACGGGATTTCGACACCATGCTGGTGGGACGCTTTTTGCAGGGATTGGGTGCGGCAGGTCCCCGCATCGTTACCGTCGCCCTCGTACGAGATCAATTCGAAGGACGCGCCATGGCGCGCATCATGTCTCTGATCATGGCAGTCTTCATAATCGTCCCTGCGATTGCCCCCGCCATGGGACAAAGCATTCTGGCGTTCGCCCATTGGCGCGCTATTTTCGGCCTACTTCTCGGTCTTTCTCTAATCGCGCTGATCTGGTTCGGACTGCGCCAACCAGAGACGCTCCCAACAAACCGGCGCATCCCCTGGTCCGTAAGGAAGCTGGCCTCCAGCATGGCTAAGGCGATGCGGACGCGCACCGCATCCGGCTATGCTCTCGCGGCCGGCATCATCTTCGGCGGCTTTATCGGCTACCTAACCTCAGCGCCGCAGATCTTTCAGCAGCAATATGGCGTCCCGCACCTGTTCCCGCTTTTCTTCGGCCTACTGTCGTTAGCGATTGGAGCTGCGGCGCTCCTCAACGCCCGACTAGTTCTGCGCTTTGGCATGCATGTGTTGTCGCACACAGCGCTTCAGGTCCAATGCGCCGTCTCGATCGTGACCGCAATCGCCGCTTGGCACCTACCCGGCGGCCTACCCTTATGGGCGTTCATGGCATGGGGTGGCATCGCCTTTTTCTGCCAAGGTCTCCTGTTTGGTAATTTCAACGCCATAGCAATGGAACCGCTCGGCCAAATCGCCGGCGTCGGAGCGGCGATGGTAGGAATCGTCACCAGCTTCCTCTCGCTAGCCCTAGGCACCGTCATCGCGCAGGCCTATGACGGCACGGTCATCCCACTGGTTGGTGGCTTTGCCATGTTGGGTTTGTTGTCTTTGTCTGCGATTTGGTGGACGCACCGGGGCGAGGATTGATCCGCCTAGCAGCCACGCCGTAACATCAGGCTCCGATCCCGTATTCCGGAGCCACCCATGATCGATCCCATCCGTCTCGAGCTGATCAAAAATGCGCTAGTCATGGTCAGCGACAATATGATGGTCTCGGTGCTACGCACCTCGCGCTCGACCCTGATCAAGTCAAACATGGATTTCTCCGCCTCAATCCTCGACGGTGAGGGCAACATGGTGGCACAGGGGCTAGCTCTGCCGGCACATCTGGGCGCGACCATGCCCGCGCTGCAGGGCTGTCTCGACTATTTCGGCGACGATGTCAGACCGGGTGACATCCTAGCGAACAACGACCCTTATGCCGGCGGCAGCCATCTCAATGACATCTTCATGTTCAAGCCTGTTTATCGAGACGGTAAGCGGATCTGCTTTCTCGGGCTAATCCTGCATCATACCGATCTGGGAGGACGGGTCGCCGGTGGTCAGGCAGCGGACAGCGATGAGATCTTTCAAGAGGGGCTGCGCATCCCGCCAAGCAAAATCTACGAGGCAGGCAAGCCAAACGACACCTTGTTGCGCCTGATCGAACACAATACTCGCGTGCCGGACAAAGTAATGGGAGACGTTCGAGCACAGCTCGCCGCTCTAATTACCGGAGCTGAAGAGATTGAAAAGCTAATCGACAATTACGGCGCGAAGGAACTGACTAAATACATGACGGCGTTGATCGACTACACCGAGCGACTGGTCCGCAACGCAATCTCCGAACTGCCAGATGGAGAGGCAGAGTTTACCGAATTCAATGACGATGATGGCGTTGGCAATGGTCCAATTACCATACACGTCAAAGTCACGGTTAAAGGCGATGAGATCACCGTCGACTTTACTGGAACCTCGCCGCAGATGGGTGGAGCGCTACATACCAACTACTGGTTTACCGCTTCCCTCTCCTACGCTGCTTTGCGAACAGTTCTGCCGGCGGACACGCCGAACAATGTAGGTTTCTATCGACCTATCACCGTGATCGCACCGGAAGGCTGCTGGGTTAACCCGCGCTACCCGGCCGCAGTCGGTGGGCGCGGCCAGGGCGGCTATCGGGTACGCACCGTAGTGACCGGTGCGCTTACCACTCTCTATCCCGACCGCATGCCGGCCTGTCCCGGTGGTAACGAGTTCGGTCTGTCAGTTACCGGCACAACGACAGACCAAAAACGCTTCCTGCATGTGGAATTCCACAACGTCACAGGGCGCGGCGGTGGACCAGATGCAGATGGGCAGGATGCCGGTCCTTACTGGCTAGGCAACATGGCAAACACTTCCGTGGAGATCATCGAAGCAGAGAACCCCCTGCTGATTGACGAGTATGGCTTCCTGCCAGACACCGGAGGACCCGGCAAGTATCGTGGCGCGCTGGGTCTGGTGCGGCAATACCGGTTGCTCGCCGAGAACGCGATCGTGCAGTTACGCGCTGACCGTCACATTTATCCCTGCTGGGGCATCTTCGGAGGCAAACCAGGCGGGCTCAGCCATTCTTACTTTGTGCGCAATGGCGAACGCGAGGAAGCGCCGTCCAAATTCGTCCGCCCAATGAAACGAGGGGAGACTTTCCGAGCTGAGATGGCTGGCTCCGGGGGCTATGGCGATCCGATGCAGCGAGACGCGCAAGCCGTCGCAGAGGATGTGCGGCAGGAGAAAATCTCCATCGCTCATGCCTCGACAGAATACGGAGTGGTGGTCGATGAAACATTTGCCCTCGACAACGCTGCGACGACGGCGCTACGCAAAACACGGGCGGCAAGCTGATGGCCGGCTACAGGTTGGGCGTCGATATTGGTGGTACTTTCACCGACATCGTCCTGCTGGGCGGCGACGGAGTACTTTTTAATAAAAAAATTCTTTCTACACCGGACGATTACAGCCGGGCCATTGAGGATGGTGTTCGCGAGCTACTGGAAACGAACGAAATAGCGGCTTCCGATATCGGCGAGGTCGCGCACGGAACTACCGTAGCGACAAACGCCATAATCGAGCGCAAGGGCGTCAAGGTCGCCCTGATCACCACCGAAGGCTTCCGCGATGTGCTGGAAATCGCTCGCTTCCGCGCACCACGGCTCTACGACATCGGCTTCCGCAAACCGGAACCACTAGTCGAAAGGCGGCTGCGCTTCACCGTCCCTGAACGTATTACCGCCACGGGCGAAGTCGACAAGCCGCTCGACGAGAAGGAACTAATGAAAATCGCCAATCGGTGCGCCGAGGCTGGCGTCAACGCGATTGCGGTTTGTTTTCTCAACGCCTATGTCAACCCCCGGCATGAGGAACAATCGGCCATACTCCTGAACGATCTCTTGCCCGGCATCCCCGTCACCCGATCCAGCGAATTAGTCCCACAAATTCAAGAATACGAACGCACCAGTACTGCCGTCGTAAACGCCTACATCCGACCGGTGATCGAGCGCTACGCCGCACGGTTGGAGGAACGGCTTGCCGGCATCGGCATCACCGCGCCGGTCAATATAATGCAATCGAACGGCGGTGTTTTGCCGGCTAAGGTGGCGGCCCAAAAACCGATTTTCGTCATCGAGAGCGGCCCCGCCGCCGGCGTAGTGGGCGCGCAACGCTTGGGTGGAAAACTCGATATTCCAGACTGTATCGTCTTCGATATGGGCGGCACGACAGCCAAGGCGTCGATCATCGCCGGTGGAGACTTCGCGCTAGCACCAGAGACGGAGGTCGGCGGCGATGCGGCACTCGGCCACCGCATGACCCAGGGCGGCGGCTATGTGGTGCAGGCACCGACTATCGACATCGCGGAAGTCGGCGCCGGTGGCGGCTCCATCGCCTGGATCGATTCCGGCGGCGGCATCCAGGTCGGTCCGCACAGCGCCGGTGCCGCACCCGGCCCGGTTTGCTATGGCCAGGGCGGCACCGAGGCGACAGTAACTGACGCGAATCTGCTGCTGGGTTATCTCAACCCGAACGCTCTAGTCGGTGGCGAACTTAATTTAGACTGGGACGGTGCTCAAAAATCATTGCAGGCACTAGGTGACGCGCTTGGCCAAAACCTCACCGACACGGCCTATGGCATTCATCTGATCGCTAACGCCCGGATGATGCGGGCGCTGAGCGCCGTTTCCTCAGAGCGCGGCCTCGACCCAGCCTATTTCCCGCTGCTGGCCTTTGGTGGCAATGGTGGTGTGCATGTCTGTAACCTAGCCGAAGCACTGGGCACATCGCAGGTCCTGGTGCCACCAGCGGCAGGCCTGTTCAGCGCTGTCGGCTTGTTGTTTGCCGAGACCGAACATCAATGCATCCGAGCCTACTACCAACCATTCGACGAACTGGACCTGAGAGCCTGCAACGGAGCCTTCAGGGCTCTCGCCGAAGAAGCGGAGGCGCTGGTCACCCAGGACGGATACGCTCCGGATGCCCGCCGCATAACCTGTTCAGCGGAGGTGAAATATGTTGGTCAGAACACGGCCCTGCCCCTGCCCGTTCCGCGTCTACCACTGAGTACAGCCGACCTCACTGACCTGGCGGAGGCCTTCGCAGTAGCGCATCAGTCCACCTTCGGCTACCGCTCCGACGATGAAAGTGTCCAGTTCGTTTCGCTGAAGGCGGTCGGCCAGGGAACGGCCGACACACCCCGCATCCCGGACAGCATCACGCTCAAACGTGACACTCGGCCCCCGGCTACTACCCGGAAGGCATATTTCGGTGCCGACCATGGCTGGATTGAGACGTCAGTGCTCCCTCGGGTGGCCCTCAGCGCCGCGCCGCAGAGCGGACCGCTAATCATTGAAGAATATGATTGCACGACTGTCCTACGGCCGGGCTGGACGGCACAGCTGGACAGCTGGAGCAATATTGTGATCAAAACCGAAGCCTAACCGCTTTTCGTCTACCTTCAGCGTATAAGCAAGGCGTCCACGACCATCACATCGCCCTTACACGCACCGACGAGAACCGGGTTCAGGTCGCATTCGGTGATGATGTCGCCGAAGTCTCCGGCCAAACGAGAGAGGTTGACAAGTAGACGTGCAAGTGTGTCGATATCCGTCTCTGGCACCAGGTTACGGTAGCCGGCCAACCTTTTTCCCAGATCAGTCGACGAGATCATTCTCCGGGCTTCATAGAGGTCTAACGGCGCCAAGCCAAGGGCGCGATCAGCAGTGAGCTCAACCAGGGTACCGCCAGTGCCGACGACTACTTTCGCACCGAAGGGTGGGACAGCAACGAAGCCAGCGACGGCTTCCAGGTCACCGTCGAAGTACGATTGCAATTCGTAACCGTCGATTACCGCTTCGGGCGCCGTTTCGCGGACATTCTTTTCGATATCAGAAATGGCCATGCCGAGCGCCACAACGTCCTTGATACAGGTGACGACTCCGCCCAGTTCTGAGCGGTGAGCGATATCTCGCGAGGCAACTTTGACCACTAAAGGAAAACCAACCTCCGCGGCACGGTTGGCTGCTTCGGTGGCGTCCTGAACTATTGTTGAGGCGATGACCGGTATATTATAAGCCCGCAGAAGCTGGGCGCTTTGCACCGGCTTGAGCTGGCCAGTCTGCGCAGTTATTTCTGCACGCAAGGCTTTGATTTCAGGGCCAGGCGAGGAAACAGCCAGAGCTTTTTGCGGCGTTACCTCTCCGGCATAGCATGCCCGAATGCCCACTAAACCTTCACGAATGCCACGAATAACAGGAATGCCACCAGACTCGAAAGCCGCTAATAATTCTGGATGGAGGTCTTGTGAGGATGGCGAAATTGCAACAATTGGCTTAGTCGTCTTAACGGCGCTGCGACGATAGGCAGCTACGACGGAAAGATAGTACCGCAGCGAGCGATCGTTCAGGCTAGCCTGACTATCCTGGATCAAGGCCAGCGCAACTGTTTCGGGATTGGCCAGGATTGCGTCGATCCCACCCTCATTGTCTCTCGTCTCACGTCCCACGACTGCCCCGAGATCAACCGGATTACTGCCTGATATACCCGGTAGGACATCTTGTAGGTTTCTAACCGTCAGCTGATCAAAGCTCGCCAGAGCGACACCGGCTGATTCCGCCAAATCGCAGGCAAGCGCTGTCTGGCCACCGGAAATTCCAGCGATCGCAAGCCCACCCAGCCCCGGTTGCCGCCCCCAGGCAGCAAGACATTGCAACGAAGCGATCAATTCATCGTAGTCGTCGACTACCGGAATGCCGTGATCGCGGAAGAAGAGCTCGTAGGTATCCGCATCGCTTGTCATCGCTCCGGTATGCGCACGCGCCGCAGCAGAGCCAGTCCGCGACCGTCCAACATTCAGCACAACAAGAGATTTGCCATTTGAGAAGAGCTTGCGCGCCGCTTCCGCGAAGGCGGCCGGCCGCTTGATCGACTCCAGGATAACACCAACAACGGCCGTACAGCTGTCCTTTGCAAACCATTGCATGTAGTTGTCCGCGGCAAGTTGGAATTCACTGCCCACTGTGACGATCTTGGCAAAGCCAAAAGGCGCCGAATTTATGATCGAAATCGCCGCCGATCCCGATTGGGCGATAAGTGAAACCGGTCCGGTTCTCAAACTCTCCGTCGGTTTAGCAGGATATAAAAATATACCATCCGTACAATTTATCAGACCCATGCAGTTAGGGCCGTGAACGTTCATCCGCAGCCGTTCCGCCATCGACCGGAACGTATCCGTTTCCAACGCGGTGAAACCCGCAGAGAAGAATATCGCCGACGCAACGCCGGCCGCATCCAGGGCTGCTGCAGTCTCCGCCGACGCATGTGCCGGCACTGAAGCGATAGCCAGGTCGACCCCAGATGGTAATTCGTCAATCGAGCGGATGGTAGGCAGACCATCGATCGTTGTCGCAACTGGATGCACAGGCAGGATCTCTCCTACGAACCCGCGACAAGTCAGATTGTCGATAACGATATTGCCCTGTGATTGGTTACGCGAAGAAGCGCCAATTACCGCGATCCGACGGGGCTGAACAAGCGTCTCGACGTCGCGTAACATTAGTCGCAAAAGAAGCTAATCGCGTTCCCGTATAGCCATTTTTGCAGAACGTGGTCCTTGAGGGGAAGGGCCTGATATTCGTCAATCAGTTCGTCATAACCACAGCCAAACATGTAGCGGGAGAAGCCAATCATCACCTTGTCCTGCAACAGTGTGTTGCCAAATTGCAGGAACTGCTCCCAGCCGGAACCCAAGGTGCCAAAATGGCGCGGACGATGCGCGGCGGTATCGCAGTACATGTTCGGATGACGACGCAAGATACCGACCATGTCGCCGATCCAGGGCCAGCCGGACAGCCCCGCGATCATGCGCAGCTCCGGAAAATCAATTGCAATTGTGTCGAGGTGGCGCGGATGGCCAAGTTCGTAGGGCCGGTCATTTGCGTAGGTCATCGCAGTGTAGAGACGGACAGGTATGCCGAGCTCACAGCATTTGGCGTAGAGCGGGTAATAGCGCCGATCGCTAGCCTCTAGCCCATTATAGAGGGGCGAGACACGGAACCCGTCCGCCCCCTCCTCCTTCACCAGCCGTTCCAACTCACGCACAGCACGCATGCCATCCAAGGGGTCAAGCCAGGCGAAAATCTTGAAACGGCCAGGAAATTCCTGGTGAGTCTTTCCGATTTCATCGTTCGGTAGACCGACCAAATTGCCGAATTCGACACCGGACGCGTCCATCTCCTGCACAACGTCCGACAGAGGTGTAGCTGGTTTAGCCTCCGTATCAGCGTAGCCGCTGCCAAAGATTAAATCGTAATTTTTAAAGCCGTACCCTTCAGGTCGCGGCAGAGCCTCCGGAAAAGGTGTGCCCGGCCGACCCCTGATTGCCTCGCCGATTACCTTCGCACGACCGATTTTAGGTGCGCCTATCTCCAAATCGATAATCTTGGTCATGTCGCGTCCCTTTCCGCTTTAATAACCTTAAAAACCTCTACAGGAGTCGACCACATCACTACTGGTCAAGCCAACCGCCTGACCCGGAAAAATCCATAGACACTGGCGACGAGCCAAAACCCCTCGATCAGCGCTGCCGACAAGTTGAACTCAAAATAAAGCGAGAACAGGATGAATGCGGAACCGAACCCATTCAGGACAGAAAAAAGCAGCCGTTCCGAAGAGATCTTGCCAAGTTGCAACAAAGAATACATGCCCACAACGAGGACAACCCCGACCGTCCCGACAATATCGTGAAATTCCAGGCTAAATTGCAAAGTGTTTCTCCCAAGATCACACGACCTGTTGGGTCTCACGTAAAGTGGTACGGTGCATGAGGCGGCGATAGCGGTCGAGGTCGAATGGCATTGCGGCATGGAGGACGCGGCGATTGTCCCACAGTACAGCGTCCCCAACCCGCCAGACATGGCGGTAGACGAAGGCGTCCTGCGTCGCGTGCACTGTCAGGTCGGCGATGAAGGCCAAAGCCTTATCTTGCGACCAACCCTCGATCCCGACCGTTACCTTGGCACCGAAGTAAAGTGCCTTTCGGCCAGTCATCGGATGGTGCCTCACGAGAGGCCAGGTGACCGCATCGGGCACCGGCGCCTGCCGACCCTCATCGTAGGGTTTGTCACCGGATTGCTGCCGCAGATAGACACGTAGTCCAGTCACAGAATGGACCGCATTTAAGTAGTTGAAGGATGCCTTGTCTTTGGATGACAGCGCGTCATAAGCGCTGTACATGCAAGCAAACAGTGTATCACCACCGTCCGGCGGAACCTCTTTTGCGTAAAGCATCGAGGCACGGGCCGGAACATCTCGGTGGATATGATCAGTGTGCCACTCCAAATCCTCACTACCGAACTGCGGAGCGAAGGTAACCGGCCGAGCACCAGTATTGCCAACAACAAAGATCTCCGGATGATTGTCCAGCCGGGCATCGATATTACCGGTAGGCTCGAGCGGCCCTAGCCTGGCCGAGAATGCCACCTGCTGCGCCGGGCTCATCGCCTGATCTGGAAAGACCAGTACACCATACCGCTCCAACGCGGTTTCGATTGCACTGATCACCGCTCCATCTGGTTTACGACGCATATCTACACCGGTCACAGTCGCGCCGATCACGTTCGAAAAGGGAGTGACAGCAATGGCCATCAAACCAGCGCCTCGCGCAGCGCCACCGTATGGTTAGTTGCGGCGAGCTGCAGGAAGCGCAGATCGGTCTGCGTCGTCACGAACCGTGTGCCCTTGCGGATGAAGTTGACCTGGCGCGCCAGGTCCCGTTCGCCGCCCAACCCAGCTACCTTGCCATTCGCGGCACAAGCCTCGATTACCCTATCGATGGCCGCCACATGCTCCGGCGACCCGAACTGACCAGGCATAGCCATATCGAGCAACAGATCATTGCTGCCGACATGCACCACATCAACGCCATCAACGGCAGCGATCGCTTCGACATTTTCGAGCCCAGCCCGCGTCTCCACCATGCAAACAACGAGAGTGAGATCGTTTATCCGCGCTGTCGCCTCGTCCACTGGTAGCGGTTCGTAGTCGAAATGTGGAAAGGCGCCACCGACCGACCGTTTGCCGACCGGCGCGAATTTTGCTCGGTCGACGCCGCGCTGGGCTTCCGCGCTGGTATTGATGTCCGGGAACACGACCCCGGTCACGCCGTTGTCCAGCAGTAATGCCGTATTAGGGTCGTCGCAGCTGCGCACACGGACCAACGGCGCCACCCCACAACCGAGCGCCGAATGTGCTATATGTCCCACTGTCTCCACATCGTAGAGACCGTGCTGCATGTCGATAAAAAGAAAATCATGGCCAGAGGATTTGGCGATCCGCGCCACATCGCTGGAACGCGCTAGGCGAACATTCATGCCCAGCGCGACACCGCCGGACGACAGACGCTCTTTAACCGGGTTCTCGCTCACCAACTTCTCCTATTTGACGGCGGAAAAGCTGGTCGGCTGTAGCATGTAGTTCACGACCTTAGCGACGATCTGCCCGTCTTTTTCCGTCTCCGCCCGTTTCTCCAGCCATTCTGGGTCGGCAGCGAACTTGTTCCACTTCTCCTCACGTTCAGCCAGGCTTTCCCATTCAAGCATGTAGTAAAGGTCCTGGTTCGAATCACCGACGAGCATCGTCCAGAATCCAGCTTGGCGAATTCCATGCTTTTCCCAAAGTTTGAGCGTAATCGTATCAAAGCGATTCAACAATGCCGGCAAACGGCCGGGAACGCAGTGATAAATACGTAGTTCATGAATCATAAGGGCCTCCCTTTCTTGTTCTTCTTTAGTTTGACATGGAAACAATTTAAACGACAGCGGTCGACCCACTGCGGCCAATCGACACGTGCCATCCCAATTGCCGTGTCGTGCGAATCCGAAGATATTATTGTTTCCTATGATGTTCAGAACTCATTCCCATCGGCAAATCGCATTCTTTGCCGCATTCACCCTCGCGCTTCAGACGCTGTTCGCCAACGACTTGCAGGCAGCGTTCGCCGTTGAAAGCGGGACGGCATCCTATATTGCGTTGTGCACTGGAGAAGGTTTCAAACAGATCGCACTCGACGTTCAGGGTCGACCGATTCCCCAATCACACGAGCAGGAGAATTGTGCGGATTGCGTTCTCACTTGCGGCGCTCCGGTCGCCCTTCCGCCCAATACGCCACAAGCAGACCAGCCGACCTTACCTCTCGTTCTGCCCATATCTCTTCATGATGTTCAGAGCGCCGAAACCCCCACACAAATTCCTCACAGTCGCGCGCCGCCGCCATCGCAGAACTGTAGTCGACAAATGTGAACAGCGGCTGTCTCACAGAAAGAGGAACCAATGAAATTTGTAAAAATTCTTATCGTCGCAATAACTCTCGCGACAGGATATGGCACTCCCAGCTTGGCCAGCGATGCCAAAATCGGCAATTTAAGCGTCAATTCCGCATGGGCACGCCCCTCCATTGGAAAGCGGGGCAATAGCGCGGCCTACATGGTGATCAAAAATGCGGGCCCTATGGATCGGCTGATTTCTGCCTCATCGCCACAGGCCGGCAAAGTCGAACTACACAACCATATCCGGGATGGCGATATCATGCGCATGCGCCAAGTCGAGGGTGGCGTCCCCGTGCCCGCCCACGGCAGCGTGTCCCTAAAACCGGGCAGCTATCACGTTATGATCATGAAGCTCAGGGCTCCCATAGAGAAAGGCAGCAAGCTGCCGTTGACCCTGACCTTCGAAAAAGCTGGCACGGTAACATTGCATGCGGCGGTGAAGATGAAAGCGGGCGCTTCAGGCCATTCCAGCATGAAAGGACATGGCCACAAATAGGCAAGCGGCTAAAGCCTCGGTAACACCTCTTCCACAAGCCCTTTCATAAGCGCATCTGGGCGTTCCCAGGTGCCATGATCACGCCACCAAATAGCATCAATATCGAGGTCGCTCAGTACCTGTACCCGCTCAGCGACCTCCTCGCCGGAGCCAAGCGCATTCATCGCTGCCACAATATCGTCGGGAATCCATGCCGTGGCGCGCTTCGCTTCCTCCCAGTCGACGGCGTGGCCCAGATCGGGATAGGGCTGGGGAATATTATCAGGCACCGGCGGTGGTGTTAGACCTGCGCGATCGAATAACTCGCTCACGAAACGATGCCTACACAGATTGCCAACGCACGGCCGCATCGTATCGATCGCACGCTGTCGGTCATTATCGACGCAGGCCGTCAAGACCAACGTACGTTTGACGTCGGACCGAGCCCGACCGGCCTTGGCAACACCGGCGTCCACATGTTCCAGCGCCCATTCGACGCAACCAGGGTGCGCGCCCACCATAATCAGGACCCCGTCCGCAACTTCGCCCGCCGTCTGTAGCGCTTTTGGACCACTTGCCGCCATGATGATGGGAATGTCAGGACGCGGCAGATCGAGTTGAATTTCCAACCCACCTAACTGCGTGCGCTCGCCAGTGAATATATTGCGCCATAGCGCTGCAGCGTCTCGCATCAGCTTCAAGGTAGCGGCCTTACGCCCAATGATATACGCAGAACTATAGCCTGTGCCGTATGGCACCTCAGCGCGGCCTTCCGAAACTTCGTCGAGCGTAATAATAGCGCTGCCGACAGCAACCGGATGGCGGGTTATCGGATTGGTGACGCCGGGGCCGAGCCGGATTTTTGATGTCTCCAGCGCGGCACAGGTCAGATGTATAAAGACATCACGCCAAAGCCCGGCGAGAAGCGGCGTATCGGGCACCCACATGAAGTCAAACCCAGCCGCTTCTACCTGCTTCGCATAGGCGCCCGTCTCCTGGGGCAGGCCGACCATGGGGACACGAAGGCCGTGTTCGATTGTCATGGAACTTACTCGCAAAGATCGTTGGACTTGGGTTGCACGATAGCCCATCGCGGCGGGTGACGCGAATTGGACAAGGCTCGCGGAATACCGGAAGCTATTGATCGGATAGCGCCAGGAGAATGAGATGAACAACGCCCAAGTGAACAGTCTCGCACTCGCACAGGATATGGTGTCAATCGATGGAGCGTCTTTGACGCAAGACGATATCGCTCAACTTGAGCGGCTAATTCTTGACTATGCCACCGTTGCAATGTGCGGCTCGGTTCAGCCTTGGGGGCGCAAGCTACGGCAATGGGCACTCGATCAGAACACGACCGGAAATGCGCGCCTCATCGGGTCTGGTGATCTGGTCAATGCAGCAACGGCGGCGCTTGCCAACGGGACAGCAGCGCATGGCTACGAACTCGACGACACCCATGAAGCGTCCAACAGTCATCCAGGCGCTGTGGTGATTTCTGCGGCGTTGGCCGCAGCTGCGGTCACCGGCGCACAAGGACGCGAAGTCTTGGCCGCCATCGCTGCCGGCTACGAGACAATGGCACGAATTGGCCGCGCCTCCACCTCGCCGGAGGTGACCGAGCGAGGCTTCCATGCGACTTGCCTGTTCGGCCCCTTCGGCGCAGCGACCGCAGCGGGAAAACTTAATGGACTCGATGCGGATGGGATAACCCGCGCTTGGGGGCTGGCCCTATCCATGGCCGGTGGCGCGCAGCAATTCGCGCATGAACCACAAGGAACGATGATAAAACGCATGCATGCTGGGCTGCCGGCGATGCACGGCATTCTAGCCGCCGACCTGTCGGCGCTGGGCGTCACAGCGCCCGCAAAACCACTCGAAGGGCCGCTCGGCTTTTATCATCTGTACTCTAAGCACGTAAAACCAGAGCATCTGGGTCGCGCAGACGGCGCACCGCTGCAAATCCATGCGGTCAGCTTCAAACCGTATTCCTGCTGCCGAAAATTCCACGGCATGATAGATGCCTTGGAAATCGCAACGGACGGCTTCAAACTCGATCCAGAAAAAATCGTTAAAATAGATGCCTTCTCCCCCGGCAACGCGATCAAGAAACACGCCATCCGCCGTCCGGACTCAGTGATGGCCGCGCAATACAGCATGCCCTATATCGTCGCGGCGACCCTGGCGAAAGGGCCGCAAGATTACGGCGCCTTTGAGGCAGAGTATCACGAGGACCCAAAGATATTGGCACTAATCGACAAGACGGAAGCACATCATGACACGGGTCTCGACGCCTACTTACCGGAAAATATGGGCGGCGGCGTCGCGTTGCATCTAGAAGATGGCAGCGTACGGCAAGCGGAAGTGATCGAAGCGCTTGGTTCTCCCGGGAACCCACTTTCTTTCGATGGAATAGTCGACAAGGCCCGCGCCGTTACCGCTCTGATCAGTCCGTCAATTGACGTGGACGAGATCGCCGAGACAGTCAAGCGGATATCGAAATTGGATAATGTGGATGCGCTAATCCGCCTGCTGACTGTACCGGCTTACGACAGAGAAACCGAGGTCGCAGCGGCGGAGTGAGGCCCCACTCTGTTTTGGCACCGAAAGACCAGCGTCGTTCAGCTATCGTCCGCGCGGCTGTTTTCCTCCCAACGCGATGCAATACGGCGATTATAAGGCTTCGCCAGCCCTGCCTTTTACGCCACGCTTGCAGTATTCAAACTCGGCACCGCGAACATGCAGTGCCCAGCCGGCACACAACCACATCTTAACGTCATGTATTTCGGTACCGCCACATATACCACCCCTAGCCTGAATTTTTATTTTACAAGAAGGCCTGATACTTCTTCCAAGTAAACGGCGTCGCCTTCTAAGTAACGGGACACCAATGGTCAGATCGGCAGGAAACCTCGCACTACCGTGCGGTTAAGAATGCGAATATGGGCTTCGATATCGTAGTTAGCGACAGCGCGATGCAATAGGGCGCAATTGTCCCAAATCACCATGTCGCCCGGCTGCCACCGATGGCGATAGACGAACCGATCCTGCGTTGCGAAGTCTTGCAGCTCCTGCAACAACGCCTCGCCCTCATCGACGGACCATCCCTCCACATGCGAAGTATGGTTGCCAATATAGAACCCCTTCTCGCCGGTCATAGGATGGGTCCGGATAAGCGGGTGAGACACCGGCGGCGCGTCAATGATCTCCTGTGCGGTTGCTAAACGGCTACCGTTCTTCTGGCGCGAGCGTTCCCAACTGTGTACGACGCGCAACTTCAACAGTTCCTCTTTACGATTATCCGGCAACGCAACATATGCCGTCTGCATATCGGCAAATTCTGTATCGCCACCGGCTGGAGGCAGTGTGACCGCGAATAGCATCGTCGCCAGTGATGGGCGCAACATGTAGGATTTGTCGGTGTGCCAGGAATAATTTCCAATATTGCGGCCTCGCGCGGGCTTACCGTTTTCGTCGAGGTTGTTAACAGGATGCACTTCCGGGACGGCTCCGCCGCGGAACTCCCGATTGACATGTGGCTCCAATTCGCCAAAGCATTTTGTAAAAGCCGCCTGATCTGCAGGTGCCAAGTCTTGGTTCCGCAGCACCAAAACCTTGTAGCGGCCGAGTGCTTCCAGGATTGAGTCCCGCACAAAATCGTCGAGAGACTGCGCCGCATTCAAACCCGTAATTTCCGCTGCCATCAAAGGCGATAACGGATCGACCTCGAATGGCCAGTCCTCTGACCATTGCGTTTTCCCCATGGCGGCTCCTCCTCCAGTAACTACACATTAGCAAAACAACGCATCAATTTCTTGTTCCTACAAAATCACTATGGGATCCCTCGTGGTCTACGACTAGACGGAGGTGCAGATTTAAACCGATTTATTACAGCGCTAGACGTAATTGAAATCTGCTAGAAATTTGCGAAGACAGTTTCTAGGGTGTTATCCGTTTTAGCATCGACATACCGATCGATGAGGAGCCTGCGGATAGTGCCATGCACAGATACTGTGGGAATTGTTTGGAACTCAAATAATTCCAATAAAAATTCACCAGCCAATTGGTCGGAAATCACCAAAATTCAACAAAAAAAATTCCGGTCGGCTGACGTTAATTAAATCTTAGACGGAAATCTCAACACACATTAGATAGCTGTACCGACATTAGATCGCTGTACCGAGGGAATAATGCCAACAAATTTTCATTTATCTATGGCAGCGGTGTTAGCAGGTATACCTCTCACACAATGCGTAAGCGCCCTCTACATCCAGAATACAAAGAGGGCAAAGGAACCTGTCATCCGAGCGGGTTCCTCCATCAACCTATCAAAGAGAAACTCAAGAACACACCCTACCGCTATTGCCTTCGGCAAAACAGGACAGCACTTTGACCCGTCTCATTGCCGCAAGGAGATAAATCCACCCGGACTATCTCAAACCCTTCACCAGTACGGTCAATGATGCTTCCAATAGCGGGGCGGAGTGGTAATCTAACGGCTCCTGAGTAACTCACACTTCAAACACACGAGGATTAAATGTCTGTGATAGGGGAAGGTAGCGAAGCCCCGGCGTTCTCGATGACCAACCAAGACGGCAACCCCGTCGCGTTGGGCGATTTCGCCGGAAAATACGTGCTTCTCTGGTGGTATCCCAAAGCCGATACCCCCGGATGAACGACTGAAGGCAAAGGGTTCCGTGATCGAATCCAAGAATTCAGCGACAACAATGCGGTGATCCTGGGTGTCAGTTTCGACACGCCGGACGCCAA
>PBDC01000079.1 GCA_002717185.1 Rhodospirillaceae bacterium
CCGATGGCGATCATTCGCTATCCGGACGTTCGCCGCATGCTACTGACCATGAAATCTCAAATCGACGCCATGCGGGCATTGGTCTACGATACGGCGACCTTACTTGATAAGTCACGCCGCGCAAAAGAGGCCACAGCCCGCAAGCAGGCACAGGCGCGGGTTGATTTGCTGACCCCCATCGTCAAGGCCTGGTGCACAGACCTCGGCGTCGAGATTACCTCGATGGCGATCCAGGTACATGGTGGTATCGGCTATATGGAAGAGACCGGGGTGGTTCAGCATCTGCGCGACGCGCATATAGCACCGATCTACGAGGGAACAAACGGCATTCAGGCGCAGGACCTGGTCGCCCGCAAGGTGCTGCGCGACGGCGGCGCAGCAGCTCACAACTACATCAATGAGGTCCGCGCGCTTTGCAATACGCTTACCGCCGTTGATACAGCGGCGGCACTTAAGCCGCAACTGACAGCCGGCTGCGACGCGCTGGCCGAGACCACCGACTGGCTGTTGGCGAAAGCCGATACAAATATGGCCAGCGTGCTGGCCGGCGCTACCCCTTACCTTCGTCAGTTCGCCACTGTGGCAGGTGGCGCTATGATGGCCCGCACCACCCTAGCCGCCCAAGCGGCCCTTGACGAGGGAACCGGCGACCCGGACTTCTACGCTGCGAAGCTCGCTTCGGCGCGGTTCTATGCTGAGAATATCCTGCCTCAAGCCATGGCCCTCATCACGCCGGTCCGCGACGGTCACCGGGCGGTACTGGAGTACAACGAGGCGGCGTTTTAGGGCAAAAAGGGGTAATTCCATAGAGAAACAATCAACTCGGCACCAGATAACCGGCTTTTCGCACTGTCAATTACAATCTTCGACCATTTTGCCTGTGTCAAAAATCTATGATAAAAAATGTACCAATCTTCGGTCGGGTCTGAAGGGCCATGTGGCGCGTAAAGCCCAACTTCCAAGGCGCTGATCCAGTGTCCTAATTAAACCTTCAACGAAGGACGCACACTGGAATCATCGTAATGAATAACCTCTTATCGACCAGTTAGGATCACCCTGCACGCTAATCCTGGCTGAAAATTGAATGATGAGTTTTTCCGCCGGAACGCCGAATATAATTACCACCCGGCCTCCGAACTGCCAGCAACACGAACGGGTCTAAATCGCCATGAGCTTGTACACGGACTATCTGAACGAAATTGAAGAGCGGAAATCCCAGGGCTTAAACCCGAAACCCATCGACGATGGTGCACTGCTTAGCGAAATCATCGCGCAGATTAAGGACGAGAATAACGAACATCGGGCAGATTCCGTAAAGTCCTTCATCTACAACACGATTCCTGGCACGACCAGTGCTGCGGGCGTGAAGGCAGAATTCCTTAAAGAAATCATTCTGGGTGCGACGATAGTCTCAGAGATCGCGCCTTCGTTCGCTTTTGAGCTGTTATCCCACATGAAGGGCGGCCCTTCGGTCGAAGCCCTTCTCGATCTGGCCTTGGGTGAGGACGCGCCGATCGCCAAACAAGCGGCCGACGTCCTGAAGACGCAAGTCTATCTGTACGCTGCCGACACGGACCGGCTCGCGGCGGCAAATAGATCAGAAAATGCAGTTGCTAAGGATATCCTGGAGAGCTACGCAAAGGCTGAGTTTTTTACGAATCTGCCCGAAATAGACGACGAAATTAAGGTAGTAACCTACGTCGCAGCGGAGGGAGATATTTCCACAGACCTTCTGTCACCGGGTAACCAAGCTCACTCACGGGCGGATCGGGAACTGCACGGGAAATGCTTCATCTCTGAAACGGCACAGGCCGAAATTCGCGATTTGCAGAAACAGCATCCGGACAAGCGGGTGATGTTGATCGCGGAGAAAGGGACAATGGGCGTAGGATCTTCGCGCATGTCGGGGGTCAACAACGTCGCGCTGTGGACCGGCGATCCCTCAAGCCCATATATCCCGTTCGTTAACAACGCACCAATCGTCGCAGGAACAAATGGAATTTCCCCCATCTTCATGACGGCGTTGGGTGTGACCGGCGGTATCGGTATCGACCTGAAGAACTGGGTTCGGAAAACGGATGAGGATGGCAACCCTATCCTAAACAACGACGGCAGTCCCATACTGGAGGAGCGCTATTCCGTCGCAACGGGAACCGTTCTGACTATTAATACGAGTAACCAGAAGCTGTGTAACGAAGCGGGCGATGAAGAACTCATGGACGTTACCTCGTCCTTCACTCCGCAAAATGTCGAATTCATAAAGGCCGGCGGGTCATATGCAGTGGTATTCGGCAAGAAGCTGCAAACCTTCGCGGCAGATGCCCTTGGGATTGAACTTAAATCCGTCTTCGCGCCCTCGCAGGAACTATCGCACGAGGGCCAGGGCCTGACAGCAGTCGAGAAGATCTTCAACAAGAACGCTGTCGGCGTGGCCGAGGACACAGCGCTGCACGCAGGTTCCGACGTCCGAGTGCGAGTGAATATTGTCGGGTCTCAAGATACGACCGGCCCGATGACGGTTCAGGAACTGGAAGCAATGGCCGCCACGGTGATCTCGCCTGAAGTTGATGGCGCCTACCAGTCCGGCTGTCACACCGCATCCGTTTGGGATCTAAAGGCGCAGTCAAATACGCCTAAGCTTATGGAATTTATGAATAATTTTGGTCTCGTTACGGGACGCGACCCTAAGGGCGCCTACCATCCAATGACGGACGTCATTCACAAGGTCCTAAACGACATCACGGTAGATGACTGGGCCATTATAATCGGCGGCGATTCCCACACGCGAATGTCGAAAGGCGTCGCATTCGGCGCCGACTCGGGCACTGTTGCTCTGGCTCTAGCGACTGGTGAAGCGACAATGCCAATACCCGAGTCCGTAAAAGTTACCTTCAAGGGCAAGATGGCAGATCACATGGACTTCCGCGATGTGGTCCATGCAACTCAAGCGCAAATGCTGGAGCAGTTCGGCGACAATGTGTTCCAGGGTCGGATCATCGAAGTCCATATTGGCACTCTACTCGCCGATCAGGCCTTTACCTTCACGGACTGGACTGCCGAGATGAAGGCTAAAGCGTCAATCTGCATTTCCGATGATGCCACACTCATCGAGTCCCTCGAAATTGCCAAGAGCCGTATCCAAGTCATGATCGACAAGGGCATGGAAAATGGGGCCCTAATGCTGAAGGGACTAATCGAAAAAGCAGACAAACGAATTGCAGACATCAAGTCGGGCGCAAACCCAGCACTCGCACCAGACGCCGATGCAAAATATTTCGCAGAAGTCGTCATCGATCTAGATCAAATCGACGAGCCGATGATAGCCGATCCCGACGTCAATAATATCGACATCTCTAAGCAATATACCCATGACACGATCCGGCCGATCTCCTACTACGGCACGGAAAAGAAAGTCGATCTAGGCTTTGTCGGCTCCTGCATGGTGCACAAGGGTGATATGAACATCATCGCGCAGATGTTCCGTAACCTGGAGAAGAAGCACGGCACAGTTGGGTTCAAAGCGCCACTGGTCGTAGCACCGCCAACCTACAACATCGTCGACGAGTTGAAAGAAGAGGGCGACTGGAGCATCTTGCAGAAGTACGCTGGCTTTGAGTTCGACGACAGTGCGCCCAAGACAGAGGCGCGCGTAGCGTACGAAAATATCATGTATCTGGAGCGGCCCGGCTGCAACCTTTGTATGGGCAACCAGGAAAAAGCGGCGATGGGCGATACCGTTATGGCAACCTCCACGCGCCTATTCAAGGGAAGGGTCGTCGAGGATTCCGACGAAAAGAAAGGCGAGTCACTGCTGGCGTCGACACCTGTCGTCGTGCTCTCCACCATCCTCGGCCGAACACCTAACTTAGAGGAATACAAAGAGGCCGTGGACGGTATCAGCCTGACCAAGTTTGCCCCGCCTCTGCAGAACCCATCGAGTACGGCATAGCTTCAAAGCTATTGGTAGGTTGAGATACGTGGCCGGACAGGGGGGGCTTCGAGTAATCGCTGACACCATACAACTTGGCAACATACCCGTAGGCCAACGTAAATTCGCGCTGATCACGACACCCTCTAAGGAATTTCCCACCAGTCCGGCCATACTATGTGCGAACAAAACACGGTATAGTTTCGCCACCTCAAAGGCCGATTTGAACCTATGGCCGAAAGGATTGGCGGTTCATGCCGAATTGGAGTTACACATTGGTTATGCCCGCATTTCGCGGTTACAAGTACAAGAGCCCAAACTGGGCGCTCCACTGACTGGAGTTTAGTAGATGGTATAAATGGCTATCAATTTTAGTGCACCGCAAATGCGAGGATGTCCAATTACCCCTCGAACACCCGCACTTCATCCTCTGCCGGCAACATCCCCAACATCTTAGCAATCGTGTCCCCCGTCAACGGATGCTGATAGTCCCCTGCGATATCAGCCAGTGGCTGCAACACGAAGCGTCGCTCCGCGATCCGTGGGTGAGGGATGGTAAGCGTTTCCGTCTTTAAAACCAGGTCATCATAGAACAGGATGTCAAGATCTATAGGGCGCGGCCCATTACGGGGGCCAGCGACGCGGCCCATGTTACGTTCAGTCGCCTTCAACAACTTAAGCAGTCTGTCTGGTTTCAGCTCGGTGTGACCTTCGACGACCATGTTAAGGAAGGGTGACTGGTTGGTGACGTATTTAGGCGCGGTCTCGTAAACCAGCGAACGGCTGATAAGTACGATGAACTCCCACAGCGCATCTCTCGCCGTGCGCAGCAGGAGTGCACGGTCGCCTTGATTGCTACCAAGGGCGATGAAGACCCGGGCCACTGCTACCCCTTCCTAACTATGGCGTCAGCCATGCGGGCGACGCGGACCATCGCTTCGACGTCGTGCACCCGCACGATATCGGCTCCGCGCGCGATAGCGATGGCAACCGTAGCCGCAGTACCTTCCACCCGCTCCTCCACGGGTAAGTTAAGCACCTTTCCAACAAAGGATTTACGGCTCGGCCCCACAAGCAGAGGGTAGCCCAGCGATTTAAGGAAACCGAGTTGGTCGATGAGGTCTAGGTTCTGTTCGACGGTCTTGCCAAAAGCGAGGCCAGGGTCGAGCACGATCTGGTTTTTGTCAATACCGGTGGCCTCTGCATTAGCCGCCAACGCGGCAAGGTCTGTCTGAACGTCAGTCAGCAGATCATTGTAGTCAGGCGCGTCATACTCACCACCTAGACGCGCATCCATGACGGCAGCGCCCGGTTTACTGCGGTTATGCATCAGGATGACCGGCGCTCTCCGCGACGCGGCAAGCGGGCCCAGATCCGGGTCGGCACGCAGTCCCCATACATCGTTAACCATGTCAGCGCCAGCATCAAGCGCAGCCTCCGCTGTTTCAGCGCGGTAGGTATCGATCGAGACCGCGATCCCCGGTAGCGCATCGCGCACAGCATTGATGACCGGCACGACCCGATTTCTTTCCGTTGCCGCCGTCACGGGTTCGGATCCCGGCCGCGTGCTCTCGCCGCCGATATCCAAGATATCGGCCCCCGCAGCGGCGAAGGCGCGCGCCTGATCCACCGCGCGACCGACGGTCACTTTTCCCGCCTCGCCCATTCCATCGCCACTGAAGGAATCCGACGTGACGTTGAGGATCCCCATGACGTAAGTCCGCCGGCCCCATGCGAAACGGTCTTGCAGACGCATAGTTACCAATCCTCCCGCCGCTTGGAATTCCATTGCTGCACCGACAGCCTCCCACCATAATGTGCGTATCCGACATCTGTTTTCGGAACCCGGAGGATATCTGGTTTGACCACCACAGGCACGCCCCTAACCCCGCCGACAGAAAGCACCAGGACTGGCCTTTACCGGATCTTCGTGCGCGACCTTGTAGTGCCCTGGCACATCGGCATCTACGACCATGAACATAACGGGCCGCAGCGAGTGCGCTTCAACGTGGATTTGCTGGCGCGCGAAGCGAGTGAGTTCGACGCGGACAAATACCGGCAGGTGGTGTGCTATGCCTCTGTGGTAGAGCAGATTCGGGGCCTGGCCAACGAAGGACATGTCAATCTAGTCGAGACCCTAGCCAGCCGTGTTGCCGATCTCTGTCTTGCAGACGAACGCGTTGTCGAAGCGACGGTGCGGACGGAGAAGTTGGACGCAATCGAGGGAATTTCCAGCGTAGGTATCGAAATCACGCGGCGTAAGCATGCCGCAGCAGAGGATGCCAATCGGATCGTCCACCTCGCGGGCGACAGCTCCTAAATTGTGCCCGTTTCATATCAATTCGGGGAACGGCAGTATGCACACGCTACTGTTCTACGACCCGGGCTATTTGCACGAGGCCGTGACACTTTAGCCTCAGCGCTGGGGATACTCATCAGCGGTGTCTAATCAGCGCCCTGGTGCTTGGCGAACTATATGGGTAGCGAGAAATTGGCACCCTGTCATTGGTCGGGTCCAGCCTTTTCTTCGACGTGTCCTGACCATTCCTATGAGATCTATTAACGCAGTTTAGAACTAAGCAGTGACTGGGCCAGGTCTATTAATTTCGGATCGATCTTCAACGCTTTTGCCACGGCACCCTGTTCTTCCATCAAAGTCTTGCGCATCCTCTGCCGTTGTCCCGCCGGCACCTCTACGAACTGCATTCCATGACGGGCGGCCGCGGCGCGTGAACGATCCTGACGGTCAGCCATCAGTTGCCGCATCTCATTCAGCGCCACCGCCCAACTCTCCGTCAACCAAACTCTCTCATTATCTCGTAGTCCCTCCCAACGCGCGCGGTTAATGATGGGCGTGTAATAGTAGAAGACTTGATTGTCCAGAAAGCCGTGCCGAACACCGGCTTCCCATAGAGCCGCATCGGCGACAAAATTGTGCGTCCCCAGCAAGCCTCCGACGAGTTTGCGCCGAAGCGCGCTGGCGAGATGTCGCACCGCAATTCGACGAGGTGTTGCTCCAAACACTAGATAACGCGCCAGATCGGCAGTACCCCCAGGCACCCGGATGTTCAAACCTAGAAGGTCGGCATGAGCTTTCACCGGTTTAACGGTGGTAAAGGTATGGCCAAAGCCCAAATCCAAATAACCTCCCAACACCCTCACCCGAAGCGCCTGTTCAAGCCTTTCATGCAATGCTTCGCTAAGACCGCCGTCGAGAACGCGTTGCAGGTCTTGTATATCCTGCCCATAGAACATTGGGAGTGAAGAGATAGAAAATCCCGGCGCAAAAAGCGCCAGATGCCACCAGCCTGGTGCACCAAGATCATAAACCCCCTCAGCGACAGCTGCAGGGATACGCGAGCCTGGGTAATTAGTCACACCATGCTGGAAGGTGATCGTAAGCTGCCCCTTCGAACGCGCCTCCAAATCATCAGCCCAGCGCAACAGCGCCTGGTTACGAGGATGTATCTCCAGCGTCCGCAGGACGAACTGAAGGTTGGTTTGTGCCGCGGAAGAAGATCCCGCAGTCAGCAAAATGACAGCCGCGAGGAGCAGTTTTTTCATTGCGTTGAACCGTGTTGACTGCTTTGCAGCAAGGCCCAGGAGACTAGTTTTGGCGGTCCGGCATTGTCAATGTAACCATTGCTGCGAAAGGACTACAACCAAGGAGGATGACATGGTGTCATCAGCTATCGACTCGGAAATATTTGGCAATTTGTTTGGCACAGCGGAAATGCGGCAGGTGTTTGCCGACGAAACGTTGATCCAGCGCTATCTCGACGTTGAGGCGGCATTGGCCAGAGTACAGGCACGCATGGGCATCATCCCGAAGGAGGCCGCTGCAGAGATTACCGCAAAGGCTAGCTTCGAACATTTCGACTTCGAAAGCTACAAACAAGGGGTCGCACGCGTGTCCTATCCAATTCTGCCCTTAGTCGAAGGCATCGTTGCAATGTGTAAGGACGGGCTTGGTGAATACAGTCATTGGGGTACCACTACACAGGACATCATGGACAGTGCGTTATCACTGCAAATTCGCGACGCTCTGGCGATTATCGAGACCGATCTTAATGGTGTCGCTGACCTGCTAGCGGGACTGGCAGAGGAATACCGCGACACACCCGTCGCCGGGCGTAGCCACTTACAACACGCCTTACCGGTTACATTTGGTTACAAGGCAGCGGTTTGGTTGTCTGGGATTGAGCGCCACCGCACGCGCCTCGCTGAATTGAAACCGCGTGCGACCCTGGTACAGTTCAGCGGCGCCGCCGGCACCCTCGCCTCCTTGGGCGAGGACGGCCTTAAGATCCAAGACGCGCTGGCCGACGAACTGGGCCTCGGCCGGCCAGAAATTACCTGGCATACCATGCGTGACAATGTGACGGAGATTGTCAGCTGGATGGGTTTGCTCACCGGCACTTTAGGTAAGATCGGCACGGATGTCCTGTTAATGATGCAGACTGAGGTCGGCGAGGTATTCGAGGCCTTCACGCATGGTCGCGGCACCAGCAGCACCATGCCGCAGAAGCGCAACCCGGTGTCCTGCGAGCTCATGATCGTCGCCGCGCGGGCGATGCGCCAACATGTGGCGCAAATGCTGGACGGCATGCTGCAAGATCACGAACGTGCATCGGGCGCCTGGCATCTGGAATGGCTGACCATCCCGCAGGTCTTTATCAACACGTCGGGATCACTCTCGCAGGCGCGAGATCTTCTTGATGGGCTGGAAATCGATACAGAGCGGATGCGTGCCAACCTCGACGTTACTAACGGCATGATAGTATCGGAGGCCGTCATGATGGGCCTCGCCCCGCACATGGGCAGACAGGTCGCGCATGACGTCGTCTACGACGCCTGTCGCGTCTGCGCGCAACAGAGTAAGTCCCTCTACGAGGACATGTCAGCCATGCCTCGGGTTACCAAGTTGCTCTCGGTCGAAGAAATCCGCGAGATGTGCGACCCGGCGAACTATGTCGGCCTCGCGGGAGAGATGGTCGACCGAATATTGGCGATGCGGGATCGTTGAAATAATTAAACTCTCAGAATTATACCTGAGCTGCCAGGCTTTCTTTGATTGTGTTGCATGTGAATATCGGTTTAACCAAATTGGAATTATGAGCATTTACAAATCTGAAGCGAAATTCCAACTTGGCATCAGCCAACCGATCAGCATGCCTCAACTCTATCCGGTCATCTCGTCCACAAACCCGTCAGCATACAAGGCAGACGATAATAAAGACCGGAAGGGATACCAGGCCGGTTTTCCACCAAGTTTCAACATACCGCCACCCGAATTGAGGCCAACAGAAGGGCGTAATGTCCCTTGCCTGCTCGACCCCTAACCTGGTGCTGACTCAAAAAAACCGGTGCCGAGTGTTCACGGAACTACGGCTTATTCCTAGTTCTTGTTCAGCCCATAAAACTCGACAGCATTGTCACAAGTGATCTTTTTTATTTGTGCCGCAGTCAGACCAGCAAACTGCTCGTCGATATACTTGCTCGACTCCGGCCATATTCCGTCCGTATGAGGGTAATCGGAGCCCCACATCAGTGAGCCTTCCGTCAACAGGTTATTGGTGTTAATCAGCATCGGGCCAATAACATCATACTGGAAGGTCGCCTTACAGTGCTCTTGCCAATATTCCGACGGCTTCTTCTTCATTAGGTCGCGGAAGCGATCCTCGAATTCGAAGTCCATACGGTCAAGCGCGTAGGGTAGCCAGCCGACACCACTCTCGCCGAGGGCGATCTTTAACTTCGGATAGCGGTCGAACACGCCGGCACCAATGATAGCCGCGACAATGTGGATAAGACCCATCTGAAAGGCGGAGACGCCAGTGAACATCGCAGCGCGCCTGACTAAACCCGAGGACTGCTCTCGCGCCTGCGGTGGCGTCGTTGGGAAAGTGTGGAAGTGCAGAGGCAGTTCGACCTCGTTGACAGCCTCCCAAAGCGGATCCCAACATGGATGCCACATTGGCTCCATGTCCCAAGAGCAGGATAGTTCAAGCCCACGCAAACCGAGTTTGGCACAGCGATGAACTTCCGCAACGGCCGCGTCAATATCGCCGTAGGGCAAGCAAGCTAATCCGATATGTTGATCTGGGTAATGGCTGCAAAAGTCCTTAAGCCAATCATTATAAATGCGGAACATCTCGATGGCCGCTTCCGGATCCTGCATCCGCGAAGCGGAACCAAGAATACCGAAAATAACCTCCGCATCCACACCGTCAAGCTCCATTTCTTTGCGACGGAGATGCGGATCAGAGGGGCGCTGAATGCCCTTCTCACCGTCCTTAAACATACCGGTCTCGGCCATGATGTCGACGCGCTTGTTCTGACCGGGCACGAGCTTCGCACCGCCGGGGCCAACACCATTCAACAGACCGAAGTTAGCTCCCTTTTTGGTCACCCATTGCGGACCGTCGGGCCCATCTTCGACATAGGGCATCCGGTCCTTCATCTCGGCGCGCGCTTCTGAGACAAACAGCTCCGGCGGCATCCAAGGCATATCCAAGTGGCAATCGGCGGAAACACGACTGTATTGCATGGCTATCCATTGCTCCTTTGCGGGCAGAATTGGCTGTCAAGCTACAGCTTAGGCTTTCGGACGGGACACAATCAATCCACGGGCATAGGTTTCTTAATTATGTGATTCAATGATCGGCTTGCAGGAACAGGGGTCATCCGGCATCGTGCCATACAAATCGCAATGAAATATCCGGAGGTTCCTGACATGTCGGAAGGCAAAGTTATTGCTGAGAAAGAAGGCCAAGTGGGCCGCGTAATCTTCGACAACGTGAAAAAACACAACGCCATGTCAAAGGCTATGTGGGACCAACTGGCGGACGCTATCGAATGCTTCGATGCAGATGATGAGGTGCGACTGACCGTGCTGGAAGGCGCAGGCGAAAGGTCGTTCGTATCCGGGGCAGACATCTCTCAATTCGAAAGCGAGCACGCCAATGTGGACCGCGTAAAGGAATACAGCCGATCGGTAAACCGCGGCTACGGCGCAGTCCAGCATGCGCTGAAACCAACGATCGCTAAGATCGACGGCTACTGCTATGGCGGCGGGATGGGGATCGCAGTTTGTACCGATCTACGCATATGTTCGGAAAAGTCCAGCTTCTGCATCCCAGCAGCCAAGCTTGGTGTTGGCTATGGACACGAAAATACCAAGGTCCTGGTGGATCTAGTCGGGCCTTCTTTCGCCAAAGAAATATTCTACACCGGCCGCCGCTTCAGTTCCGAAGAAGCTAAGGATATGAAACTGGTCAATAGGGTGTTGAAGAGCGAAGATCTAGACGACTATGTCGGTGATTATATCGATGCCATGGTCAACAACGCCCCCCTATCGCTAAGGACCACAAATCTAACCGTTAACGAATTGATGAAGCCGGAGTCAGAGCGCGATCTAACCGTGTGCCAACGGCTCGTTGAGGATTGTGCAAACAGCCAGGATTTGGCGGAAGGCCGCCGTGCCTTCATGGAAAAGCGCAAGCCGGAATTCGTCGGGCGGTAATGCCTTCAACTAGGCTGCAGAGGCCTTCGGCCCGTCGACCTCGCCGGGGACCAAACCGCGGTTCCAACTTTTGACATATTCCGTAATGGTCAGCACCTTGATACTGTTGCCATCGCAATCGAAATATTCGAACAGCCGGCCGTCGGGCGCGGACATAGACAGCAAAACCGTACCGCCATCGGGGCCGCCGCGCTCCATATGGGAATCCGCATCCGCTTCCGCCAACGCATATTCACCCTTCTTGCGGACCGCGGACTTGGTGACAGTGCCATCCGTATCATGCTCAGTCACGTGCTGTTCACCTTCAAGAACCATTGTCACGGTCGCGGCGATGTGCCGGTGGCGCCGGCAGTGGCCGCCATTGCCTTTGAACCGCAACAACATATCCAGCCGGCCGCTCGGAATATCGTAACCCAACAGACTGTATTCAAAATCGATCAGAAATTCCGTTTCCTTTGGGTCAGCCATATGACGCCACTCGACAGCATCGAGATCAAAGGTTTTAGATATTCTCGGCATGTTAATCTCTCCTAACTGGCGACCGTTTAAATCGCCAGGTCTTTCATGAAGTAGTCCTTGATAACGGATCCAAACGTAACATCATTGAAACGAAATTCGTCTTCACGGCCGGCGAAGGGCTGGTAGTTAAAACGTAGTTCATTTGGATATTTCTGCTGTCGCGCGTCTATCGCAACCTGAACAACTGCTGACCGTTCGAAGACACGCTTTTCATCGTATCGCACATTGTCCCCGGCAACTGATAGCGCCGCTTTGGCGCCCAGAACCGATTTGCGACGGTGAAACCCGAAGGTAAGCGAGATACGTAGATCCGGTGAAGAGTTAGCGAAAGAACCGTGCAACATTTGACGATTAACGATAGTGACGTCGCCAGCGTCGCAAACCAACGGCACTGCACCAGGAAACTGCTCGCTACCGCCATTCTCGGCCTTGAGCGCCTTAATATCCATTCGACCCAGCTTATGCGTGCCGGGCACGACCCAAAGGCAGTTTCCTAATGTTGTTGGGTAGAGTTGCACCTGAAAATTGAAGCCATGGATGAATGGGTCCCAGTTCTGTGAATCCCAATGGGTGACACCGTCCTGATGCCAGGAAACCGAACCGCCCAGCCCAGGCTGCTTTACGAAAATTGCGTCGTTAAACGGAACGAAGTCATCACCGTTGATCGCTTCAGCAACAGCCAAAAGCTCTGGGTGTCCGTACAGCCGCAACCCGGACGGCATGGATTGGCACATTGACGACATCAGGAAAACCACGTCTTCCGGTGCATCAGCAGCCGGTATCGGCTGTGTCATCTGCGTTGGATGTCGCCCACCTAGCAGGTGCGTACCGCCCCACGGGTCACCCAGGGGTTTAGAGAATCGATAAGGCGAACGGGCGTAATCGGTGCCCAAAGCGGGGCGGCCGTGTTTGTCAACCATGGCATCACGCTTTACCGGCGCACGTTCGATCATAAGATTCGCATCGCGGCGCAATTCTTCAATTTCTGCAGCACCAATAACGGCCTCAAAAACGTAATACCCATGTTCGCGGAAACGCCCGAGGATTTCTGTATGCAGCTTTCCCTCGTCTGTAAGCCGCAACGGTCCGCGATTACCAATCTCCTGCGCCAACGCCTGACCGGTTTCTTGGTAGGCATGCAACCCGTCCGCATGCTCAGCCCGTGTTACGCTTTCCGCAGACGACAACGCGACGTCATCCATCGTATTAGTACCTTCCTAGTGTTAGCGATCGAGCAAGATTAAACAAAACAACTTGGTATCGCCAATGAGGAAAGCCCCATTGACCAAGCCGGTATGCACTTATAGTTAGTCGGACCAGACACGAGCCAAACGGATAGAGAACAATGGTGTATCAGGCAAAGAAAATGGGGCCGCAGCGCTACCGTGAGGATATCGGCCGGTATTTCGAGGATTTTAGTGTTGGGGACGTATACGAACACCGTCCTGGGCGAACGATTTCCGAAGCAGATAATCAGTGGTTCACCCTGCTGACAATGAACACTCATCCACTGCACTTTGATGCGGAATACGCATCAAAGAGTGAATTCGGCAAACCACTTGTGAACAGCACCCTGACCCTATCAATTGTCGCCGGCATGAGCGTCAGCGATACCAGCCAGAAGGCTATCGCCAATCTCGGCTGGACCGATATCAAGCTAACGGCCCCGGTTTTTCAAGGCGATACGATCTACGCCGAAAGCGAGGTATTAGACAAGCGGGTTTCGCAATCACGTCCTACCCAAGGCGTGGTTAAGATCAAGACGACGGGTACCAGGGCAGATGGCACCGTCTTCATGACGTATGAGCGGACCATGTTAGTACCGAAGCGCGGCCACGGCGTCGATGATATGTGATTGGAAGAATGGTTATGCAAACTTCGAATGAAGACGAAAAACTGATCCTGTCTACCGTTGAGCGGTTTCTTGAGCGCGACGTGGTGCCCTACGCTTTGGAATTGGAGCATAACGACACCTGGCCGGAAGAGATCGTCGCCAAGATGAGCGAACTTGGCTTGTTCGGATCTATCATTCAAACAGAATACGGCGGGCTCGGCCTATCCTGCAGCACCTACGCCAAA
>PBDC01000080.1 GCA_002717185.1 Rhodospirillaceae bacterium
CAGCTGCCGAAGCACTGGCGATACCGGCTTCAGTCCCTTGTAATAACGCGGCACCGAGGGTCAAAGCGCCGTTTGCGGCGCCAGCGACGGTCATGCCAACAGGCATGTCCTTGCCAGGAACGAACGCTGCGATATCCTCGTGCCACTGCGGGATACCTCTCTGATGGCAGGTCAGATGCACATTTGGATTCCAGCCGCCAGACACCGCCAGGCAGTCAGCTTCGACTGACTGACCGTTGGTGAGTTTGATCGCCGACACGGCTTTGCGGCCAATGACATCGGCGACTTGCCCGCTGGTGACGATCTCTGCGCCCGGAACTGGCGCGAGGGCCGGTCTGCTGCGGGCATCAATGACGGCGGTCACATCGACACCCTTTGCTTTCAGATCCTGTGCTGTACGCCATCCGTCATCATTGTTTGTAAAGATTGCAACGCGCTTGCCCGGTGTAACGCCCCAACGGTTGATATAAGCGCGAACGCTGCCGGCCAACATCACACCGGGACGGTCATTGTTCCCGAAGGCGATCGGTCGCTCTGTGGCGCCGGCGCAGAGGATTGCGCGCTTAGAATAAATCCGCCACAACACCTGCCGTGGTTTGCCTTTCGCTGATGCCAGATGGTCAGTTCGCCGTTCTAGCGCACCATAGATCCCATGATCATATGCCCCATAAACAGTGGTGCGCGCCATTACACGAACATTGGGCAAGGCTGCGAGTTCACTCGCAGCCTGCGCGGCCCAATCGGCTCCGGCGATGCCGTCAACTTCCAGGGTTTCAGCGTTAAGGCGGCCACCTATTAAATAATCTTCATCAGCTAGGATGACCCGCGCACCCGCGCGGCCGGCAGCGAGGGCTGCTGCAAGTCCAGCCGGGCCGCTGCCAATGATCAGAACGTCGCAGTGCCTATAGCCTTTATCATAACTGTCTGGGTCTGCGTCGCCAGAAAGGCTTCCGAGCCCGGCGGACGCTCGAATGGTCGGTTCGTAGACTTTCTCCCAGAAGGATTTCGGCCACATGAAGGTCTTGTAGTAGAAGCCGGCTGACAGGAATGGTGACAAAAGGTCGTTGATTGCCATCAGGTCAAACGAGAGCGACCCGCGATGGTTCTGGCTGGTAGCTTCGAGACCATCATATAGTTCGGTAACGGTTGCGCGGGTGTTCGGTTCCAGATAGGCGCCACGCCGCAATTGCATCAGCGCATTCGGTTCTTCGGAGCCAGCGCTGAAGATGCCCCGAGGGCGATGGTACTTAAAAGAGCGCGCAACGAGCCGTTGCCCATTTGCGATCAGGGCGGAGGCGAGCGTGTCACCGCTATACCCGTCTAGTTGTTTGCCATTGAAGGTGAAGGAAAGTGGTTTTTCCCGGGCGATTAGGCCGCCTTCAATTCTGAGTGGCTGGCTCATCGGTTGCGCCCCAAAGCCAGGGCCACGTCGCGGGCCAGCTCAACCTTATTGATCTCGTGTGTTAACGTATTTCGCGTCACCACGAGCCAAGACCGGTCCCCCTGTTCGTGGAACCACAATTCGCGTGTCTCGCCAGCTGGATTGTCCCGAAGATATTGATATTCGTAAAATTTTTCCGCCGTGTTTTCGGTCTGCCAGTCCGGCCGGTTTATTAAGGACGCGTCGCCCAGATAGACGAACTCAGCGGCGTCGCGCGGGCCCAGTAGCGGATGGTTTATCAGCATCTGCGTGTCCTCCTCAATGCAGGTTTGGCTGAGCGCCTGCACCATTTTCGTCGATCATGTGGCCCTGCTTGAAGCGATCAAGACGAAGTTCGGTTGCTACCGGATGCGGCTCATCCTTGGCAATCAAGTGGGCGTAGCCCCAGCCGCTCGCTGGGGTGGCCTTGAAGCCGCCATAACACCAGCCGCCGTTGAAATAGAGGCTGTCTATAGGGGTCTTGTCGATAAACGGTGATCCATCCATCGACATATCCATGAGACCACCCCACATGCGCAGCAGACGTGCGCGGCCGATCATTGGCATAATTGCCATGCCACCCTCGCAGACGTCTTCTACGATTGGCAGATTGCCGCGCTGCGCATAAGTGTTGTAGCCGTCTATGTCGCCGCCAAAAACCAAGCCGCCCTTATCCGATTGAGAAATGTAGAAATGGCCTGCACCGAAGGTGACTACCCCTGGTAGCACCGGTTTCAGCCCCTCGCTTACGAAAGCTTGCAGGACGTGACTTTCGATGGGCAAACGGAGACCCGCCTGAGACATCACGCGGCTTGACGAGCCGGCAACGCATACGGCGACCTTTTTTGCGGCGATCGGTCCGCGTGAGGTCTCTACGCCGATGCAGCGGCCCTCTTTAATCTGAAAACCTGTCACTTCGCAGTTCTGGATGATGTCGACACCACGCTGATCGGCACCGCGAGCATACCCCCAGGCGACAGCATCGTGCCGCGCCGTGCCGCCACGCGGTTGCCAAAGGCCGCCCCTAATAGGAAAGCGTGCATTGTCGAAGTCGAGAAAAGGGCAAAGCTCACGTATGCCCTGTTCGTCCAGCAGAACTGCGTCAGCGCCAGCCATGCGCATGGCATTACCGCGCCGTGCGAAGGCGTCGCGCTGAGTGTCGGAGTGGTAAAGGTTGACGACACCCCGTTGCGAGACCATCGCATTAAAATTGAAATCCTGTTCCAGATTTTCCCAAAGTTTCATGGAGAGCTCGTAGAATGGCTCGTTGCCTGGCAACAGATAGTTCGAGCGAATGATCGTCGTGTTACGGCCGGCGTTACCGGAGCCGAGCCAGCTTTTCTCCAGCACTGCGACATTGGTCAAACCGTATTCTTTGGCAAGGTAATACGCGGTTGCCAACCCGTGCCCACCACCTCCAATGACGATGATGTCGTATGAGGGCTTGGGCGCCGGTTCTCGCCACACAGGTTCCCAGTTCTTATTGCCGCCGAGAGCCTGCCAGAAGACCTTCCATCCGGAGTACTGCATCTATCGCCGCCCATTGAAGGATTTGACTGCTTGTATAATCGGCTAGGCTAGCCCACCTTAACAGTCAAAAAATAGACAGTTTTTTTACTAAAATGGATAATTTTAACAAGAGAGATACGGAGAGCCGCCTTCGGCACTTAGGTTATGATTGTCAACCGGTGTATTGGTTAACGTATTTTCTTGTCCATGATGACCTCTTCGGCAAGCGTGTCATCGACTTCACCCATACGTTTAAGGATATGCTGCGGTAACGATCCATAGGCCTCGCGAAAGTTTTTGTTCACTGCGGCGACACCTCGTGCGGCCAAAGAAGCGCCGGTACAGTCGCCATCGACAATGAACGGGCCAAAATCTGCTACGTTCAAGACCCACATAGCTTCTGGCAGGCCGAGTTCCTCTTGCCAATACACTGCCTCTACACTTGTGACACCTCGGCCGTATTTTGCTGCGATGCCGTAGCCGACTGTGGTCAGAAACACCGCTCCATGCGTGGCGAATACATCTTCATAAAGCCCTTGATCCATACCGCCTTTACCAATGATGGCGCGGACACCAAAGCGCCTCATATAGTCGCCGACGTAGCGCCAATAGCGGAAACTTGCCGTTGCCTGGATGGAGGAGACCCGGTATTTCCCCGGCTCATCCTCCACCCCTGCTGGGGCACCATGCATCTGAACATTGCAGGTGCCGGCAATGTCTATTGGCGGTTCTATGCCAGCGTCGAGCGTGTGCTGATAGACCAGCGCTCGACCTGTATGAATCTGACCGTGCAAGTAGACGAAATCGCCGATCTGTAGGTTGCGCGCGTCGTTTTCGCTGAGCGGCGTCTGTAGATGAATGTCGTCGCTCATTGCACGTCTTCCCGTCGTGAGTATTTTGAGAACCAGGCGGGAACGTTGCGGGTCTCCATGCTGGCATCCGCCTTGACGCGGATAACGGCACGCCTTGCGGCCTGACACAACTGGTGGATTCCCAGAGGTGTAAGTGCACTGTGCGTGTAGGCAATTTCAATATGCACGTCCGTTGCGTAGCCGCCGGAACCGGGATAGCCCATGGCACCGAGGCCCAAACCGTCGACCAACTCGTGCAACTCGTCTTCCAATTCGGCAACGATAGGATCTGGATGACGGTCACCCACGGGGCGCAGCTGAGCCGCCTGTTTTGCGATAGCGAAAGCCTGATCTTTAGTGCCACCGATCCCGACCCCTATTGTCACTGGAGGGCAGGTCAGGCCACGACGTCCGAATTCTGCCACTGCGTCGAGTAATCCCTTCCTGATACCATCGACCCCATCGCCATCGACAAGCATGCGGAAGTCGGAACCGAAAGCGCCGCCCTTGTGAACAGCGATGATTTCGATCCAGTCAACGTCAGGTTCGAAACGGTATTCGATGTTTGGTGCGAATACGCCGACATTGTGGCCAGGGTTCTCGCGGGTCAGTGGATGGCAACGGTTCGAGCGCATCGCCAGGTCTTTGGTAACTCGAGCGGTGGCTTGGCGAGCGGCTCGTTCAAATTGCACGAAACCATCTTTTAGTTCGCAATTGTCACCGACCACCACATATAGGCGCGGTACGCCTACATCGGCGCAGATAGGCCGTTGATCGGCTTCGGCTATGGACACATTATCGAGGATTTCGTGCATTACGCGTTGCGGCAGCTTTTCCGTTTCGCGTTGGTGCATGCGTTCAAACGCGAGACGGACGTCGGTTGGTAGAACCGTTGCCGCCAAGCGATGCGCCTCGTACACAGCGGTTTCCAGATCGGTTGCGGATATCATCGCTCGCCCTTCTGTAAATTGTGGCACCGAGGATTATCGTCTTTCAGCGCCCTCTAAGCCTCCGGCGTCCAATTTTTTTGCCGCCGCCCCAATCTTGTATCGGTATCTTCACCTTCAAAGTCGGTTGTCGCGACAGCCATTTCGCTCGGATCGACGTCATTGAACGTATAGGCGTTGACGACAGCATATAGCGCCCCCTCGATGTCGCTGGTAACGATTGGGATCACTCCACAATTTTTGCAGGTATAGAAATCAGCGGTTTGGGTGCCGAATCGATAGTAAGTCAACTTACTTTCGTCATCGACTTTAATCGAAAAGCTCCCCATCGGGCTCGACGTCCAGGCAGCATTATGCTTCCGGCAAAGCGTACAGCTACAGGCACGGATCGGGATCACATGTGGTGCGTTGGGCCAATCCAACGTGAACCTAATATTGCCGCAGTGACAACTGCCGTTGATGCGTCGGTCGTTTGCGCCACCGCTCATATTTGTCATCCTTCAATGCGGCTGCAAAATATTATACCTGTTTAGGGAACACGCACTGGTAGCCCGGCGTCAAGGTGTGCATCTATTTGGCGTCGGCTATGTCTTTATGTCCGAACTTTGAGCGACTATCTCTACGAAGGTCGGGCGTCTGATCCGCTTTCTGCGACATTGCATGATGATCAAACGCTATGTTCTTCTAATTATTGGAACAGAATTTCCAAGGCCAGCACTTGATCCTAGGCGTAGGAGCAGCCTTCATCGTAATCGACTGGCAGGTGGTAGATTGTATGGCTAATTGGTCAAATTTTTTTCCAACCGAGGGGATCGCCCTGCTGTTGCGGTTCGATGGAGCTACACAATAATCTTCCGTTTTTAAGCTGCACATAGGCCAATATTACTTTGGCCAATATTACTTTGGCCTATGTGCAGCTGATGTGCCGGTCCCCGGACATTGTTCCCCTTCAAGCACATCGTTCGCTCACTAGTTTCTTGGTTTCAAGGGTTTAAGGACGGCACTGGCAGTCAGCAAGGTTCGGTCACCTACATAGATGCGGCCGCGCGTAAAAGCCAAGCTGCCTGTGCGGCGGACTAGTTCTCCTTCCGCTTCGATGACCTCACCATTCTGTCCGGCTGCCATAAATTCCGAATTGAGCGAGACCGTCACCAGAACTTCTTCTTGATGCTGTTTTGCTGCGACAACCATTGTAAGGTCGATCATCGTCATCATCAGCCCGCCATGCACAATTCCGTGCCGGTTACAGTGCCGCGTCTTCGCGATAAGAGCGAAGTGGTGCGTGCTATCTTCCCGTTGTTTCCAATAGAAAGGTCCAGCCAAATTTTCATACGGATCAAGCGGATCGTAGATTGTGTAGCCCTCGAATGGGGGGGGCGGCACTTCGGGCATTCCTGAGCTCCCTGCACTAGTGGTTACATTATAGACAAAGCCATCCCGCCATTCGACGGCGCGGATGTGGTGCGGCAAGATAGGTGGATTGAACCTTGTGACGGAAGGGACCAGTAGACGATGACAAACGGAAAACTGCACACGCCGATCTGCGAACGGCTGGGCATCGAGTACCCGGTGTTTCAGGCGGGCATGGGATGGGTGGCGCGCGCAGAGCTGGCGGCGGCGGTGTCGGAGGCTGGCGGGCTCGGGGTGATAGGCGCCGGTTCGACGTTGAACAAGGAAGGGCTGCTGGCGGAGATAAATGGGGTGCGTGATCGTACTGACAAGCCCTTTGGTGTTGACATCCTGTTTGCGACGATCCGTGCGGAGGGCGTCGAGGTAGCGCAATACACCGACGCGGTACAAGGTATGATCGAGGTGGTGCTGGAGGAAAAGGTCCCGGTTCTGATCTCTGGGCTCGGCAGCCCGAAAGCGGTGGTGCCGGAGGCACACGCCCAAGGCATCTATGTTATGTCCGTGGTTGGCGCGGTGCGCCATGCGCAGAAAGCGGTTTCAGACGGTGTCGATGCGGTAATCGCGACGGGCTGCGACGGGGGCGGCCATGTTGGTCGCATTGGCACAGCGGCGTTGATTCCGGCCGTCGTCGATGCGGTGGATGTACCGGTACTTGCGGGCGGTGGTTTGACCGACGGGCGCGGCCTTGCCGCGGCGATGGCCTTTGGCGCACAAGGGCTGTGGATGGGGACACGGTTTATCGCCACCGAAGAGGCCTTCGCACATCGTAACTACAAAGACAAGATCGTTGATATAGACACGGCTGGCACGGTGATCACCACAGCCCATAGCGGCAAGCCTTGCCGCTTGATCCGTAATGGCTACACGGGGTCTTGGGAAGGCCGCACGGATGAAATCCTGCCCTTTCCGCTGCAAGGTCGAAAATACGGGCACCCTGCCTCGGAATTGGGCCGCCACAAGGGTGACGTGGAAAACGGCGTTCTGCCGGCTGGACAGAGCTCCGGCTTGATCCATTCGGTGAAACCGGCTGGGGATGTGGTCCGTGATATTATCGCTGAAGCGGAAGGAGTGTTGGGGCGGATTGCTCAGTAGAACGGCGTAACCACTGCCTTCGCCAAAATCTGCCTAAAATGTAAAATATTTCTCAATTGTATTGCGTTGAGCAGCCGAGCCTCTAGCGCTATGCGCGCGAATTAGCCGGTATGGGAGAGAATTGTTTCATGGCTAAGCCGGCCAAACCTTCCGCCTAACTATGCCTCTGGAGCCGCGGCTCGACGCATGCTTCAACTGCTTCATTTAGGAATTAGATGGCGGCGAAATACCACCTGGTCACCCTGTGTTCCGAATGACGATGAGGCTTAAAATTGATGATCGCTCTTTTGGCTTAAATGTCAAAAGACCTTATCATATCCACTTCATTGAGCGGGAGAGCGATGGTGCGCGCGGCTTTTGATATTGGTGGAACCTTCACGGATTTTGTTCTTCAGGGACCGGAGGGGACGCGTACACTAAAGGTCCCAACATCGCAGGCTAGCCCTGCGGAAGCGGTTTTGTCTGGTTTTCAGCGGCTATTGCTAGACTCCGGTTTGTCAGCCGGCTCGGTCGAAGGTGTGCTGCATGGCACGACCGTCGCCACTAACGCTATCATCGAACGCAAGGGCGCGAAGACGGCGCTTATCACCACGCGGGGGTTCCGCGATATCGTGTTGATTGGACGTCAGAAGCGTTACGAGACTTACGATCTCTATATGAATAAGCCCTCGCCGCTAGTGCGTCGGCGCGACATATTTGAGCTTGACGAACGGATGGCTTTCCATGGCGAAGTACTGCTACCGATAGACGACAACACTTTAAAGGCAGTGATCGAACGGATTATCGATGGAGCCTATGAAGCGGTCGCCGTAGCATTGCTGCATTCCTACGCCAATCCAGCGCACGAACGGGCCGTGCGCGATCGTCTGGCAGCTATCGCGCCGGACTTGCTGGTTTCGCTGTCTTCCGACGTGTCGCCAAAATTCCGTGAGTACGAGCGAACCAGCACGACGGTTGCCAACAGCTACATCAAGCCGGCTGTGGCTCGCTATCTAGGCCATTTGCAGAGCGCGCTCGGCGAGCAGGGGTTTCGCAACGACCTGTTCATCATGCAGTCGAATGGCGGTCTCGTTTCGCCGGAATTCGCGCGCGAATATCCGATCCGCATCGTCGAGTCTGGTCCCGCTGCAGGCGTCCTGATGTGCGGCGACGTGGCAGCGGAGGAGGGGGCCCGTCAGGTACTTACATTCGATATGGGCGGCACGACCGCCAAATTGGGCGCAATCGACGATGGTGTGCCCGCGATCATGCCGAGCTTTGAGGTCGACCCGATCCATTATAAGGCGGGTAGCGGCCTGCCGATCAGCCTGCCAGCAGTGGAACTACTGGAGATCGGTGCTGTTGGTGGCAGCATTGCCCGTACGGAGATGGGCATCGTTCAGGTTGGGCCGGAAAGCGCTGGCGCCGATCCGGGGCCAATTTGTTACGGCAATGGCGGGACGTTGCCGACCGTGACGGATGCAAATTTGGTTCTTGGCTATCTCAACCCGGAATATTTCAATGGTGGAGCGATGGAGCTTGACCGGTCTGTTGCGGAGGCGGGTATCATCCGTGCTATTGGCGACCCCCTGGGTTTGTCACTGGGCGAGGCAGCCTGGGGAATCCATACCGTCGCCAACAGCAATATGGAACGCGCTATGAGGATCGTGTCGCTAGAGCGCGGCCGCGATCCACGGCGCTACGCGTTGGTGGCTTTCGGCGGAGCCGGGCCATTGCATGCGGCGCGTCTGGCTCGCGCCTTGGGGGTGCCGCGGGTGATTGTGCCGCATGGAGCCGGCGTCGGGTCCGCCTTCGGGTTGCTACAGGCAGAGCCGCGCATTGATGTCTCCCAAACCAAGGTTATGCCCCTATTGGGCGAGGCCGCATCGGAGATTGCCCGGATCTATTCGGAGCTGGAAGTCCAAGCGCGCCTTGATCTGGTTCGGCTTGGGATGGCAGGTGAGCCGGCATGGTCTCGCTTTGCCTATATGCGCTACGCTGGCCAGGGTTACGAGGTGCGCACCGATCTGCCGGATGGGCCGGTTGATGCGGCTTTCGTTGTTGCGGCGCAAGAGATGTTCCATGCAGGCTATGAGCGGCTCTATCGCTACCGCGATGCTGAAGCTGCGATCGAGGCAGTCGATTGGTACCTGGTCGCAAACTTGCCAAGGACCGAAAAAGGGCGTGATGGTAAATTTCTCGGTAAGGCTGAAACTGCGCGGTCATCGTCCTGGCGGCAGGCCTTTTTCCCAGAAAACGGCGGCTACACCCAAGTTCAGGTTTTAGACCGAACGGGGTTGGCGATTGGCGAAACGGTGGAAGGGCCGGCCCTGATCGAAGAGACGGATTCTACCACCGTAGTGCTGCCGGGCGACCGCGCGACGATCAGCCCGCGTGGCCATTTGGTGATCGATATTGGAGGGAAATGAAGATGCCCGAAACGCTGGCAAACCACAATGAAGATATTGATCCAATTGAACTTTCTGTAATATGGAACAGCCTGTTGTCGATTGCGGAGGAGGTCGGCAGTACCCTGCGCTGCACTGCATATTCCGAAGCGGTGCGCGAGGCGCAGGATTTTTCCACCGGGATCTTCGACCGTCATGCGCGGCTGATCGCGCAGGGTAATTTTTCGCCGGGCCATTTGGGCTCCATGCCCTATGTGGTCAAAAGCGCGTTGGATTATCATCCGCCGGACAGTTTAAAGCCGGGCGACGGTATCCTGGTGAATGACTCACTACTGGGCTCCGGCCATTTCCCCGATTGTTTCCTGATCACACCCGCTTTCCTGGATGGCAAAATCACCGGCTACATTGTCAACATTGCTCATCAGATCGATGTCGGTGGTGCGGCGCCGGGTTCGCAAAAAGTGCTAGGTGTCACCGAAGCTTTCCAGGAGGGGCTGCGCATTCTGCCAGTGCGTGTGGTGCGCGACGGTGATTTTGATCCCGACATGCTGCGTCTGATCCTTGGCAATATCCGGGTGCCGGACAAGGTGCGCGGCGATTTTCGCGCTCAGCTCAACGCCAATACAACGGGTGCGGAACGCTATGTTGAATTCTTCAAGGCCTATGGTGCAGAAAAGCTTGAGCGGGCCTTCGATGCAATTCTCGACCGATCAGAGGCCCGTATCCGCGAGGTGCTGCGCGGCGTGTCGAACGGTACCTACAGCTTCGAAGATCATATGGATGATTATGGAGCCGATACGCCGCCAATCAAAATCGCGGTCGACGTTATCGTCGAGGACGACCAGATTACTGTCGATTACTCGCGCAGCAGCCAACAGGTGCCGGCAGCCATCAACTCCTACATCAACTACACGCGGGCCTACACGCTTTTTGCAGTGAAGGTGTTCCTCGATCCAATGTTGCCGCAGAATGCCGGCGGCATTCGGCCTATCATCACCCAGGCGGAGAAAGGCAGTTTCTTCAATCCGGCATTTCCCGCGCCGAGCGGTGGGCGCGCTGCGCTGCAGATACGCATGTTCGATGTGATAAACGGCGCCTTTGCGAAGGTCCTGCCAGAAAAAGCAATGGGAGCTTTCTCACATTGGTGTAATCCGAATCTTGGTGGGCTTGACGATGAAACCGGTGACCCTTTCGTCGTCTACGATTTGATCTTTGCCGGTTATGGTGGCCGTGCGCATTGCGACGGGGTCGAGGCGCTGAGCCCAGTTATGAACTGCGCCAACATTCCGGTTGAGGTGCAGGAGACGCAAAACCCGATCCGTATCCACCGCTTTGAGATGATCGAAGATTCTGCGGGTGCGGGGCAGTATCGTGGCGGTTGCGGCGTGCGCAAGGACGTGGAGATGCTTAACAGCACGGCCACGTTGTCGCTATTGAGCGACCGCCATAAATTTCAGCCTTATGGTATTTTCGGGGGCCAGCCGGGACAGTTGGCGGAAACCATCCTCAACCCCGACGGAAACGCTGAACTGCTGAGTTCGAAAGAGATGCGTGAGATCAAAAGGGGCGATGTGGTAAGCTATCGGCTGGCTGGCGCTGGCGGCTATGGCGACCCGAAGGATCGCGATCCGCAGACGGTGCGCGATGACGTCGCAGATGGGTATGTTAGCGCCCGGGCCGCCGCGGAGACCTACGGAGTGGACGCAGAATAAGGTCCTTGTTTAAGCTGTGTTATCGGCTTGAATCTAGACGAAAAGGAGCGAGCCATGTCGTGCATTCTGACACCGGATCAGGTCCAGACCTATCACAAGGATGGATTCGTCATCGCTCGGGCGGTTTTCTCGCCAGAAGAAATAGATCTGCTGTGCCGTGCGATGGAGGAAGACCCTAAGGTTGCAGCCCATTCGTTGATTCGCCCGGATACGGAAGGCGGCGGGACGCGGATATCGCTATGGAATCGCGCTGGCGACAGCGTTTACGGGCTGACAGCGCGTAGCGCCCGTATCGTAGATACGGCCGAGACACTAATTGGTGAGCCAGTCTATCATTTTCAGTCCAAATTGACCGCCAAAGACCCGTTCGGTGGTGGTGCCTGGGAATGGCACCAGGATTACGGCTACTGGTACTACAATGGCTGTCTGCGGCCGAACATGTTGAGCATGATGATTGCGCTCGACCGGTCGGACCGGGACAATGGCTGTCTGCAGGTTGTGAAGGGATCGCACATGCTGGGCCGAATCGACCATCTACAAGTGACGGAAAAACAGAATTCCGCCGATCCTGAGCGTATGGAGCATATCGTTGCTCAGCATGAGGTTGTGCCGTGTGAACTTGATGCCGGCGACGTCTTGATTTTCCACTGTAACACCTTGCACCGCTCCGATCAGAACCGCTCTCCGAACCGGCGTTGGACCCTGATCTTCTGCTATAACGCAGTCAGCAATAACACAATTACAAATGACGACGATCGGTATTACGTCCCGCTCGACAGGGTCAGCGATGAGGCCATTATAGCAGCCGGGTTGAAGTTTGCCTCCGGCGATGACGAACACTTCACTAGCCAGGCGTATGTGCCCGAGGCGAAAAAGGCATCCTAACAGAAAGCCATGAACGAAATTGATCACACCGCCCGTTTCAGCCTGGCGGGGCGCACCGCATTGGTGACTGGCTCAGGCCGTGGTCTGGGGTGGGAGATCGCTCAAGCCATGGCGCAGGCGGGCGCACACGTCTTGCTGAATGGACGCGATCTAACGGTTTTGGGTACCCGCGTTGAATCATTGATCTCGGCAGGACTATCGGCGGCGGTGGCGCAGTTCGACGTGGCCAATCGTGCGTTGAGCGATGCCTGGATCGCTGAATTCGAAGGAACGATCGAAATCCTGGTAAACAATGTTGGCATGCGGCACCGTAAGAAAATTAAGGACACACCGCGGGAAGTGTTTACTGAAATGCTCGACGTTAATTTGACGGCGGCTTACGGCTTGGCGCGGGCGGTTGCACCTGGAATGGTGGCGTGTGGTGGGGGTTCTATCGTTAATGTCACCTCTATCGCTGGTCCCTTCGCGCGGGCTGGCGATATCGCTTACACGGCGGCGAAGGGCGGGCTCGAAGCGCTGACCCGCGCGCTCGCGGTCGAGCTGGGCCGCGATGGCGTGCGCTGCAATGGTGTAGCGCCCGGCTATTTTGCGACGGAGACAAACCAGGGGATGGTGAAAAGCGCCGCCGTCAACGAATTTCTCCAGAGCCGCGTACCACTTCGCCGTTGGGGGCAGCCGCCGGAGATTGCTGGCGCTGCGGTATTCCTCGCTTCGCCGGCTGCCTCGTACGTCAATGGGCAAATCCTCACTGTCGATGGGGGTATGACTGCATCGTTTTAGTGCAGCGCCATTCAACTCCGGGAGGAACCATGCAACGCCTTTCCATCGATACCGGAACCAGCGCCCACGGCGCATATGATCTGGAGCAATACGAACCACTTAGCTTTATGGATGCGGTTAAATCGTTCCAAGGAGGCGACGACACGCCGCGCGCCTTTTTGGAGCGTTGCCTGGAAACCGTACACGAGAAGGAACGATTTGTGCGTGCCTTCGCTTATATCGACGAAGAGGCTGCGCGACTGGCGGCTGATGACTCGACTGAGCGCTATCGTGCGGGTCGCGCATTCGGTCCGTTGGATGGCTGTCCATTCGGTATTAAAGACACGATTGAAACCAAGGACATGCCCATGCAGCAGAATGCGCCCCTTTTTAAGGGTTGGTCCGGTGGCCGCGACGCTGCCTGTGTCTGGGCCTTGCGGCAGTGTGGCGGCGTGATCTTGGGCAAGACCCAGGTGCCCGAATACGCTATGGGTAAGTCGCCGCCTACGCGCAATCCTTTCGATACCTCGCGCACGGCCGGCGGCTCGTCGAGTGGCTCCGGCGCGTCCGTCGGCGCCCGTATGGTGCCTTGCGCCATCGGTAACCAGACTATGGCGTCGTTAATCCGGCCATCTTCTTTTAACGCGGTATACGGCTATAAACCGACTTGGGGTGCATTAAATATCGGTGGGATGCACCCCTTGGCGCCTAGCCAGGATCATATTGGTCCGATGGCTGCGACCCTGGCTGACGCGTGGGTTACAGCACGGCAAATCGCGGAAGTGGTTGGCGGCCATAACGGTCATCCGGGGTTGGACGGGCCATTGGATTTACCGACCGCGCGCAAGCCCGCACGGTTGACGCGCCTCGATACGCTCGGCTGGTCGCAGATCGAAGATCCGATGCGCGACCTGTTTGAGCGCTTTGTTGCCGCGCTATCCGATGCTGGCGTGGAAATCGTCGATCGCCGCTCCGCATCCGCCATCGAAGACCTTGAAAACCTGCTGCTCGACTGCGACGATTTTGCGACCGATATCGTTATGTACGAGGCACGCTGGCCCTTCGTGGCCTATATTGACGCGTATGGGCAAAATCGAGCGATGGGCGATACAGCATACTACCGGCTTCGGCGAGGCATTGAAATGACCCGGCAGGACTATCGGGCGGCACTTGCCAAACGAGAGGCGGCGCGGCTTAAGGTGAGGGAGATTGGCGCTGACATAGACGGTTTTATTACGCTGGCGTCCAGTGGACCGGCACCCTTCGTCGAACGGCCGAACATCACCACTGATGCGCCAGACCGCGCGGGTGCGCATATGGAAACCGGCAGTCGCAGTTTCATTAGCCCTTGGACTATGATTGGCGGTCCGTCGCTGTCTCTGCCTTATCTGGCGGTGGATGGTATGCCGCTTGGTGTGCAACTTATGGGTTTGCCGAACAGTGACCCAGATATCGTTGCCATTGCTCACTGGTTCGACAGGGCCATTTCCTTGGACGCCTAATGACTTCGTCTCTGTTCACCCGAGAATATAAGTCGGAACCCTTCTGGTGGGAACGCAGCCCGCTTTGCTCCGAACCGGACCCTGACCTACCCAGTAAGGCCGACGTGGTCGTCATCGGCTCCGGGTATACAGGGCTGTGCGCAGCAATTCAGACGGCGCGTGGCGGCCGGCATACTGTGGTCATCGAGGCGAACGCGATCGGCAGCGGCTGCAGCAGCCGAAATGGCGGGCAAATTTCCACGGCGATCAAGCCGCAATACGACGAACTGCGCCGCAAGGTTGGCGATCATCTAGCCCACGATATCATCAAGGAAGGCCACAATTCTCTCAAATGGATAGGTGAATTCATCAACGCTGAAGGTCTAGACTGTGATTTTGAAGTCTGCGGCCGGTTTTATGCGGCGCACGCGCCAGGTCAATTCGTGACACTCGCCAAATCCATCGAGAACCCTCACAAAGGTCTCGAAACGGACGCATTTGTGGTGCCAAAGTCCGAGCAACATGTCGAGATCGATAGCCCCGACTACTATGGTGGCGTCGTGTATCCCCGCCATGCTGGGCTTGATCCAGGCGCCTATCACAGGGGCCTACTCAGGCTAGCGCGCGCTGCGGGGGTCACCGTCGTCGGTCATTGTGGAGCGACGGGTATATCTGGGGCTGCGGGTGATTTTATAGTTGCGACGAGCAAAGCGCCGATCCGGACCCGAGACATCATTGTCGCCACCAATGGCTATACGCGCGCTCTTTCCCCCTGGCACCGACGCAGGATCATTCCGATTGGCAGCTACATCATCGCAACCGAAAAGCTGGCTCCAGATCTCATACAGCGGCTGATTCCGACACGGCGGATGATCAACGACACTCGTAAGCTGGTGGTATATTACCGGACTGACCCGGCAGGGGAACGTATCCTGTTTGGTGCCCGTGTATCGATCGCCGAAACCGACCCGACGGAAGCGGTGCCCGCGTTGCACGCTGAACTGGTGACGCGTTTCCCGAACCTGGTCGAGACCCAAGTCAGCCACGCTTGGATGGGGTTTGTCGGTTACACGTTTGACGAAATGCCGCATCTCGGCGCGCGCAACGGCATTTACTATTCAATGGGGTATTGCGGCTCCGGAGTGGGGCTCTCCAGCTATTTTGGTACTAAGATCGGACAACAGGTGTTGGGCCTGAAGGAGGGCGACAGCCCGCTGACCCAGATTAATTTTCCGACCCGGCCCTACTATTGGGGCAATCCGTGGTTTCTGGCACCTGCAGTGCGCTACTATCGTTGGAAGGACGCGCGCGCGCAGTAATAACTGAAATATGCGCCCTATGGTCCCGAAACTTAGCGAGTGCGGAATGTGAAGAATTATCAAGACGGTGGCGAAGCCATTTTGGAGGCATTCCGCCGATTGAACGCGGATTATGTGATTTCCTCTCCAGGCTCTGAATGGGCGCCCTTCTGGGAGGCGCTCGCGCGGCAAAAACACGATGCCGCCGATGGCCCGGCCTATATGGATTGTGGCCATGAAAGCATCGCCGTTAACATGGCGACCGCCTACACCAAGATCACGGGGCGAATGCAGATCGTTCTGCTGCATGCTGGCGCAGGTATGATGCAGGGTTCTATGGCGTTGGATGCAGCGGGCGCGATGGAGACACCGCTTGTTATTATGTCGGGCGAGGTGCTGGGCTACGGCGAGGGAGAGGTCGACCCTGGCTCGCAATGGTATCGCAACCTGAGCGTCGCGGGTGGGACGCAGCGGCTTATCGAGCCGATGGTCAAATGGTCCCAGCAGGTGGCATCCATCGATACCTTGCACGAGACGATTGTTCGCGCAGGCGAGATGGCGCAACGCACGCCGAAAGGACCGGTTTATCTATGTGTACCCATGGAGACCATGTTGGAAGCCTGGGTCAAACCGGAATCACCGCGGCCTGTGCCGGTGGCGCCGAAATTGCAACCCTTCCCGGAAGACATAGAGAGAGTGGCCAATGCGATCGCTGGTGCTGCATGTCCGGTTATATCGGTTGAGAATATCGGGCCAAGCCAAGAGGCTTTCGATGCTTTGGTGGAACTAGCGGAGCTGGCAGCGATCCCGGTTGTGGAGGGGCAGGGGGCTTTTTTCGGTAACTTCCCTAAATCGCACGATCTGTATCTGGGTCAGCGTATCGACCCGCTGCTGGCCGAGCTGGACCTTGCCTTATTGGTTGAGAGCCGCGCACCTTGGTACCCTCCGAGCAACACGCCGCCTGGTGCTCAGATAGTGTCGATCAGCGAGAACCCGCTGAAGGAACATATGGCCTACCAGGCCATGCATGCTGAAACCTATCTCGAAGGCGATGTTGCAGCGACTCTCCGTCTACTTTCGGCGGCGCTGCGCGCGCGTGGTCTCGATTTTGATGCGATAGTGCAAAGGCGGGCACGCTATCGTGCAGCCCACCAGGGTTGGCTGGATGGCCTTACGGCGTCTGAAAACGCCGCAGCGGCGGGTGCGACCATCACGCCGCCACTAGTGATGAAGGTCCTGCGCGACGTCGTGCCAAGAGAATGCTGCATCGTCGACGAGACTATCGTCCATCAAATGGAAATTCGAGAGCATCAGATGTGGGACGATCCGCTGACCTTTTACCGGGCCCCGAGTGGCCTTGGACAGGGGCTAGGCTATGCCCTTGGTGTGAAGCTGGCATTGCCGGAACGCACCGTCGTGCTGACTATTGGCGACGGTAGTTTTATGTATAATCCTGTGGTCCCGGCTTTGGCGTTTTCAGCCGAGCACCGTCTGCCGCTGTTGATCCTCGTCTTCAACAACAGCCAATACGCAGTGATGAAGCATTTCCACAAGCGCTTCTATCCGGACGGCACTGCCGTCACTAGCGACGACTATTACGGGGTCAACATCAAGGGCCCTGATTACGAGCAGGCGGCCGCGATGGTGGGCGGTTTTTGTCAGCGTGTCGAAGACCCAACGGACCTCCCGGCGGCGATCGAAGCGGCCTACGCGAGCCTTCAAAAAGGTAAGCTTGCGATCCTCAATTTGATTATGCCAGGTGACGGCGGCGTCAAATAATAGTCGATCCTTAGATTTCTAGTGCCCCTTAAAGACCGGGTCCCGTTTTTCGGTGAAGGCACGAGGGCCCTCCTTGGCGTCGTCGGTCTGGCCGACCACCCAGCGCATCGCGCCGCCAAACCGCATTCCCTGTTCGAAGCTTTCGTTCATCGCGGTGACCGCGACTTCCTTTACCGCTCGCACGGCCAGTGGTGCGTTGGCGGCGATCTTGCCCGCGATTTCCGTTGCCGTCGACATGAGTTCTTCGGGCGGTACGACGCGACTGACAATACCGGCGCGGAGCGCGGTCGCAGCGTCGATCCGGTCACCGGTTAGGATCAGCTCCATGGCGATCGATTGTGGGATGCTGCGCGCCAGGCGCTGCGGGCCGCCGCCGCCAGGGAAGAAGCCGCGGATGATTTCGGGCAGGCCGAACTGCGCTCCTGTCGAGCAAATTCGGATGTCGCAGATCAGCGACAGCTCCATGCCACCGGCAAGGCAGTAGCCGTCGACCGCGGCGATCACCGGTTTCTCTATTTTCATCGTCGTCCAGCGGGTCGCCAAATCGGCTTCGATGACCGTCGCCGGCGCTTGGTCTTCGCGCCGTTTGCCGCCACCGGCTGCGCGTTCCTTAAGGTCTGCTCCAGCGCTGAAAACGCCGCCCGCGCCAGTGATTATGGCAACGCGGATGTCATTGTCCTGTCGCACCTTCTGCAGATATGCGGTCAGGTCCCGGCTCATCTCTTGGTTGATGGCATTGCGTTGGGCGGGCCGATTTAGTGTGATGACGGCCACGTGGTCTTTGACCTCGAACAACAATGAATCGCTACTCACGCATCCTCTCCTCATTTAAGTTAGGCTGCCTGCCACCAGACTATCCAATCGCTTCCGGCGCTGTCTAACGGACAGAAGACTACTGACGAAAACGCATGAAGACAGATAAAACAAAGACGACAGATGGATTTGATTACGACGTAATCGTAATCGGGGCCGGTATGTCCGGCCTATACCAGCTATACAAATTGCGTGAACTCGATCTGCGGGTCCGCGTGTTTGAGGCGGGAACTGGTGTCGGCGGCACTTGGTACTGGAACCGCTACCCGGGTGCCTGCTTCGATTCAGAAAGCTATTCCTATGGCTATTCCTTCAGTCAGGAACTGCTGGACGAATGGGACTGGACCGAGCATTTCGCTCCGCAGCCGGAAACAGAACGCTATCTAAACTATGTTGCTGACAAATTTGATTTACGCCGCGACATCCAATTTTCCGCTCGAGTTGCGTCGGCTATCTTTCAGGAGGACGACAATTGCTGGGAAATAGGGCTTGAGGATGGCAGCCGGAAACGGGCCAGGTTTCTAATCACCGCCGTTGGTCCGCTCTCCGCGCCAACCATGCCAAGATTCGAGGGTATCGAGGATTTTCAAGGCGAGTCCTACCATACCGGCCTATGGCCGAAGACGCCGGTTGACTATGGCGGAAAGCAGGTTGCGGTGATCGGTACCGGCGCGACCGGCGTTCAGACAATTCAGGAGGTGGCCAAGACGGTCGGACACCTGACTGTTTTCCAGCGCCGCCCGAATTGGTGCAAGCCGCTGCGCAACAAAAAAATCTCGAAGGGCGAGATGGATGAGATCCGCAAGGATTACCCCAACATCTTCAGACGCTGTCAAGAATCAACGTCCTGCTTCCTTCATTCTCCCGATCCGCGCAAGGCGATGGAGTTGTCCGATGCGGAGCGAGAGGCCTTCTGGGAGCAGCAATATGGCGAGCCGGGTTTTTCCATGTGGGTTGGTAATTTCAGCGACATCTTGATGGATCGCGAGGCCAATCGGCTTGTCTCTGACTTCGTCGCGCGCAAGATCCGCAAGCGGGTGAACGATCCGGAAACGGCTGAATTATTGATCCCGTCCGATCATGGCTTCGGGACGCGTCGCGTGCCACAGGAAACTTTCTACTACGAGGCCTACAATCAGCCGAATGTGGATCTGGTCAGTATCCTGAAGACGCCTATTGAGCGGATTACGCCGATCGGGATACAGACCAGCGAGCGGCATTTCGAGTTCGACATTATCATCTACGCGACAGGGTTCGACGCGATTACCGGAAGCTTTGACCGTATCGACATCCGGGGCGTTGGCGGTAAGCGGCTGAAAGAGAAATGGCAGGGGGCTCTAGAAACCTATCTTGGCGTGCAGGTCGCCGGCTTTCCGAATATGTTCATGCTGATGGGGCCGCACACGGCTCTCGGTAACATTCCGCGCAGCATTGAATACAACGTAGACTGGGTCACCGGCCTCATTGTCCATATGCGCGAGAATGGTTTGGTCCGCTCGGAGCCACCGCAGGAATCCGTGGATGCTTGGACCGATTACGTGATTGAGACGAGTGAAGGTCTTCTGACTAACGAAATCGATTCCTGGATGACCGGAATAAACTGGAATGTTGAGGGTAAACAGAAACGCATCGTTGCCCGTTTTGCTGGCAGCGCGCCCTACTACCGTTCGCGCTGCGACGAGGTCGCGGCAGCTGGTTACAAGGAACTGATGTTTAGTTAGGGGAGCGTACAGTGATGCCGCATATCACCGTGAATGGTATCGATCACCACTATCGTATCGAAGGGCCCGAGGGTGTACCGGTCCTGACCTTGGCGCACGCGCAAGGATTCACACTTGATAGTTGGGCGGCTCAGATTGACCATTTCGCCGGCCGGTGCCGGGTGCTCGCCTTGGATCTACGCGGCCATGGTGGCACAGCGATGGCCGGGGCTGCCTACCAAATCGAGGACCTGGCAGCAGATATCGTTGCACTGCTTAACGTGCTTGGCATCGAACGGACCCATTATGTGGGGGCGTCGCTCGGCGGTATGGCCGGTTTCGCCCTTGCGCTCGATCATGCGGACCGGTTGCGCAGCGTCACCTTCGTCACCACTCAGGGTATCCTGCCGCAGGCTAGCATCGACGGGCAGCGCACTACGACTGAAGTGATGCGTCGCGACGGCGCCGAGGCGCGAGTGGATGCGATCCTCGAGCGCTATCTGCGCGATGGATACCGCGAGAATTGCCCAGACAGCTATGCTGAGCTTCGACGGCAGTTCCTGGACGTGCCGGTCGAGGACTATGCTGAGGCGGGTGCGGCTATCTTCGCGATGGATTTTGACGGCCGCATCGGTGCGATCAATCTACCGACTATGGTAATCGCTGGTGAGCATGACATTGCGACGACCCCAGACCGCATGGCTCTCTACCGCGACGGAATTCCCGGTGCGCGTATGGATATTGTGAAGAACGCTGGTCATATGCCCTATGTCGAGGAAGCCGACGCCTTCAACGCCGTTCTAGCGGGGTTTCTCGATTTGCAGCCGAAAGACTAGGCTGGCGCAACTTATCTGATCGTTAATGAGGGAGCGTTTTATGCCTGACCCCATAGAAACCCGCTATTCTCCCCTCGTGCCCCCCGATATGCAGGACGAGATCTTCTGGAAGGACGCGCGCGAGCCGGAAGATGAGCGGTTGTGGATCCCGAGCGGGCCCGGGCGCTGGTCGCGGCCCCTTTGCTACAATGTCAGCCAGGGCTATTGGGTGCATCTCACCAAGGTGACCAAGGCCGGTGTAGTCTCTCGACACCGACATCCGGCGCCGGTGCATGGCTTCGTGTTAGAAGGCCGCTGGCGTTATCTCGAACGCGATTGGGTCGCGACGGCGGGCAGCTACCTTTACGAACCGCCGGGCGACGTGCATACCCTTGTGGTCGATGAGGGCGATACTATGGTCACTCTGTTCCACAATTCCGGCGCACTGCTTTTCTGTGACGAGGAAGGCACTACGACGGGCACTACGGACGTATTTGATCGGGTCGCCGCTGCGCGAAAACATTTCGAAGCAGTGGGTTTGGGGTCGGACTACGTGAAGCAGTTCATCCGTTAATTGTGGACGATCGGTTTGTCACAAGGATGACTAGATCTCGGGTCTGGTCTTTTTCCGTGACGGTCGCAATGGAGCCTGCCGCCGCTTATTGCTCGCCTCCAAAGGCGCTACGATAGTAATCAATCCTGCCAGCGCTGGCTAAGCCACTGCTCAGGTTTCTGCGATCCGACGCCTAAGAAGATGCTTTGCACAATTTTTAATGAATACGAATTTGCTCTCGCGCTGGTTCAACCGGCTGAGTTGGGGGCAGGATAACGCTTATATTTAAACAATAATTTCTAGTCATTTTAGGCGGACGCCTCAATCAAGGTGCTGTCGGGACGACTGGTTTAGCTTAGGCAAAACTGGCTCGCGTTGGCATATGGCGATTTATTTAGGTCACGAAGATCGTGATCTTCACAATCTTGGCCAACCTCTCGGCGTCGTTGGAAAGCTGTTGCAGGTGGTAAAGAATGTACCCTGACTGTTTCGGTTTGTTGCCGAGCCCTAATCGAGGGATAAAACACCAAACCATTGAATTTGATGCATGGAACATCGGGTAGCGATTTTCTGAAGGATTATGGCGGTGCTTTAATACGCCAGCTGCAAGATCTCCATCACCTGCTCGGGTGTGCGAATTTTGCGAGGATTGGAGAAGGTCCAGTCGTCGAGCATGCAGTTTTCAGCCAGTCGCGGCAGATCGATTTCCTTGACACTAGTTTCGCGGATGCGGCGGGGCATGCCGAGGTTGCGGATGAATTCGTCGAGAACCTGCGACAGGGGCGTGCCGGTCTGTCCCATCGCCGCGGCAATATCCTTCTGCCGACCTCCGTTGACTGAAGCATTCCAGTCCAGGACGTAGGGCAGCATGATGCAGGATGTGTGACCGTGTGGTACGCCAGCGCTTCCGCCAAGGATATGCCCGATGGCGTGGCTGGCACCGAGCCGGGCTCCTGTTATGACCCCAGTCATCGACATCCAGGCGCCCATTAAGCAATTAAGGCGTGCTTCCAGGTCACCCGGGTCGGTCTTCACTCGCGGTAGACCTTCGCCAAGTAATTTGAGCGCCTGCAGACAGGCGCCATCTGTATAGTGATTGGAGTCGATTGAGAGATAGGTCTCGACTGCGTGGTCAACCGCGCGGATGCCGGTAGATAGGAAAAGCCAATCTGGCGTTGGCACGGTTATCGCCGGATCAAGTATCACTGACACGGGAATGATCCCAGGATGCATAAAACTCTGCTTTAGGCGTAGCTCGGAGTTCGTGATGCCAGCACGGGCGTTGAATTCGCCTGCGGATAAGGTGGTGGGCACGACGATTTGGCGCACATCTGGCGCGGCATACTCAGGAAAATGCCGTTTGCCGCTCTCGTCGACCACGGTACGAAATGCCTCCATCCCATCGATTTCTGTAATTCCGTGCTTCAGGCAGATAGTCACCGCTTTGCCGCCATCGGTCGTGGACCCGCCGCCGATGCTGATTAGCAAATCGGCGTTCGCATCGCGTGCCGCGTTGGCGCAGGCCACCACCGCTTCGCGCGGACTGTGCGCTGGCATGTCGTCATGGGTGCCGCAATAAAGATTGCCCAACTTTTGTCGAACCTTTTCGACTTCATCGGTTTCACGGTTCAAGGTACCGCTGGCCAGCAGAAATACGCTGTTAGCACCCCGGCGTTCGGCTTCCGACTTGACCGCCTCGGCGGCGGACTTGCCAAAGATCACTTTCTCCATCCGCGTGAAATTGATCTGGCCTTGCTGCATGAATGTGTCTCCGCGATAGGATTAGAAGGTAATGACGAGACGGCCACGAGTGCCGCCCGCTTCTAGTCTGCGATGGGTTTCGCTTGCCTTTTCCGGTGGGTAGGTGTCGGCCACACGAAGGCTCAGCGTACCGTCCTCCACCTGTTGCCGCAGACGGTCGAGCTTTTCGTATTCTCCATCATATTGCCTGACCCAGGTGGGCATAAAGCGGATGCCTCGTTCTGGTTTGCCCTCGAAACCACGTACTGCGGTAAAGCCACCACCGTCTCGAACTGCGGCGACAACTTTTTCGTTGAGGACTGCCCCGTCGGCTAGCCCATCTACGCCTTCTGGAAACTTTTCGCGAAACCGGTCGGCCACATCGTCCCCGCGCGGCACGATGGTGTCCGCTCCGAAGGAGGCGACGAGAGCCCAGTCGCTGTCAGCAGCGTCGGCGATTACGGTCAATCCCTCTGCCTTCGCGAGCTGGATGACGTAGCCGCCATAGGTGCCGGCCGATCCGGTGACTGCCAAGACCTGACCCGGCTGTAACGCCAGCCGATCGAGAGACTGACGCGCCGTCAGACCATTCATGGGTAGAGTGCAGGCTGTGACATGGGTGGTCCCGTTTGGCGCGGCGACGACTGCCCGTTGATCCAGGACGATCTGCTCGCGGTATGCGCCATGGCTGCCTTGTGGCACTACCATCGCTATCACTGCATCGCCGACTTTGATACCGGTCGTCACGTCGTCGCCGACTTGGTCGACGACCCCTGCCGCATCCATACCGGGTACGTAGGGCGGTGGATCGATTTTTTGCTGCTCGGCTCGGGACCCATTGCGCGCCATCGTATCTGTTGGGTTGACCGCCGCTGCATGGATGCGGAGTCGCACTTGACCTGAGCCAGCTTGAACTTCTGGCACATTCACGACCTTGAGGACTTCTGGTCCTCCATACTTCATTAGACCAACAGCACGCATTTAATTCCCCCTTAGACTGGTTTTGTTCCGGCGCAGGTTGTCCGGTGCATGAGGCGGGCATGCCCGTGATAGTCGTTTACTGCATAGTGCTGGGTACAACGATTATCCCAGACCACCAAACCGCGTTCGCCCCAGCGAACGCGGCAGGTGAGTTCTGGCCGTGTCGATTGATTGCAGAGAAAACCGAGGATCGGTGCACTCTCGGTCTCCGTCATGCCTTCAAGCCGCACGGTGTAGACCGCGTTGACGTATAGCGCCTTGCGGCCTGTCTCAGGATGGGTGCGGACGATTGGATGGGCTACCTCTGCATCGGCCTCGGGACTTGGGTTGACAGGCATGCGGGTCAGGTTCGGGTTCGCTGTAAAGCGGCCGCCGGTTCCGTAGGAACGTCGGGCGCTGTGAATTGCTCGACGCCCTTCCAACATCGTCTTCATACCGTCGGAAAGCGTTTCGTAAGCGCTGTACATGTCGGCGTAAAGCGTGTCGCCACCGACTGCCGGCACGGTGTAGGCGTTCAGCAATGTAAGGCTCGGCGGAATTTCCTGGAAACTGAAGTCAGAGTGCCAGCGTCCACCAAAATTGATGCCGGTTTCATCGGCGTCCTTGCGTACTTCTATTATATTCGGGTTGTTTGGCATACAGGCCACAAAGGGTGTATCGCCAAAGGGGCCAAACTGTAAGGTAAATGCCTCCAACTGATCGTCATCGAGCGAAACATCGTCGAAATACAGCACCTGATGTTCGAGAAGCGCTTTATGAATTTCTCTGAATGCCTGATTAGTTAGGTTAGTCAGCTCGGCGCCAGAGATTTCCGCGCCAAGCGCGCCTGCCATCGGCTGCACCTCGATCGTTTCATAGGCCATGTTCTATCCATTTGTTGACAGCCCATTGAACCAGCGCGGGACAGTGTGTTCAATGCCGCTATTCACCGTGAAGGGGGAATGAAATGAACAAATGGCAGGTCGGCGACGTTAAGATTACGCAGGTCATAGAGCTCGTAGCGACTGGTGGCAGCCGTTTTATCCTACCCGAAGCGACGCGCGACGTTATTCAAAAAATTCCCTGGCTAACACCGCACTTTGCCGACCCGGACGGTCGTCTTATCATGAGCATCCACGCACTCATCATTGAGAGCAGGGACCGGCGCATCATGGTCGATACCTGCCTCGGCAATGACAAAGAACGGGCGATACCAGGCTGGAATATGCGGTCCGGCCCCTTTCTAAATGACATCGCAGAGGCTGGCTATCCGCGCGAGTCGATTGATACGGTGCTGTGCACACATTTGCATGTGGACCATGTCGGCTGGAACACTATGTGGGTTGACGGAAAATGGATGCCAACCTTCGATAACGCCCGCTATCTGATAGGTGAGGCCGAATGGGAGCATTGGAGTGCGGAGGACGCTACGCAAGCCCGCGGCGAAGATATTGTAGGGGATTCGGTAAGACCAGTCTTCGAGGCCGGATTGGTCGATTTGGTCCAAACCGATCACAAGATTTGCGAAGAAGTATGGCTTGAATCTACTCCCGGCCATACCCCGGGGCATGTCAGTGTCCGCATTTCATCTAAGGGTGAAGATGCGCTGATTACGGGGGACTGCATGCATCATCCCTGCCAGATGGCAATCCCGGGCATGTGCAGTAATGCGGACTCTGATCCGGACAAGGCGCGCAAAACGCGATATGCCTTGTTGGATAAATATGCAGACGCGCCGGTTCTCATCATCGGAACACACTTCGCTTCGCCGACCGCTGGCCATATCGTGCGCGATGGTGATGCGTTTAGATTGGCGGTTTGATCGTTAGCCGAATGGCGTTACTCAAATAGTTCGTCATTAGAGGGACGGATTACCAATCAACCAGAGCACGCGAAGCATGCTCCAGACGACCGCTGTAAGATAGTTGCCGCTAATTTAGGAGTACATGATAGATAATGACAGATGATGGCTTATCTCTCGACCATGTTGGATTTATGGTTCGCGACCTTGATGCCGGTGAGAAACGCTGGCGGAACCTTGGTTTTCAAGTCGCAGCGCGAAGCCCACAGATGGGAGCAACGCCGGATGGTGCGACTATGGCGCCTTGGGCGACTGCCAACCACTGCGTGATGTTCGAGCGTGGCTACCTGGAACTAATTGGGATTACAGATCCGGCAAAACACAATCCTTGGACCGACTTTCTCAACCGGTTCGAGGGTATTCACATTACTGCTTTTCGTTGCCTGGAAGCTGATCCAGCCTATGCCGCATTGTCCCAACGAATTGACGGGTTCGATCCGCCGCTGCAGCGGCGGCGTGACGCACCCTTCGGCGACGGCACGCGTGAGTTTCGTTTCCGTAACATCTTTAGCCAGGACGCGCTCTTCCCAGAGGGGCGGTTTATCGTAATTGAACACCAGACGCCGGAGGTCATCTGGCAACCATCTCTGATCGCACACCCCAATGGCGCTGTTGCATTCGAGGAGGTCGTATTCTGTGCTGAACCTTGCTCACCTACTCTCGGGCGACTTGAAGCTATTGTCGGGATCGCGGCCGACGACGGCTGCATCTATTTGCCGGGAGGAGGCGTAGCGACAGTTTTGAGCCCAACTGATTATGCGGTCCGGTTCGGTGGGGCTATGGCACCCGATCTACCGTGTGCGGCCGCTGTTGTAGTTGGGGTTGACGACCTCACTAAGCCGCGCACATGCTTGGCCGAGGCGGGCATTGTGCCGGAGCAAACGGCTGACGGCACGCTATGGGTTCCGGCTGAACAGGCCAATGGTGGGGTTGTTGCATTCAAGCGGGTTTGAACGTCAATGTTTAGATAGGAATGCCATTAACACATCGTTAAAGGCATCCGGCTGCTCCACGTTTGCCAGATGCGATGCGTTTGGAAGGATCGCAAGCTCGGAACCTACGATTTCCGCATGTATAATACGAGACATGTCCGGGGTCGTCGCTGGATCCTCAGCACCGACGATGATCATGGTCGGTGTTCTAATTTCCTTTAGGATACCGGTCTGGTCCATCGCCTTAATCGCCTGACAGTTAGCGATGAAACCAGCGGTCTTCGTGCCACGGATCATCGTCGCGATGCGTTCGATTTCGTTCGGATTGTTTTCATGTATGGCCGGTGTGAACCAGCGTTCCAGCGTCCCCTCGACGACTGCTTCAACACCGCCCGATTGCGCTGCTTCGATGCGACCGTCCCAGATTTCTGGATGCGGCATCTTGCTAGTCGTGTCGCAGAGTGTGACGCTGAGTAGCAGGTCGGGATGCCGGACTGCCAGCAACTGGCCGATCATGCCTCCCATCGACAGGCCAACGAAATGGGTCTTCTCGATACCAAGCGACTGATGCAGGGCATAGGCGTCCTCAGTCAGCAGTTCGAAACTGTAGGGTCCCTGAGTCACCTCGGTCCCACCATGGCCGCGTGTATCGTAGCGCAAGACCCGATATTTTTCGGTCAGGACCGGCATCTGCGCGTCCCACATTGTGTAATTTGACAAAAGGCTGTTGCTCAACGTGACCATAGTCGCATCGATAGGGCCCTCCAGGCTGTAATTGACGTTTATTCCGTTCGCCTGAATTGTCGGCATAGCATTACTCTCCCTGCTGAGAATTTACGCAGACAGTAGCATCTGCCGGCACCGCTTGAATATGGGTGACCGGAACACCAAATGCTTTTCGTGCCAAGGTGCCTATTCAGGGTCTTGGCAACTCGGCCGCTTGCTCAATTCAAGGAGGAGATGATCGCGCTATGGCACGCATATCCGCATTCAACAGTCCATTTCTGTTGGGTTTCGAGCAATTTGAACAAACGCTAAACCGCATTTCGAAAATGTCGGCAGAGGGTTATCCGCCATATAATATCGAGCAGGTGGGTGAGAATAGTCTTCGCATTTCGCTTGCTGTGGCAGGGTTTACGGAAACCGACTTGTCCATTGAGCTCGAAGACAATCAGTTGATGATCCGCGGTCAGCAAACCGAAGATACCGATCGTGTATATTTGCATCGCGGTATCGCGGCGCGGCAGTTCCAGCGCAGTTTCGTCCTGGCCGAAGGGATCGAAATCGTCGGCGCTGAGCTGGATAACGGTTTGCTGCATGTCGATCTCGTCCGTCCGGAACCGGAACCTCGGGTCCAAAAAATTAAGATCAAAAGGCGATCCTCTAAGGTAGGGCCGATAGGTGTAACCGCGGCGGCCCGCATGCAGTAAACGGGCGGCATCATTAAGAATGAACGAACGGCCCGGCATCTGTCACAAGAAGCCCTGGTGAAACTCGACGCATAGAATTTCGCCTATATTCTGACAGTGGGATTTCAGAAAAAATGCTTTTTAGTACTGGCTACTACGCCAGCCTTTGCCGTTGTCTATGAGCATGACCTAAGCGTTAACTAGAGTAATTCAACTTCTTATTTTTGGTCTGCTGATTTATGTGAGTTGAATATTTAAATTCTACGATTAGGACGCTAGAAAAACACTTAGTTTACAGGAAATGGGGTTCGCTTGGTGATCAGCGCGAGGAGATTTTCGCAGCTGTTGCAACCCCTAAGTTTTTCACAAAGAGCCTTATCCTGCAGTAGGCGTGAGACGCGTGAGAGCGTCTTAAGGTGATCGGCACCTGCCGATTTTGGTGCAAGCAGCAGAAAGATCAGGTCGACCGGTTTTTCGTCTATGGATTCGAAGTCGATCGGCGTTTCCAGCCGGGCAAACAAGCCATAGAGGTTTTCCAGGCTCGCGAGTTTACCATGCGGAATGGCTACACCACCGCCGACGCCCGTCGTGCCCAACTGTTCGCGCTCCAGCAAGGCGTCGAAAATTATCTGCCGTGATTGCCCGGTATGCTCTGCGGCGCATTGCGATAGCTCACGCAGCGCCTGTTTTTTGGACGACGCGGACAGCTTCGGAATAACACACTGGGCGTCGATCAGTTTTTCCAGTTCCATCTGTCTTATCCGATCAAAATTTTTTTTCTGTCTGAGGCTGTCAGTGCCTATCTCGCTAATTTTATTGTAGTTGCGCATGCGGGCAATGTTGATGGCGCGAATTGAGCTATTTCGGGACAGAAACGCGGGCTGCCCATCAGATTCATCCGCATGACTGTTTCGCTCATCGGCAGCCGTTCGATCTGAGTCGCCCTCTTAGTCAGGGTGAACGGATGTTCTTTGGTGGGTTGCTGCTCTTCTTTCAAAGAGAAATTGCTTTTGACGATGATGTCTTTCCCGATATGGGCGGAGATATCCGATTTGATGCACTTGCCCTCGTGGGTTAAGCAGAAGTTGGCCTCTGCCGGATTGGCGAAATTATCCATGACGATAGTCAGGAGGCTCTTATCAGTATTCTCGCGAAGCGTATCGTTAACGTCGGTCTGCTTGCCGTATGCGGAAAGCTGCATGGATGGGTCGGCCTAAATTTTTGTCAAAGTCTGCACGGGCGGGGCAATTCGACGCTCCGGCCAGTGAGGAGGCGGCACAATAGTGAGGCGGTTTACCAGAGTCAATATTTGGTACAAGGCCTGAACAAATGCTTGATGGCATCGAATTACTGTTCGGCTAAAGCTCCTGCGCCTTCATTCTTTTGCGCTGTATGGATGACGGGATATTCAGCGTTTCCCGATATTTAGCGACTGTACGGCGGGCAATGTTGACGCCGCTGTCGCGTAGGATCTCGACGATCTTGTCGTCGGAAAATATACCACCTGGCGTTTCGTCATTGATCAGCGTCTTGATCCGATGACGCACGGACTCCGCTGAATGTGCGTCACCGCCGGAGGTGCTCGCGATGGCCGGTGTGAAAAAGTATTTGAGTTCGAAGAGTCCGCGGGGGGTCGCCATGTATTTATTCGTGGTAACGCGGCTGACCGTACTCTCGTGCATTTTGATCACATCCGCAATGTCACGCAGTACGAGCGGGCGCAGATGTTCTACGCCGTGGACGAAGAAACTGTCCTGCTGGCGCACGAGTTCTCTTGCGACCTTCAGAATCGTTTTAGCGCGCTGGTCGAGGGATTTGACAAGCCAATTCGCGGACTGGAAACACTCGGCCAAATATTCCTTATCCTCCTTTGTTGGCGCGTCCTTGCTGACCTTGGCGTAGTAGGTATGGTTGACCAGAACGCGTGGCAACGTGTCCGGATTGAGTTCGATAATCCAGCTGCCATCCTGGTTCGACTGCATCAGGATGTCAGGTATGATCGCCTGAGCGACTTCATGGTCGAATGACAGCGCTGGTTTTGGGTCGAGTGCCCGGATTTCGTTGGCCATGTCCACTAAATCGTCGTCGTCTACCTGGCAGATTTTCAGTAGGTTCTTCGTATCCTGTTTGGCCAGTAGATTGAGATTATCGAGCAGGGCTTCCATCGCCGGATCGAGGCGATCTTTTTCGCGGAGCTGCAAGGCTAGACATTCGCGCAGATCTCGGGCGAATATGCCCGGCGGATCGAATTTTTGCATCGTCTTCAGGAGTTCTTCCGCTCGGGATAGCTCGCAATTGAGCGTCTCGGCGACCGCTGTTAGTTCCCCAGTTAGCCAGCCAGACTCATCAAGCAGGTCGATCAAATGGACACCGATCATTCGGTCCACCGGGTGCTCGATATCGAGGTTCAACTGCTCGTTCAGATGTTCGCGTAAGGTAAGTTTCTGGCTGAGGGCAGACTCAAATTTATGCTCGCTATTGAAGCTACCGCCACGGCTACAATCGCTGGCGAAGGCTGTTTGGGATTCGCTGTAAATGTCAATAACATCGTCCGACTCGTGGACATTTTCAAAATCGTCATCGAGCGGTGAATCCCCTTCCGATGGTAATGTCTCGGCAACAGTTAGTTCCGCCGTGTCGGGGGCCTCGGGTGCGTCTAAATGCTCGGCCGGTTCGCTCTCGTTGACGATCTCTCCACCCACTTCCCGCTGATTGTCCTTATCTTGCTCATCGTGTTCAAGAAGTGGGTTCTGTTCAAGTTCAATGTCCACATATGACGCGAGTTCAGGACTCGACAATTGCAATAGTTTTATCGACTGCTGCAGTTGCGGCGTCATCACCAGTGTTTGGGAGAGCCTGAGTTCTAGACGCGGGGTAAGTGCCATTCTGTCCTAAGTGCTGACGACTAAAAGCTGCTAGAGACTGAATCGCTCGCCGAGATAAACACGTCTGACTTCATCATGGTCGACGATTTCACCTGGGGCTCCCTGCATCAGAACCATGCCATCATGCAAAATATATGCGCGTTCGACCATATCAAGGGTTTCACGGACGTTGTGATCGGTTATCAAAACGCCGATTCCGCGGTCCTTCAGGTGATAGACGAGATCGCGAATGTCATGCACTGCGATGGGGTCGATCCCCGCTAGCGGCTCATCGAGCAGCATGAAGGCCGGTTGCGAAGCCAAGGCACGGGCGATTTCCACCCGTCGGCGCTCGCCGCCGGATAGGGCGATGGCCGGCGTGCGCCGAAGATGCGAGATCGAAAATTCAGCCAGAAGGGCATCGAGCATCGCTTCGCGTTGGTCGTGATCAGATTCCACTACCTCGAGTACCGCGCGAATATTGTTCTCGACCGTAAGGCCTCGAAAAATAGAAGCTTCCTAAGGCAAATATCCGATACCGAGACGGGATCGCCGATACATTGGAAGTTGTGTGATATTTGCACCGTCCAGTGAGATCGCTCCATAGTCTGGCGCGATCAGCCCAGTGATAATGTAAAAACAGGTCGTCTTGCCCGCACCATTGGGGCCGAGCAGGCCGATAATCTCGCCACGACGCAGTGCAATACTGACATCGCGCAGCACCGGGCGCTTCTTGAAGCTTTTACCGATATTGTTGATGATGAGCCCTGGTGTCTCCGCGACTAATTGGGGAGGCTTGGCATCGCTTTCGGCTGCATCCAAATTTGTCAGGAGGCGGTCGCCCGGCCATTGTAGCGACTTGTTGGTCGGGCTTTTTTTGGTTTCGTCTTCCACGAGTGTTTTGTACTTTCCTGACTTATTTCTTCGGCTCAAAGATTCCCTTAATTCGTCGGCCACCTCCGACCATACGGCTTTTGCCCGTCTTAAGGTTGATCTCCGCGCAGTTGCCGTTCAGTTGGTTTTTACCGCGTGTGATCTTCACATTTCCACATAGGATTGCGATTTCAGTTTTGGGATTATACACGCCTTCGTTGCCTTGTGCGATTGCCGCGCCGGTTGACACTAGCACGTTGCCGAAAGCGTCGATCTGATCAATATTCCGGTTGCTGCCCTTGGCGATATGCGCCGTGAGAATATCGGCACGCAACCGGCCATCTGAGCCGACGACGATTGCTTCTCCGCGCGCGACGGCGAGTTGGCGTTTATCCCAATATTCCAGTGTGTCGCGCGCGGTAATCGTAGCGCTCTGTGTTTCCAGGCGAAGTTTTTCCCCTACGAGCACAAAAACCGATTGATCGACGTGATAGACACCCTTGTCGCCGAAAGCCTTTTCAGACGTCGACTGCACGCGGACCTTGCCATCAGCGTCAATGCGGTAAATTCTCTGACCGTTTTCACTGTGGCCGTCGCGGTAGAACGCAGTGAGTGTATCCGCTAAAATCTCTATGCCACTGCGTTCGGCGCGGGCGTTACCGCGGGCGATATAGGCTTTAGTGTCGCGTTGCCATTCGATCCCGTCATCTGCGTTGATCTCTACCTGTCCGTCACTGCTAGATGAGACAACGCTTTGTGCTAAGACAGGACCAATAAGGCCCAGTGTCAATGTCACCATTAAGATGGCCGTGAGCCGGGTCATTTTGTCTTCTGCCCAGCCTGAGGGTTGAACGTAAGTTTTGATTTGCCAAAAAATTCGACTCTTTCGCCCCGGTTATAGATCCGAAATCCCTGCGCCTGTAGGTGGCCAAATGGGCCCTGACCTTCCACAGGTTCGGTGCCCGTAGCGTCCCCGGCGGTGAGGTCAAACACGGCGCTCTTGGTGCGGAACTCATAGCCACTGTCGTGAAACAAATTGACGTTGCCAATCAGTTCGAGCAACTGCTGGTCGCGATTGAAGTTGCCCTTGGCAGCGGTTAGCGCGACCCAGGTTCCATTGCCCAGCAGAATGTCTGCCTTGGGCGCGACCAGCTCAATTTCGGGAGATTTTGCGTCTTTCTGGTCGGCAGCATCTGCGGTTACCGTGAAGGGCCGCCGACTTGCATCGACCCCCGTGAGCCGCGCATTCACCATGCGAAGATTCTCCGCCTCCGACCGGTCGATCCGGGACGTTTCAAGCGTGAAACGACTTCGCTGTTCGCTCAGTTCGGGCCAGACGACTATAATGACAATCACCGCTGTAGCGATCGTAGGGAGTAAAAATTTTGCGATCCCGACAAATTGCCCGTAGAGAGGGCTGTAGCGGGGCCGTCTACGCCGAAAAGAGAGCTGCGCAAAGTTGCGTTTGCTCGCCTCCGCCGCCGTCGGTATTACGCTAACGGATTCCGGCTCGGAGGCAGTCATGGATATGTAAGATGCCAATGGGGCGGCTGTCTTCCAGTACGAATAAGCTAGTTATTGCACGATCGTTCATCAGAGCTAGGGCCTCGGCGACTAAAGCGGATTTCCGGATGGTTTGCGGGTCAACCGTCATCACTTCACCAACACTGAGGGACAACAAAGAGTCATCCATGTGGCGCCGCAAGTCGCCATCAGTGATGACGCCGATTAGCTCCCCATTGGCGTTGACGATGCCAACACAGCCGAAATGTTTTGTTGTCATGGCCAAAACTGCATCGCTCATGCGAACTGAATCGCGCACAAGAGGCACCTCGTCGCTTCGGTGCATTAGTTCGCCGACCCGCTGTAGTTTGAATCCCAACTGTCCACCTGGATGGAAAACCTGGAATTCCGATGGGGAGAAGCCACGACGCTCCAGTAGAGCGACCGCAAGCGCGTCGCCGAGTGCGAGCTGCATCGTAGTAGAGGTGGTCGGGGCCAGACCCATTGGGCAGCCTTCCGGAACAGCGGGCAGGATAAGTGCTACATCTGCCAATTCCGAGATCATGCTATTTGCTCGCGCGGTGATTGCGATTAAGGGGATAGAGAACCGTCGCGAATATTCTACCAGATCGTTCAATTCCTGTGTGTTACCCGAATTCGACAAGGCGAGAACGGCATCGTCGTGCGCGATCATGCCCAAATCGCCGTGACTGGCCTCTCCCGGATGCACGAAATATGCTGGTGTCCCTGTTGAGGCCAAAGTTGCGGCAATTTTGCGCGCTATATGACCGCTTTTACCCATTCCGGTCACGATCACTCGACCTTTAACGGCGGAAAGTCTGTCCACGGCACCAATGAATTGGGTATCCAGTGAATCGGCGAGCGCACGAATACCTTCCGCTTCAAGCGATAGCACGCGAGAGGCGGATATAAGGTCGGTTTTTGCTTCCGAGGTTGGTTTCTTTTTATGCAAGGAACTCAGCTTGCTGATCCTTTTCGTATCATCGGTCAGTCGAGTTTGTAATGTCTCTTGCCGTGATCATTAGTAGGAATCATAGTCGTGAGTGGTGAATAAATAAAGTATCCTGTAGACTTTAGCGGTGCGTTCAGCTGTGTGAGAAAATATCCTCGTCCGACCAACCGCCAAGATCCAGCGCCGCCCGGGTTGGCAAAAATCCGAATGCGGATTCCGCTAGATGGGTGCGACCTTCCCTTTGCAGCATCGCGTCGAGCCGTTCTTTCAAGGCATGCAGGTGCAGAACGTCGCTTGCGGCGTAAGTTATCTGCGCCTCGGACAAGGTCGCACTGCCCCAGTCGGAGGATTGCTGTTGCTTCGATATGTCGACATCGAGCAGTTCTCGGCACAAATCCTTTAGGCCGTGCCGGTCTGTATAGGTTCGGACCAGTCGGGACGCGATCTTGGTACAGTATATCGGCGCACAGGCGACACCTAGACCATGGTGTAGAACAGCCACGTCGAACCGCGCAAAATGAAATAGTTTCAAGACGTTGGGGTCGCCCAAAAGACGAATTAGGTTTGGGGCAGTCCGATTTTTGGCGGGAATTTGCACCAGATGGCAATCGCCATCACCAGCCGACAACTGAACGAGGCAGAGCCGGTCCCGATGTGGGTCGAGCCCCATGGTCTCGGTATCGATGGCGACGCTGTGGCCAAAGTCAAGGCCGTCTGGGAGGTCACCTTTGTGCAGTTCGATCGACAATAAACGCCTTTCACCCTCTGTAAGGGGCGTAATTGGTGCCCAGGAGAAGACTCGAACTTCCACGGCCTTGCGGCCACAGGTACCTGAAACCTGCGCGTCTACCAATTCCGCCACCTGGGCGCCAGTCCAGATTAATGCCGCGTGATAGGCTTAGGCGCTAACGTTGTCAACCAGTTCGCTAGGGGTTCGCGTTATTGAATAGAAACTTCGTTGGTATGTTTGTGATAATTTAGGCGATGCAGGCGATGATATGTGACGTTAAAATGCTTCGAACGACCGTGCAGGGCGGTGGCAACCTTAAGGCTAAATATTATGAAACAGGTCACGGTATTCGGTGGCTCCGGTTTTGTTGGGCGACATGTTGTCTCCCGACTGGCGGCGCGGGGGCTCGTCGTAAGGGTTGCAGTGCGCGATGTGGCAGCTGCCGGTTTGGTAAAACCAATGGGCGATGTGGGGCAGGTTACGCCGGTGCGCGCGAATATTTTGGATGAGGAGGCGGTGGCTGCGGCGGTTGAAGGTTCGCATTCGGTCATTAACCTGGTAGGGATACTGTATGGCCGCGGGAGGCAACGTTTCGACGCCATTCACCGCGAAGGTGCTGAGCGTATCGCGCGATTATCCAAGGATGCTGGCGTCAAACACTTCGTGCAGATGTCGGCGCTTGGCGCCTCTTTAACCTCGCCGTCGCAATACGCCTCGTCGAAGGCGGCAGGTGAAGAGGCGGTTCGCAAGGCGTTTGAGGGTGCGTCGGTCGTAAGGCCAAGCGTTATTTTTGGGCCCGATGACGACTTTTTTAATCAGTTCGCTGCGATTGCCCGACTGTCGCCCTTCCTGCCAGTGTTCGGCTGTCCGTTCCCAACCTTCAGCAATGGGTCGATCGATCTCTACGGTAGTGGTGGCACTAAGTTCCAACCGGTTTATGTAGGCGATGTGGCGGACGCGATTGTTGCTTGCCTTTACTGCGACAACGCCGCCGGTCAGACCTACGAGCTTGTTGGTCCAACGGTTTACAGCTTTAAACAGTTGATGCAACTAGTGCTAAACGTGACAGATCGAAAATGCCTGTTGCTGCCGGTTCCGTTCTGGGCAGCTTCGATGAAGGCGCTGTTCCTGGAATTATTGCCCAAACCGCTGCTGACGCGTGATCAGGTTAAATTACTGAAATCAGATAATGTTTTTTCAGGCTCTGCGCCGGTATTGGAAACTCTCGGGATTACCCCGACGGCGGCCGAGCTTATCGTGCCGACCTATCTCGACCGTTTCCGCCGCGGTGGCCGGTTCCATGAGGCGCAGACCAACTAGATGTCAGTAACGGTCGTCCGCAACGCGGCCTGGATAGTCGCATGGGATAGTTCGGGTGGGCAGCACGTCTATTTGCGCGACGCCGATATAGCGTTTGAAGGCGGGACGATCTGCCATGTTGGCGGTCGCTACGCAGGTGATGCGGGGGCGGAAATAGATGGCCGTGACCGTTTGATCATTCCTGGTTTTGTCAACATTCACACCCATCCGACAAGCGAGCCGCTACGGAAAGGACTCACCGACGAAACGCGTAGCCCAAACTTCTGGCACAGTTCGCTGTACGAGTTTTTGCCGGTTTTTGCCAACGACCGCGACGGTGCCATTGCCAGCATGCAGGTCGCGATGGCGGAGTTGCTGATGAGCGGAGTGACAACGGTCGCAGACCTCTCCATTCCATTCGACGGCTGGCTCGACACACTTGCTGAAAGCGGTATCCGGGCGGTGGCCGCGCCTATGTTCAGGGATGCGCGGTGGTTCGTCACAGACGGAAAGCGAATCGACTACGAGTGGGACGAAGTGGCCGGGCGTGAAGCCTTTGCGGAGGCACAGCGGTTCATCGAGTTGGCGCGGCAGCATCCCTCTGGGCGGTTAAGCGGGATGGTTAGCCCGGCCCAGATCGATACCTGCACCCCAAATTTGATCCGGGACGCCTCTGACTACGCGCAGGAAAGGCAGCTGCCCTTCCAGATTCACGCAGCACAGAGCGTCAATGAATTTCACGAGATGATACGCCGCCATGGTGTAACACCAATCCAATGGCTGAAGGATATCGGTGGACTCGGCCCGCATACTATCATTGGGCACGCCATTTTCCTCGATCATCATCCCTGGTTGCACTGGACCACGAGAAATGATCTCGACATTCTGTGCGATACGGAAACGACTGTCGCCCATTGTCCAACTGTGTTCATGCGGCGTGGTATTAGCCTGCACAGTTTTGGTGATTACCGTCGCGCCGGGGTCAATTTGGGAATTGGAACTGACACTTATCCGCATAATTTCCTTGAGGAAATGCGCAGTGTCGGCAGCATCGCACGTGTTACTATGGAGACAGTCGACGATCTGGAAACGCGGGATGTCTTCGACGCGGCCACACTGGGCGGGGCAAAGGCACTGGGTCGGGACGATATCGGCAGGCTGGCTCCTGGCTGCAAGGCTGATTTCGTTTTGATCGATGTGAAAGACCCGTCGATGATGCCGTTACGGGAACCGTTGCGAAGCTTGATATTCGTAGCGGCCGAACGCGCAGTGCGGGATGTTTATGTCGATGGCAAACAGGTTGTCGCCGATGGAAAAGTGCTGAACATCGATCTCCAGGCGGCTTCTGAGGCGCTTGAGGCCGCACAACAAAGATCAATTGTCCAAGTGTCTGGCCGCGATTGGGCGGGGCGGAGCTCCGAGGAGCTGGCGCCTATGGTCCTGCCAACTGTTGACTGCTTAAATTAGGCGTAGACCCAGTAGAGCAGGCCCGTGGCCAATAGGATTCGGTAGATCACAAAGGGCGTGAAGCTTGCCCGACGCAACCATTGCATAAGCGTCCAGATTGCAAGGATGGCGGTGAGAAAGGCGAGGGCGGCGGCAATCAGTGCATCTAGTCCCAAGGCTATATCACCGGCCTTGAACAAATCGTAGCCGCTCAGCACCCCGGCGCCGATGATTGTTGGGATCGATAGCAACATCGAGAAACGCGCTGCCTCCCGCCGCTCCATACCTAAAAGTCGGGCGGCTGTAATCGTGATGCCGGAACGACTGGTGCCAGGTATCAGGGCGAGGACTTGTGCCAATCCGATGAACAGGACACCGCCCCAACTTAAATGTTCAATTGTGCGCAAGGTCATGCCGAACTTATCCGCAACCCACAACAGGATACCGAATCCGAGTGTGGCCCAAGCGATGACCTCTGCGCTGCGCAACGCTGTCCCGATCAGGTCTTTGCCCAGATAGCCTATCAGAATGACCGGTATAGTGCCGACGATGATGTAGAGCGCTAGTTGGGCGCCGCGGCTACTGCGGCCTGTAACTAGGAGGACGAGGCCGGCCAGCATCAGCCAGATATCGCGCCAGAAATACAGCAGGACCGCAAACAGGGTGCCTACATGCACAGCGATATCGATAATCAAACCCTGATCGGTCCAGCCTAATACTTGCGAGGTGAGAATAAGGTGGCCGGACGAACTAATGGGCAGGAACTCGGTAATGCCCTGTACAATCGCTAGTATCAAGATGTGGTATAGCGCCACGCCCGCTCCACATAGATGTTAACAGGTTTATACTCAGCTTCGGGAATCTAACGGTAGCGCAGTTTAGTGCCAATTTTAAACTATAACGAGCCGCACGGTTCGCTGAATAACTAAAAGGCCGAGGTTTTCGGCGATGCTAATGCCTATGTTGGCAAAGGTCTGTCGAGCGAGGAAGTTGTCATCCAGTCTCGCAAGACAAATCCGCTCTTGAGCAACTGCAAGACCATTATCGTTAATAGTGTGTGCGGCGCGACTTTGGGTACCTATCGCTACCGCACAGGTAGATGACCGCTTCGCTGTGCGCCATTCTGCGCGGCTGTTGTTATCGAAGGCTGCAAATTGAGTTACAGCGATTGCATAAGTGGGGGTGAGTTCACCCTCGGTCCGCTCGGCGTTAATTTAGCCGCCGGTATGACTACTGATATTCCCTTCTCCTACGAACCGGGTGACGATTTGGGTCAATGGGTGAGCGCCGAAACCTAGATTTTTCAGTGCATGGAAACGGCGTATTGGGAGTAACTAAGCTGCGGCCTGATCACCGCTCGTGCGGTGCAGACGCAGCCGGATTTTACTAGCTGGGTCCTTAACGAGTGAGGCTGAGAGTGTGATGCTTTTTTAGCAAGTCGTGCTGGCGAGAATGCTCGAGTGGCTCTAACACCTGGTCGTGAGAGCGGTTGGCGCCGGGTGGAATGCGCGGCCTTTCCATTTTGGGCGTAAAGCCTAATATGTGCTCCATGCCACTGTTGTATCATCTCTGGCTGTCGCCTTTCAGCCGCAAGGTCCGTATCGTATTGGGCGAGAAGGGCATCGACGTTTCATTAAAGGTCGAAAAGGTATGGGAACGGCGCGAGGAATACCTCGCGCTTAATCCCACAGGTGAAGTGCCAGTGATGATAGAGGATGATGGTATGGTGCTCGCGGATTCAACAGCCATCGTTGAATATCTTGACGAGAAACACTCAGATCCACCGTTGTTAGGCCGCTCGCCGGAGATGCGGGCGGAAACGCGCCGGCTGGTCGCCTGGTTTGATCTGAAGTTTCAGCGCGAGGTAACGGCCAATCTGGTTAATGAGAAAATCATGAAGCGGTTCCTTGGGCTGGGGGAGCCGGACTCGGCCGCGATCCGGGCAGGCAACCAGAATATTCACTTTCATCTCGACTACATCGGCTACTTGACTGAGCAGCGCCGCTGGATTGCAGGCGATGAGTTGTCGTTGGCTGACATAGCCGCTGCCGCGCACCTGTCTTGCGTCGATTATCTAGGCGACGTCCCCTGGGACGACCATGGTGCGGCACGGGAATGGTACGCGCGGATCAAATCGCGGCCGAGTTTTAGGTCACTATTGGGCGACCACATTCCAGGTGCACCACCACCACGTCA
>PBDC01000081.1 GCA_002717185.1 Rhodospirillaceae bacterium
TCGACACCGCGAACGGCTACAACCAGGGTGAGTCCGAACGCATCGTCGGAAAACTGATAGCCAAAGATCGTGACGAGTGGGTGCTAGCGACTAAGGGTGCCGCAAACCTAGGGCCAGGGTTGTACAGCCGAGGGATCAGCCGCAAAGCACTGATGAGGTTCCTCGACGACAGCCTTAAGCGGCTCGGCACCGATTATATTGATCTCTACTACTTACATAAGGATGAAGAAGAGAAAGACCTTACGGAAACCATTGGCACGATGGGGGACATGATCCGGTCTGGCAAAATTCGTTATTGGGGCCTGTCAAACTATCGCGGCTGGCGCCATGTGGAGGCGGTGCATATTGCTGACAAGCTAAATGTGCCAAGGCCAGCGGCAAGCCAACCCTATTATAACGCCATGAACCGCCAGCCGGAGACCGAAATCCTCCCTGCCTGCGCCCATCACGGCATTGGCGTCGTTCCCTATTCTCCGCTCGCCCGCGGCGTGCTAACAGGCAAGTATGACCCCAAAGCTACACCTGGCAAAAGCACTCGTGCCGGCCGAAATGACCGGCGCATCATGGAAACCGAGTTCCGATCCGAGTCACTGCGCTTGGCACAGCGCATTAAAAAGCACGCCGAGAAACGTGGCATGACTGCTGCTGCCTTCGCCTTTCAATGGATTTTGAACAATAGCATTGTCACTAGCGCGCTCGCCGGACCGCGCACCTTGGCACAATGGAAAAGCTATATCTCGGCGACAAAGCACAGCCTCACCGCAGCAGATGAAGCGCTTATCGATGGTATGGTTATATCTGGTCATCCCTCGACCCCCGGCTATAACGATCCGCAATACGAAATCCTTGGCCGCCCAACGGAGAACGACTAATGGCCCGCTTGCCCTATCTCGACGAAAATGATTTGGACGATGATGACAAGGAAATCGTTAAGCGGCCGATCAACCTTAACCGCGCCCTAGCCCACAGCCCAGATGCAGCGCGTAAGTTTGGTGGTCTAGGCAATTACATCCGGTTCGGTAGCTCGCTCGACCCGCGCCTGCGCGAGATGGCAATTCTGCAGGTCGGTTATCTAACCAAGAGCCCTTACGAGTACAGTCATCACCTAAAAATTGGCCGCGACTTTGGCGTGGCTGAAGCGGACGTGCTGGCAATCGAAACCGAGACCAAAGGTGGCAACAGTGGACTGTCAGAACTAGACCGTTCGGTGCTGCGCGGCGCGCGCGAAATGACAGAACGGATGCAAGTCTCCGACGGCACCTATGCCGTATGGACAGAGCACCTGAGCGAAGCGCACATCGTCGACCTTGTCATGGTGATTGCTTTTTACAACGGCGTCGTGCGGCTGCTGGGCGCACTTGAAATCGACGTCGAGCCGGAATACGCCGCCGAACTTGAAAAACATCCGCTGCCAAAAAATAAGTTAGGAAAATAAGGAATACATCATGGGAGACCGTTTGAAAGATAAGATCGCCATCATCGTCGGAGCGGGACAAAGCCCAGGCCCAACCCCCGCCATCGGTAATGGCCGCGCCACCGCCATGTTGTTTGCGCGCGAGGGGGCGAAGGTGCTGGCCGTCGACCGATATCTGGAAGCAGCGCAGGAGACAGTCGACCTGATCTTGGGCGAGGGCGGTGAAGCAATGGCGCATTCCGCCGACGTCACCATTGAGGCGGATATGGAGGGGATGGTGACGGCCTGCACCGACCGATGGGGACGGATCGATGTACTGCACAACAATGTAGGGATCAGCGTCGAGGGCGGCGATGCGCCAGTCACCGAAATCACCACCGAAGCCTTTGACAAGATCGTCCAGGTCAATCTTCGGAGTATGATCTACGCCTGTAAGCATACTCTTCCGGTGATGCGTGGAGAGCAAAGTGGCGTCATCATCAACATCTCCTCGATGGCCGCGATTTCAAGCTACCCCTGGGTCGGCTACAAGGCGACCAAGACAGCCATGGTCGAGCTGACCAGGCAGATCGCCTTCCAGAACGCGGAATACGGCATCCGGGCCAACGTCATCTTGCCCGGCAAAATGGATACACCCATGGCGGTCGACCGTCGGGCCGACGCATTCAGCCGGCCCCGTGAAGAAATTGCGGCGGAACGCGATGCTACGGTTCCATTGCGTGGCAAAATGGGTACTGGCTGGGACGTGGCACACGCTGCCCTTTTCCTCTCCTCTGACGAAGCCGGCTTCATAACCGGCGTCACTTTGCCGGTCGATGGCGGCGCCAGCACCCGTGTAGGATAAGAGCAACCGTGAACGATTAGGAGGCACCACGATGAATACCAACGACGTTCCAATCCTGGTAAGACGAGAAATCGAAGCACGCATCGCCGGGCCCCTAATCAAGGCTTTCATGAAAAAATTTGGGCGCGAGGAGACCATTGCCGTCGCCTCCGAAGTGATCCTGAATTTGGCTGAGGAATCGGGTCAGCAGCTTGCCGAGCGCTGCGGCGGAAACTCCCTTGAGCATCTGTCGAACGGCACCGGTCAATGGTCAGCTGGTGGCGCCCTAAAACGCGACGTGCTGGAGAAGACGAATAGCAAATACAATTACAACATCGTCCGTTGTAAGTATGCGGAAATGTACAAGGAGCTTGGCCTGGAAGAGCTCGGCTTCATCTTTTCGTGCGGACGCGACGGCAAGATGTTTGGTGGCTTCAATCCCAACATCAAGTTTGAACGCACGCAGACAATCATGCAAGGCGCCGATTATTGTGACTTCCGGCTGTCACTCGAGGTCGCTGACACTCCATCTCCCAGCGAGAATTAATCGGAAAGCGCGCAAACAGCGATCTCTTAGGCGTATCACTTCGATAATTTGGATCCCAGTTGTGCTGTGCAGCATGCCGCCGGGCCTGCAAGAGGAACCGGCGGGGTCATTAACTCGCCAAAAAGTATGACCTCCCGGAATCGTACAGCATATCAGCCCACAGCTATCGGTGCTATCGATATGGGAGCCGATCGGCCAGGGCAGGGTGCGAGTAATGGCCATCTATCCGAGATTTACACGCGAAACAATTGCGACCACGACCACGGAACGGCGGCCTCCTCTATATCGACACTCAGGCCTGCACCTCACGGGCACCTGTTCACGCATCCCTGTATCCAATAAATCACAAGGGCGGCTGCCAGAAAGGATGGGAAATCCTGCTATTTGTGTCTTTCAAATGCGGCGGCGACGCCGATGCCGATACACCGCGCCTTGACATAATTTCCGCTTTTGTAGCCGTTCAAGAACAAACCAGGGGTTGTACGAAGCTACTTTTCATCGCAGCTTGCTTTTCCAATCTTTGTTACGGGAAACGGAATTTGATTTTACAAAACGATAATTGGGGTGATCGCGCCCGTATCGGGATGTTCATCGTCGGCAGCGAAGCGGTGCCGGAGGCCGAGTGGTGGGCTATGCTACCATCGGGTATCTCGGTACACGCGGCGCGCATCACCGCAGCGACACCCTGGGCAACCTGGCGGGAGGACCGCAAGTCCGTCTTGCTATCGGACGACCTTACGCGGGGAGCCACTCAATTCGCATCCATGCGTCTCTCTGCAGTGGTCATCGGACACAGTTCCAGCAGCTTCGTTGGCGGCAAGGGCTGGGACGCGGCAGCGTTGAACGCACTATCGGAAGTTGTCGGGCCAGACATCCCCGTCACGACAAATGGCCTGGACACAATGGCAGCGTTGAACGCATTAGGGGTAAAGCGACCCTTTCTCGTCCTACCGCCTTGGTTTAATGATGTAACGGTGGCAGCCGGCGTCCGATACCTTGAGGATCATGAATTAGCCCCCGCGGGTTATCTAAGCTATGACCCAGGTGCGAATTGGCGTGACGTCCTGCCAAGCGAAATGTATCCACGCGGCTTGGGTTTCGTCCAAGAGATTGAGCCTTTGCACGACCAAATATTGGCCAGCTGCCCAACGTACGCGGATAGCGTCCTGATCGCTGGTACAGGCTTTCGCTGTGTAGCGATTTTGGAATCGCTAGAAGAAGCGCTGGGTCGCCCTGTTATCTCAGCCAACCAGTCCAGCCTTTGGCATTGTTTAAACTTGGCCGGCGTCCATACCGTAATTTCGGGATACGGAAACCTTCTGCGAAACCAGAGCGGTAATTGACCATCCGCCGCTGCGATCATTTCTCCCTTTAAAGATCAGAGCGCCTACATAACACCGGGTCAACCGGTTGGACGTCGGAAAATCGAGGGAACCATGCCGGGCAATGCCAGTGCGATAGTCAGCTAACGTGTGCCGGAGCGGCTAGAGACTGCTGTCCCAGACCGCGGGGAAACACGGAATATCAACCGCTTCCTAGCGGAGCGCCGCGATACTGCGAGTTCTTGTTAGGGGAAGGCTTTATATCATGTCACGACCAAACCTATGGTGATCGTTGCGAGCCAGTAATGCCGTGCACTGTTCGGTTGCAGTCCACAATCACTTTGGAAAAACGCCGCCACATTCTAATGTCTTTTCCGGTTTACAATCGTGGCCGGCCTCTTGTTTTTCCTGTCGCAAAACCACTTTAGAGGAGACCACACCATGGGCGCGCTTGACGGCATCAAAATTCTCGACCTTAGCCGCGTTTTAGCTGGGCCGTTCTGCGGTCAGATGCTCGCCGACAATGGCGCGGAGGTAATCAAGGTCGAAGCCCCGGGCGGCGATTTAAACCGGGGCTTTCCCTACGCCCTTGGCGACGGCCAGACCTCCAACTGGCTGGCCGTAAACCGCGGCAAGAAAGACATCACCCTCAATCTAAAATCGCCAAAGGCCCGAAGACTACTGGATGCGCTAATCGGCAAGGTCGACGTAGTGATTCAGAGCTTTTTGCCTGACACCGCAGAAAAACTCGGCGTCGGCTACGACCGGCTGCGCGAGCTCAACCCGGATATTATCTACTGCTCAATCTCAGGCTACGGCGCAAAGGGACCGTTACGCAACAAGCCGGGGTACGACACTATGGTTGCAGCCTACGCCGGCCTGTTCGCCTTAACGGGCGAACCCGATAGGCCGCCGGTGCGGCTTGGTGTCGCCGCCATCGACATGTCTACCGGAATGCTGGCCTATAGCGGAATCGTCAGTGCCTTGCTGGTGCGCGAACGCGGCGCGGGTGGGCAGCGGGTCGACGCGTCCTTGTTGGAATCTGGTGTCACTCTGCTGGGGTACCAAGGCGTTGCCTGGACTGCCGGCGGCGTACTTGTCGAACGTGAAGGTGCGGGGTTCAACCGGATCTCCCCCTATGGTGTATACCGCGCACGGGATGGAGAACTCCTGGTTGGCGCGCCGTCAGACGCCATGTGGGCGAAGCTATGCGGAGTACTAGGCGCGTCTCATCTCATGAACGACCCGCGCTACGCATCAAACGAGACACGATGCCAACATGATGAAGCGCTGCGAGGTGATCTGGAGACGTTACTCGCCATCGCAGACGTGAGAACTTGGACTGACCGATTGGAGACAGCAGGCGTTGCGACGGCGCCGATGAACCGGCTGGATCAGGTGCTACAGGATGAGCAAGTCCTAGCCAACGACATGGTAGTCCCCGCAGCCCTTCCTGACGGCTCCACGGTCAATCTGCTGGGCCTTCCCTTCAAACTGTCTGGCACACCAGGACAACCGGGCGCGGCACCGCCAGAACCCGGCCAACACAATGAGATGGTGTTAGTCGAAATGCTGGGGTTATCGCCGAATGAAATTCGGGAGCTGCAAGACGAAGGCGCGATCTAACCCACTAGAACTAAAAATCTTGCTGCCGATAGGCGTTTGCGTGGCGCACTGTGACGCTGCGCAAGTCGCCCACCGCAGCGCAGCCCAACTGGCCCAGCGTCGCGCTGAGTTCCTCTTGGAATAAATCGATTAGGTGCCCTGGGCCTTGTTCGCCCAACGCCCCCAAGCTCCAAAGGAAAGCCTTTCCAGCAAACGCAGCATCCGCTCCGCGGGCCACCCCCCGCGCGACATCTACGCCAGAACGCACGCCGCTGTCGACGATGATCGTCGCCTTTCCGCCAACCTGAGCCGCGATCGCTGGCAGCACATCGATGGATGCAGGAAGTGCATCGATCTGGCGGCCGCCGTGATTGGTTACATGTAGACCATCGATACCAAGCGCGATCGCTCTTTCGGCATCTTCTGGATGCAGCACGCCTTTCAACAGTAGTGGTCCCTCCCATGCGTCTCGGTAGCGGCTTATCTCGTCCCAGGTAAACGCCCCACCACTCTCCCGTCGCATAAAGGCAGCAGCGTCCGCAAAGCTCGTCTTACCGTCCATATAAGGACGCAGGCTAGCAAAGCGAGGGATGCCATTACGCACCATCGACAGCAACCAGGGCAGCGACGTCATCGCATCGAGACGTAGACGATTGGTCAGGCGAAAAGGATTAACGATACCGCTTTTCACCTCGCGCGGCCGGGTTGTTCGCACCGGCGTATCCCATGTCAGTACGAGCGCCTGAACGCCAACCGCTTTGGCGCGGCGCACCAAATCAAGACCTATTCGGTGCTCATCACGGGCAAAACGATAAAGCTGCAGCCACAGGACATCCGGGGCCAGTTCAATCGCCCGCTCAATGGTGACAGCAGATAAAACGCCGATCGTGTAGGGGATACGTGCAGCTTGCGCCGCCCGTGCAAGGAAGACCTCGGCCCCTGGATACGCGGTGCCAGGTCCGCCTATGGGCGAAATGCCGAACGGCGCTGCATAGGGCCGTCCAAATAGTGTGGTGTCTGTCGGCGGTGGTGAGACTACTTGGCCATAGCGTGGTACCAACTCAATGGCATCGAAGGCTTTCCAGTTGCGGTCAATCCCCGTATCAGCACCAGCACCACCATCGAGATATTCGAAGGCAAAGCGCGGCAGCCGCCGCTGCGCACGTGCACGCATATCGAGCACTGTGGGATAACGCTGTTTCAGGGCTCGTTTTGCCGCCACCTGATCCCCGCCTAGCCAATTGCCTGTGACCGTCTCAACCGATGACTTCGATGGGGATATCTTGTCGAGCATAATCGTGTTCCGAAACCCTAATATGCGCTTTCGATTCAGAGTGTAACCGGCGACACCGCTGCTCTCGAATCCTTCGGGCCCACCAGTGGCGGTTTAGTTGACATGCAGAAAAGGACGAGGTGACAATATGGGTATAATACAGGGAGCCAGAGACATGTTTGATCGCGCAGCATTCGCCAATGTTTTCAAACCGGTAGAAGAGGCCGAGTCGCTGCCACCCTGGTGCTACACATCGCCGGATTTCTATGATCTTGAGGTCAAGAACCTATTCATGCGGGTTTGGAATTTTTTCGGCCATATTGATCAGGTAGCCAAGCCGGGCGATTACATCACGGTCGACTATGTCGGCATACCGCTGATCATTGTACGTGGTGAAGATGGCGAGATCCGCGCTTTCGCCAATTCCTGTCGCCATCGCGGCACACCCGTGGCGGATGGCAGCGGCAATTGCCGCGCCTTCGTCTGCCCCTATCACGGTTGGGTTTTTCGGCTCAATGGCGCGTTGCACAGTTGTCCCGGCATGGAAAAGACAGCCAATTTCAACAAAGAAGCGAACGGCCTGATCCCGCTGCGGCTCGAAACATTCGGTTGTTTTATGTTTATCAATTTTGACTGGGACGCAGAGCCACTGATCGACTATCTCGGCGACTTTCCAGAAATCATGGGCTCTTACGATCTGGAAAATCTGCGCCTAGTGCGCAAGATAGAGCACGACGTGCCATGCAATTGGAAAATCCATATCGAAAACGCTATGGAAGAATACCATCTACCTATGGTCCATCAGGCAACACTGAATCCGAAGGAAATGGAGCACTCCGCCGCACCAACATCGGAAAACTGGCTCGACATCCGCGAGCATCACGATAACCATACCCGCTCGCTGTTGTTCGAAGACCTAGAACACGAATTGCCTCATATCCCGACCCTCAAAGGGCGGGCGGCGGGCGGCACCAACTATGTGTGCCTGAACCCTTCGACCATGCTCGGTATGACACTCGATTCCATTTGGTATCTCGAGCTGCAGCCACACGGCCCAGATAATACTAAGGTCATACACGGCGCCCTGTTCCCAACGGAAACAGTGGAACGCGATGATTTTGAAGAAAAGGTCTACTACTACTACAAGCGTTGGGACACGACCCTGGGCGAGGACAATGACATTTCCGCCCTCCAGCACCGTGGACTCAGCTCACCCTTTGCGCAGTCAGGCCGACTATCGCACCTCGAGCCCCTAGTGCCCGAATTAGCGCAGTGGTGGATAGACCGAATCCTACCCGAGGGATGGTCACATAATGAGTAAGAATGTAATTAAACTGCATATCGAAAACGATTCAAGCCTCGGCGAAGTTTTCGAGGTAACACCGGCAAAGATCGCAGCGGCTCTGGAGCGCAGCCCGGATATGGCCGGAAAATTCGACTGGACCATCGGATATGACTGCGCGCAGTTTGACTTCCAGATCGCGGACGCTGATGCCCTGATCTGCTGGGACATCGACACCGTGAACCTGGCGCATCGCGCGCCACGGCTTCGCTGGATTCACGCCACCGGCGCCGGTGTTGAGCATTTCGCGCCGTTCGACTGGCTGCCAGACGGTGCCACCTTCACCAACAATGCAGGTATCCACGGGGAACGGGCAGACGAGTACGCTATCATGTCCTTACTAATGCTGAACAACCGGGTGCCAGAGATGGTCACAAATCAGCGCGCTGCCCGGTGGGAACAGACATTCAACAGTAGCATAAACGGTAAGACTCTTCTGGTCGTTGGCGTCGGTCATGTTGGCGGCGGCGTCGCGACTTGGGCGAAACGGTTTGGCATGACGGTACTGGGTGTTCGACGCAGCGGCGAGGAACACCCGGCGATTGACGAAATGCACCGCCCGGATGCGATCCCTTCACTGATCTCACGCGCCGACTTCATCTTTGTCGCGACACCGGCCACCGCCAACACGCGACATTTGATTGGTGCTACCGAGATCTCAGCTATGCGGCCCGGCACTGGCATCGTCAGCTACAGCCGGGCGGCGGTGATCGACTACGAAGCGATAAGAATTCGCTGCGAAGCGAACGATATCAGCGCTATCCTCGACGTGTTCGATCCCGAGCCGTTGCCAGCGGACTCACCGCTCTGGCATACACCTAACATCATCATCACACCACACTGCTCCTCCGACGACACGGACGTTTATATCCCCAAGACGCTAGATCACGTCCTTGCCAATATGCGCCGTTTCCGCGCTGGCAACCCCTTGGAAAACCGCGTCGATCCGGTCCTGGAATATTAGCTTCGTTTAGGAACCGTGTTTCGTCCTGTGGGCTCCAGTTGCAGCGCGCACATGGCATCCACCTGAAGTGTCAACGGCCACAGTGACCATCAGTTTGCCACTGAAGTGCTGACTTTCGCACCCGCTTTACGCAGTAATTGCACAATGTGCGGATGATCCCCTCGGATATTGTCTTTAGAGCAACCGATTACCGGCATACTAACCCAACAGTTAAGGCAAAGCCTCGCCTAAAACATATCGATTTCGTTGCACCTACACAGAAATTAATCGCTTCCTGATTCGGTGTGCATCCAAATAGGATCTCGACAGTGTCAGCAAAGGCAAATCTCACTCGCCTCGTATTTTGGCAAGGCAGGCGTTGAACGCGCTAAACGCCGCCAGCTTTGGCTCTCCCGCCTCCGCCTTTGCAAGGCAAAACCCGCCACTCGACCTTACCGCCTCGGTGATCATCAGATTGTCGGTAAGGCCGAAACGCTCAATCATATGGCCATTCCTGTCTCGCAACACCCCTTCTTCCTCGACCGTCGGCCCGTGTGAACAAACAGCACGAGCAGCGTAAGAGGCCCCGTCGTTCGAATAACCGAAAACCTTTTTGCCTTTGGCTGCCATATATCCGAGTTCGAAGACTGTGCCAACATCGGCACTTGGTCCGCGAAAAGGCGACAGGTTAAATAGACCCGCGTCGGCCTTGTCCATTAGACCCTGGTTCGCTGCGAATATGGCGGCCTCACCCTCTGGAAGTTTGTTGTCAAGCGGATAAAGACCTTCAAATCCGCGTGCTTGGCACATGATTCTTTTCTGATGGCCGACCTCCAGCGCGTTACTCAGGAAGACGTCGGGGCCGGCGAGATAAAGTTTCAATTTGGCTCCGTTATCTCAACCGCGTCTTGGTGCGGAAACCATCGAGCTTGCCAGGATGTATTTGTTCCCGCGGCCACTCCATACGGTCGATGCATAAGTTGCATTTACCCTGAACATCCTAGCCACTGTCCGCGATCTGCGACAAACGAAGCAGAACCGCACGTATTCCTAAAGCATGGAGTAACCGACGTTGGATAACACCCGCGTTTCACGCGACACGAGGACCGCCTTGGGAAAGCTCTCTTTGAAGTAAAGATTTGATGAATCCTATTTGCGAAACGACAGGATCAGGACCAGCGGATTATAGCACACCGCCTCCAGTGTCTGGAGGAGATAATCGGAATGATAGCCCTCGTCATGGCGCAGTATTTCAAACCCGCGGTTCAGCTTGATCAAATTTTGGTCGAGCACGCTGCTGCGCTGGTCCTAGTTGGAGCGGCCGTTGTGCCTTTATAGCGAGGTTTCGCGATATAGCCGGCGAATTACGGGTTGGTCGGCCTCGCCAAGCATCTTTAAGCGATTTTGGATAAATTTACGGATTGGGCGGATGCTCATCTTCAGGCTTTACGCATAAAGGCAGTGTTCACGGATATCGAAAATTTTGACCTGCATAGCAATGGCGCACCCCAATGTTTAGAAGCGCCCAAAACCTATCCTGTTATTCTCATCCCGCCTAAGCGCTTTGAACACATGCTTTAGGTTCTTGAAGGTTCCCATCTCCACGCACGAGATGAAAAACTACGTTCTCTCGATCAGTAATTGTAGTTTCCACGCCTTTATGTACCGGCCGCCGTATTATTATTATTAAAGATGGGAAACGCCCGCTGCGGGCGGAACATTGCGGAGGCCCCTGATGGCAATCGATTACAAAAAACGTGACGGCGTCGCGTATATCACCCTGAACAATCCGGAAAAGGCGAACATACTAGATAAGGAGACATCGGATGAGATCTCAGAGGCTTGGATAGACCTGTGGGAAGACCGTGAGGTCCGATGCGCCATCTTGACCGGCAAAGGCAACCGGCATTTTTGCGGTGGGCACAACCTGCAGCCACGTCCTGAGCTGTCCGACGAGGAGCGCGAGATGCTGCGCGCGCAGCGAATGTTTTGGCCGCTTGCCGGCACCGTGTACGGCACACCGACCGGCGTCGATGGGCGCATGGGTGACCACTATCCGCGAGTATGGAAGCCTGTGATTGCCGCGGTCAATGGCTGGGCCGCCGGCGCGGGCCTTTATATCCTTTTGTCCTCGACCGACATTCGCATTGCCAGTGCCGAGCATGCCCGTTTCAAGTTCGCGTTACTCAGCCAAGGCTGGGTCGGTAACGGGCCGGGCGCCGCCCTACTTACCAAACAATTGCGTTATATCGACGCCATGAAAATTCTGTTGACCGATGAACCATTCGGTGCGGAAGAAGCTCTGCGGATCGGATTAGTGAACGAAGTGGTGCCGCACGACCAACTACTTGAGCGGGCCGAAATAATGGCGCGCCATATCGTCGAGATGCCACCAGTTGCCGTGCGCATGATGAAAGAATTCGTCGTCCGTTTTGGCGACCTACCAACGGATCAGGCCTGGCATGTGCAAAACCTGATGAACAATCTTCTGATACAGAACACCGCTGATGGCGAGGAAGGCCGGCAAGCCTTCAACGAGAAACGCAAACCTAACTTCACCGGAGCGCTGCGAAAGCGCGGCGAACCATTCCCAGATTTACCGAATGAAGACATCGAACGGTTGGACGAGATTTACCGCAGCGGAGAGTACTAACCGAACGCCCCATCTTCCCGCATCCTATCAATCTCTTCCGCTGACAAGCCGAGCACCTCTTGCAGCACAGTGTCCGTATTCCCACCAAGCACAGGTGCCGGACCGTTCACCCGCCCAAAGCTCGACTGCCATGGCAACCCAGGTAATGCTCCATTATCGCTTATTTCCCAAAAATCACGGGCGACGAAATGATCGTTGTCAACGAGGTCGAGCATCGTGTTAACCGGAGCAGCCGCGACCCCCAAAGCAGAGAGCAACTTCGCAACATCGGTCGCATCGCGGTCCTGGGTCCACGCCGCGATCTCTGCGTCAATTTTCACCATCCGCGATTGACGTTCTTCGAACGCCAGGTCACGCAGATCTAAGAAAGCCGGTATCGTATCGCAAAGCGCCTTCCATGCAGCATCATCCGTCACGGCGATACCAACCCAGCGATCATCGCCCGATGCCGGATAGATACCATGCGGCGCGAAGCAATTCGAACCATTGCCGCGTGGTTCCGTTGTTGCACCCAATTGCGCCGCCAACAACGGCTCTGCCAAGGTCCAGAGCATCGCCTCGATCATCGAAAAATCGATGCGCGCGCCCTTGCCAGTCCGGCTTCGGTTCCAAATTGCCGCGGCCGCGACATAGGCAAGCTTCAGACCGCACATGGGATCGAGCCAAGCCATGCCGACGCGCGGCACGATGTCGGCGTGCCGGTTGAGGCCAGCAAATCCAGCATAGCATTGCAGCAAGGTGCCATAGGCAACCGCTTTCGCCTCCGGTCCCGTGCGGCCGAGGCCCGAAGCAGAAATGTAGACCAGCCCAGGATTTTCGCGACGCAATTCATCAGACCCCAAACCGAAGCGCTCCATTACCCCGGTGCCAAAATTCTCGATCACGATATCGCATGACCCGGCAAGCCGACGGGCGATATTGACCGCGTCCTCATTCTTGAGATTGAGTACGATGGCTTTTTTAGCTTGGCCCAAAACCGTGTGCAGTTCCGAGGTTCGCCCAGGATCGCCTCGCCCAGGCGCTTCTACTTTGATGACCTCCGCACCCATAGCGGCTAAGTATCGAGTCGTAGTCGGGCCAGCGATCACCCAACTAAAATCGAGCACTCGGACACCGTTTAAGGGCATTGATCCCGCTACCGGATCCGGATGTTCGCATGGACCATCCTGCAACAGGCCATAAGCCGGCCCTGGGGCTTGCACCGTGCGGTTCTTCCATACGAACGGGCGGTAAAAATTCCGATGTTCGAGTTGCGGTGACGTCAGCTGTTCGGTTAATTCGCGTAATGGAAAACTCGGCACATGCGCCGCCTGAGCAGCGTCGGCGATTGCCTGTTTGGTCTTGACCCGACTCCATTCCGACATCAGCGCATGCAACGCCTCCCAATTTTCTATGCGGTCCGATTTTTTCTCAAAACGAACCTCTGAACCCCAGTCTGGAGACCCCATAACTTTAAGCCATGCAGCCCATTGATGGTTCTCGCGCGGCGAAATGGCGGCATAGCCATCCTTGGCGGGTAGGATACAGACCGTCGCCCCGTTACCATCCGCGACCCGCTTGCGAGACCAGGCGCGGTTGGTCAGGCTGGCTCGGGTCATTTCGGTGATAGCCAAGGTGGCCAGCGCCTCCTGGATCGAAACATCAACCAACGCCCCTTTCACGCCCGCCAACACACCCTGCATTCCGGCACAGGCTGCCGCCAGACCACCGATGAAGGCAGACTGCTCACCAAAAGGGCGGATCGGCGGTTCCCCGGTATCTTCGACTTGCCCCGTTAGCATGCGTGCGATGCCACTGGCGCAGAACAGGGTCAGATCTGTCGCCGGTAGATTGGCGTTCGGACCGGTCTGCCCAAATGGGCTGATGGCGACGATGACGGCTTTGGTGTTGCGAACACGAAGCGTCTCGATTTCGGTGCCAGCCGCACGCAGCGCTGAAGGACCACCCTCGCAGACGATAACGTCCGCCTTTTCAAGGTAGTCGGCAGTCGCAGCCTTTCCGTCATTAAGATAGGCTGCCAACGGTGTCGATCGGTCGGCGTTTTTGCACCGAACGCTCGCGCCAAGGTCGGCAAAGGCGCGCCCGCAAACTGCCGCCGACAAGCTCGGCCCGATCTGATAAACCTGCAATCCCGACAACAGCGACATACTGGCACCTTTATTGACCCGCATGCTGATCAGTTTAACATCGGTGACGGCGAAGTCAGATACTCGCTAATTCCAGCAGGGTGAAGGTTTTCCTTCGCCATTGATTCTGTGCAAGGTCTTTCGCCGAGTGGCACCAGCCTGGAAGGCAAACTCGCTGTGATACAGCCCGACACCGAAATCCGATAGTGGTCCCGAAATGACAACCAGCAACTTAATTAAGATTGACCGCACCAGCGCGTGCCTAGCGCAGCACATCTAAGGCGTGTAGCGCCACTGCAAAGAACGTGTTGTTATGCGACCCAAATGGCAAGGTCGCTAGGTAGGTGGCACGGGACATGGCGTTCTGCAGCGCAATAAAATTACGCAAGGCAGAGACCCAAACAACCGAGATTGCGATTGCACCGTCACCGCCAGCACGCTAGCGTGGCAAAATATTTCGCCCTGCCCGCTCATCCCTTCAAGGTCCGTTTCTCCGCGTGACTTACACCTACGACGAAGCCTTGCGCCGTCAGTTGCTCGGCAATATCGAGCGTTTCGACCACAGACAGGTTGATAACGAGGAATTGACGCATGCAGCCGTGGCGCTGACAGTCGTCGATTCTCGGCACGGCGCATCCTTCTTGCTAACCCGTCGGACGGCCACATTGAACGCGCATTCCCGCCAATTCGCGCTGCCCGGTGGTCGTCTTGATCCGGGTGAAAACGCAATCGAAGCGGCGCTTCGCGAATTACATGAAGAGATGGGCGTCGAATTGGGTGAGGATGCCGTCCTAGGTGTACTCGATGACTACCCGACGCGGTCAGGCTATCGCATCACACCCGTCGTCGTTTGGGCCGGCGGCACTGTCAAGGTGACACCGCAGCCGAGTGAAGTAGAGCGCGTCCATGTGGTGACCCTGGAGCGGCTCGCACGACCAGAAACACCGGAGTTTGCTTCGATTCCAGAAAGTGAACGACCGTTGATCCGACTCAACATCGCACGCGCCAAGGTGCACGCGCCAACGGCTGCGGTGATCTATCAGTTCCGCGAAGTTTGCCTGTTCGGCCGAGAAACACGGGTCGACCACCTGGAGCAACCGGTCTTCGCCTGGCGCTAATAACCCGCAGGAGTGCGTTATTAGGGGAAAGGATTTGCACCAGCCGAGCCGTGGTTTTCCCACGCTCCGGTGCTTAAGCTACCACTTGTTCCCGCCGGCGAACCAAGCGCAGCCACAGCGCTGAAAACAGAATGAGCAGGATCACTGGCAACATGGCATAATTGATCCAAACCCAGCCAAAATAATGATAGACGCTGCCAGCCATTAAAGAAGATACAGCTAGCCCCGTGAACAGCAGAAAATCATTGGTGCCTTGGACTTTGGCCCGCTCCGCTGGCGAATGGACCTCGGTTATTAGCAAGGTGCCACCCGTGAAAGTGAAATTCCAACCAATGCCCAAGAGCACTAACGATATTATGAAATGGCTAAAGCTAACGCCGTGCAAAGCCACCAGGACAGACGCCAACAGGATGGCCGCACCTGCGGCAATCACCTGCACCACACCATACCGTTGGATCAAATCGCCAGTGATGAAACCAGGCAGAAACATGCCAACCACGTGCCACTGAATAACAAGCTTGATGTTGTCTTGAGAAAACACTTCAGTCTTGAGGGTCTCCATGGTTACCGGGGTCACTACCATTAGAAAATTCATAACCACATAGCCAAGCAGTGCAGCGATGACTGCGACGATGAAAGCCGGTGACTTCTTGATCTCAGTCATCGGCCTACCCGTATTGGCAAAATCCTCAGCCGCCAGTTTCGGGATCCGGGCAAACAATATAATCACACCTGACAGTGCGTAAATCAGGGCCAACACTAGGAAAGCGCCTTGGAAAGGCACATCGACAATCCAGAACTTGGCGATAAGCGCTGTCTCCGGCCCTATAAAGGCGCCCATCACGCTCATCGCAATGACGATTGAGACGTTTTTTTCCTTCAAGTGTTTGGGAGCCACCTCGGCCGCTGCAAAGCGATATTGCTGAGCAAAGGCGCCGTAGATACCAGACAGGAATAAGCCAGCGTTGAACAAAATGAAATTATCTATGGCCACAGCCTTTGCTGCCACCACGGCACCGAAGCAACCGACAACGGAACCTAAAGCAAATCCCCATTTTCGTCCCCAATTCCGCATAAGCAGCGATGCCGGCAAGGTGGCCACTGCGGTCCCCACCAACATCATGGTCATCGGCGCCGTTACAAATGTCAGGTCCTCTCCCAACATGGCAATGGCGACGAGCGCGGCGGCAAAGAACGTTAAGGTCCGGCCGCTAAAAAACAGCGCCTGACACGCTGACAGGACAAACAAGTTCAACCAATTATCGGCCGCGGTTTTAGAATGCTTCATGGGGATTGGCTTGGGGAAAATTAAGCCTGATCCCTTAAGGGAATAGGGTACCCGATACAAGCACCTCAGCCTCTGGTGCGGCCAACTGTCACGTGTGGAAACCGGCGGACATCGTTCGGAATTATAAATGGATTCTGAGGAAAGCAACGCTGACGACATCACAAGCTTTTGAAGGGGCCGTCCGTGATGACGCGGCAGACTGTAGCTGGAAAACAGCTGATCACAATGTCGGACACAGAACTAGCAGATAGGGCAATTCGGCGGTTAGACCGCCACTCCAAAAAGACAGAGTTTATGCTCGCCTGAATGCAGCGAGAAAGAACGGTGTGGTCATTTATTCTCGGCGAAGTTCACGGTGAAGAATGAACAACCCAGCTCCAATAACCAATATCCCCCCCGCTAATTTCCACGTATCCGGTACATCTCCCCAAATTGCAAACCCAATAACAACTGCCCAGACTAGAGAAAGATACCGAAATGGCGCCATTGTCCCCCCAGGTGCCAGCAATAAGGCCTGGATCGCGAGTAAGTGCGATAGCGAATTCAAAATACCAGCACCAGCAAAGAGTCCCCATTGTATTGAATTGGGCCAATGGGCCCCAAAAATGGGCGTGGTAACGGCACCGATCAATAGACCAGCAATCATCGAATAGAACAGTATCGAAACAGCACTGTCGTCGTTTCGCAACTGACGTGTCGCAACATCACGCAACGCTGACAAAAGCGCTGTAAACAAGGGGAAAATATAGAAGTAAGGGATACCTTCACCGCTCGGACGCACCATCAACAACAAGCCTGTGAAGCCTATGAAAACAGCAAGCCAACGTCGCCATCCGACCCTTTCTCCTAACATAGGCGAAGACAACGCGGTGAGCATAATTGGCGAGAGGAAAATAATCGCCAGGGCATCAGCCAGCGGCAGATAAATAAATGATATTACGACGAAAATGGAGGTCAATCCGCCCAGTATGGCGCGGATCATCGTGCCCTTTAGGTTGCGACTAACCAATTGGCTTATGCCACCTGGCCTGATTGCCATAATTGCTAGGATAGGCACAAAGGTGAATAGCCCGCGAAAAAACATGATTTCACCCGGGTGGAAATCAGTCGTCAGCAATTTGCTTATAGCGTCCTGAATAGTCATCAGGAGCCCAGCCGCAATCATGCATGACGCCCCCTTAACCCCATCGGATAATTTCATCAGCATGGGACTACAACACAGTCAGTTATATGCATCGGCTGGAAGCAGGCCGAAGCGTTTCTTTGCAGCTTTCGGCATAACCCCGAAAGATACAGCCAATTCTTTGACCGCCATTGATGGCACCCAGGCCCGGGGGGCTATTGCCACAAAAACAACAAACTTGGACATAAAAACCTACTCTTGAACGTATCCAAGACAAAAAATGGCTAGAGCAGGCGCAAAACAACAACGGGAAAACTCTTGCAAAATTTCTAATCGTCCTGCGTCAGAAAAAAAATTCTGATGCGCTTGTTTAATTTGCCACTGCTTCTTTAGCACATCATTTCGGCCAAATTTTTGGTGTTAAACAAAATACTCAAAATGTCGTATTCATTCATCGTTTAGACCGCCTCCAACCTGCACGCCGTGCCTCCTCTTCCGAGCAAAACCAACGCTCTCCTTTGTTCTGGTGAATTTTGGTGCGCCTATAATGGGCGCCACCTGGAACATGATAAATGCGGACGTCACTCCTCCCGATGTTTCCTTTGATAGGGCAAGGGCGGTCGTTATTTACCGCTTCGATTGCAAGGCGTTTTCCACGGCGCCAATCCCAAGGTCGCACAAACTCACCCCGCCAAAGGCCTTTGCCAACTGCCTTCGCAGCTTCCTCTTGAGCAACATATTCCATCGAATAATAGCGGTAGGCTAGCGCCCAACCCTCAGAGACCATTTGTTTAGCTAAGTCCAAACCACTCGAACCGCCAATCTTGCAAATAGCAACGACGCGCCCATAACGATCCCTATCGCGCTCAAAGCATCCCACCAAGTTGCGGCCTATGGCTTTCGTTAGTGCCAAGGTTGCCTCCTGTCCACAATGCCAAGGCTTTCCATCGGCCTCACAGAGTTGTCCCATCTCAGGCGTATCAATACCGTGCAATCGTATGCGCTGGCCGGCAATTTCAATGGTGTCCCCATCTATTATCTTTGGCTTTCCCGAAATGTCTGCAAGGGCGGCTAAATCCAGCGGTATAGAAAAGACAAACGCGGCGAGCAGGAAGCCGATTAGGCAGTTACGCATCAGTTGTCGCATTGGCTTTCAATACCCTAGCAGGGGCCGAATATAGGCAGATATGCTCAACACCTTTGAAA